>NZ_QTWZ01000007.1:0-136478 GCF_003461385.1 Ruminococcus sp. AF17-1AC
ATCTCTCTTTTCTTTTTTCTTAATTTTGTCCAATATCTATTGTAGCACTACAGAGAAGAAAAACTGACGGCGCAAAAGTGCTTGACAAAATAAATTGCGTGGTGTATAATATAGGTAACCACGAGATTGATTGTGTTCACAGTGACACACAAATGAAACCCCCGAAAGTTGCAGCTTTCGGGGGTTTCTCTTCGGGCTTGTCGGTACTATTTCTTTCTGCCAAACCACTTGGTAATTAGGTTACCAACCACACTACCCACGACAGAAAGCACGAGATCGATTATGTATATCACAGTTTCCACCTCCTCCCTGACGGAGAAGACCGACAAGCATATTATATCACATATTCTGCCTGACTTCAACATATTTTTACTAAATCAGGACGGGTTGACTGTAGGCTGCGGACTTTGTGGAAATTTCATAAATATTTTGATTTTTGTCATACAATAGTGACTAAAAGGGCTTGACAAAACTGTGTAAAAGTGAGATAATAAGATAGATTATTGTGATACTTTATGCCGTCCGTTGGCGGTGTAGGATTGGAGATTTTTTCATGGCAACTAGAGTGGGAATGGTTTCTCTCGGATGTCCTAAAAATCAGGTGGACGCTGAGCATATGCTCTATGATCTGCGCAAAGAGGGTTTTCAGATAGTTTCTGACGCAGCCCTTTCTGATGTGGTCATTATAAATACCTGTGGATTTATCGAGTCGGCTAAACAGGAGGCTATAGACACTATACTTGAGTTCTGTACTCTCAAGCAGGAGGGCAGGATAAAGGCGGTAATAGCTACGGGCTGTCTTGCTGAAAGATACCGTGACGAAATGAAAAAGGAGATCCCTGAGCTTGACGCTGTTGTGGGAATAGGCTCTAACGGAAAAATTTGCGATATTATAAGAGAGATACTGCTGGATAAGCAGGCGGTCTGTTCTTATGGCGCAAAAACTGAGCTTTCAATGGAGGGCGGAAGAATTATTTCTACTGAGCCTTTCTATGCGTATATAAAGATAGCCGAGGGTTGCAGCAACAACTGCACTTACTGCGCTATCCCGTCTATAAGAGGAAAATACAGAAGCAGACGCATGGAGGATATCGTCAAGGAAGCCAGATGGCTGGCTGAGAACGGCGTGACGGAGCTTGTAGTTGTGGCGCAGGATACAACACGCTATGGCGAGGATATATACGGCAAGTCTATGCTCCCTGAATTGCTCACGGCTCTTTGTGAGATAGACGGCTTCAAGTGGATAAGAACGCTTTATTGCTATCCAGAGAGGATAACGGATGAATTGCTGGACGTTATCGCTAAAGAGGACAAGCTTGTAAAGTATCTTGATATGCCTATACAGCACTGCGACAAGACCATACTTAAAAGAATGAACCGCCATGGGGACAGAGAGACCCTTACGGCGCTTATAAAGAAGATAAGAGAAAAGATACCGAACGTTACGCTGAGGACTACTCTTATCACAGGCTTCCCAGGGGAAACTAAGGAACAGTTCGAGGAGCTTTGCGAGTTTGTAAAGGAAATTCGCTTTGAAAGGCTCGGCTGTTTTGCTTACTCGCCTGAGGAGGGTACGCCTGCGGAGAAGTTTGAAGATCAGGTGCCTTTAAAGGACAGAGAGCGCAGAGCGGAGATAATAATGGAAGAACAGATGATTATTTCCGACAGCCTTAACGAGGCTGCTCTCGACAGCGAAGTCGAGGTGGTTTGCGAGGGCTTTGACAGATATGCCGAGTGTTACTACGGCAGAAGTCAGGCGGACGCACCTGAGATAGACGGAAAGATATTCTTCCTGAGCGAGGATAAAGTTAGGGTCGGCGAGTATGTCAAGGTAAAAATTGACGATACTATGGATTATGACCTTATCGGCTCAAAAATGTAGATGAAAGGAACTTGATATGAACCTGCCAAATAAACTTACAGTGCTTAGAGTAATATTGATACCGTTTTTTCTGCTGTTCGTGCTGCTTTTCAAGATACCGCATCACATGGTGTTTGCGCTTATCGTGTTCGCTGCGGCTTCAATTACAGACTGGTTTGACGGCAAGATAGCAAGAAAGCACAATCTTGTTACAACTTTCGGAAAGTTTCTTGACCCGCTTGCAGACAAGCTTCTTGTTATGACGGCGCTTATCTGCTTCACATTTGAACGTTGGATAGACCCTGTTGCGGTGGTACTGATACTTGCAAGAGAGTTTATGGTAACGGGTCTTAGACTTGTTGTGGCAAGCGAGGGCGTTGTGGTCGCTGCAGGAATATGGGGTAAGCTGAAAACGGCTTTCACAATGGTGGCACTTATTGCTATAATGGTTTTGCAGATCGTTAATCCTGCGGAAAAAGGAAGCCCTGATTTCACTTGGGGAACACCGATATTCCTTGTAAACGAGATACTCATTTGGATAGCTGTTGTGCTGACAGTCATTTCTGGCGCAGTTTATCTCAAGGGATACTGGAAGTATATAGATTCGGGCAAATAATGTGGCCTGCCGACGTGTTGCGGCATATGATAACTTAATATATAAATGCGTATCAGCAAGAGTAGCTGTGAGGTAATTTTCAGAGAGGAGCCGTTTGGTGCAAGGCTTCAAGGACTTTCAGTGAAGTGCGGCTGACAGCAGGGAGCGAACAACGGCGAAAGCTTAGTATTCCTCTTCGTAGGGTCTGCGTTAAAGATATTGAGCTGTACAAAATTTTGTACAGGAAATCGGAGTGGGACCGTAGATCATAATCTGCCTCCGGAGTGGTGAAACGCCATTCCGGAGGTTTTTTCTTAGAAAGGGAGAGATAGATATGACGATTTTGGAAAACATAAAGCATGATATTCAGACTATAAAGGACAGAGATCCTGCGGCAACTAGCACGCTGGAGATCCTCACATATTCGGGGCTTCACGCTGTGGCTTTTTATAGGGTGTCGCACTGGTTCTATGTTCACAAGCACAAGGTCATCGCAAGATGTATTTCGCAGTTTGCAAGAATGTTGACAGGTATCGAGATACACCCAGGTGCTAAGATAGGCAAGGGTCTGCTTATCGACCACGGCTCGGGTGTTGTTATAGGTGAGACCGCTGAGATAGGCGATTACTGCCTGCTGTATCAGGGCTGTACCCTTGGCGGAACAGGTAAAGACCACGGTAAAAGACACCCGACCCTTGGAAACAATGTTATGGTAGGCTGCGGTGCAAAGGTGCTTGGACCATTTACTGTGGGGGACAATGCAAAGATAGCCGCAAATGCGGTAGTTCTTGAGCCTGTGCCTGCAAACTCAACGGCTGTGGGCGTGCCTGCAAGGATAGTCAAGCAGAACGGCAAACGCACCTGCGACCTCGATCAGGTGCATATCCCTGATCCTGTGGCTCAGGAGCTTTGCCAGACAAGAATACAGATAGCTAAGCTGGAAAAGAGAGTGGCTGAGCTTGAAAAGATCGGAAAGAAAGAACAGTAAAATATAAGGAAAGAGGTAAAGATAAATGAACATTTATAACACGCTTACTCACAAGATAGAAAAATTTGTACCAAACGAGCCGGGCAAGGTGTCAATGTATACCTGCGGTCCTACAGTTTATCACTATGCCCATATCGGCAATCTGAGAAGCTATATAATGGAGGACGTTTTGGAAAAGTATCTCCGCTATGACGGTTATGACGTAAAGAGAGTAATGAACATCACTGACGTTGGTCATCTTACTTCTGACGGCGATACAGGCGATGATAAAATGCTCAAGGGCGCAAAGCGTGAGCATAAGACTGTTATGGAGATCGCAAAATTCTACACTGACGCTTTCTTTGAGGACTGCAAGAAGCTAAATATCAAAAGGCCTGACGTTGTTGAACCTGCAACGGGCTGTATTGGTGATTTTATCAAGGTGATATCTGCTCTTATGGACAAGGGCTATGCTTATGAGGCAGGTGGAAACATTTATTTTGATACTTCAAAGCTGAAGGAGTATTATGTTTTCCACAACTTTAATGAGGAAGATCTTGAGGTCGGCGTTCGTGATGGCGTTGAGGAGGACACAAACAAGCGCAACAAGGCTGACTTTGTACTGTGGTTCACAAAGTCTAAGTTCGATGATCAGGAGCTTAAGTGGGATTCCCCTTGGGGTGTGGGCTATCCTGGCTGGCATATCGAGTGCTCTTGCATTTCAATGAAACATCTTGGCGAAAGACTTGACATTCACTGCGGTGGTATCGACAACGCTTTCCCACACCACACAAACGAGATAGCACAGTCTGAGGCTTATCTTGGTCACAAGTGGTGCAACTACTGGTTCCATATCCTGCACCTTAACACAAACAGCGGAAAGATGTCAAAGTCAAAGGGCGAGTTCCTTACTGTTTCACTGCTGGAGTCAAAGGGCTATGACCCACTGGTATACAGATTTTTCTGCTTGCAGTCACACTACAGAAAGTCACTTGTTTTCACATATGAGAACCTTGACAATGCAAAGACAGCATACAACAAGCTCACTGCAAGGATAGCACAGCTTATGGCTGACAAGAAGCCTGACGAGGTGGTGGAGCTTGAGGATTTTGAGAAGTTCAAGGGTAGCTTCAAGGCGGCACTTGATGACGATATAAACACTTCAAATGCTATCACTGTTCTGTATGACGTTCTTAAAGCTGACACTAACAATGAAACAAAGCTTGCCCTTATCGAGGATTTTGACAAGGTGCTTTCACTTGGTCTGATAGAAGCTGCAAAGAAGCTCAGTGCTGACGGTGAAGAGGATATCCCTGAGGAGGTCAAGGTGCTTGTTGAGGAGCGTAAGGCTGCAAGAAAGGCAAAGGACTTTGCTAAGGCTGACGAGCTGAGAGATAAGATAGGCGAGCTTGGCTATATCGTTGAGGAAACAAGACAGGGCACAAAGATAAAGAAAAAGTAAAGGAGCGTTAAATGAGCAAAAATAAACAGGATCTGGGTCCATACCGCAGAAAACAGTTTCAGACGTATTTTCAGTTTTCACTTATAGCAATTTGCTTTGTTATAATCTTTGTTCTCTTTTACGCCTGCACCGGCAGCAGCAAGAACGATATAGACTATACTGACGCAAAGGTGATACAGATGGACGAACCTGCCGATGACAGCCCTGTGGTGGTTTTTGAAACAAACAAGGGAACTTTCAAGGCTGTGCTTTTCCCTGATGAAGCACCGAACTATTGCAAGTTTTTCACTGGACTTGTTGAAAAGGGCTATTATGACGGCACTTATGTGAGCATGGTGCAGGACGGTGTGTATTTTATAGGCGGAACAAAGCAGGCTGACGGTCAGACAACTTCTGACACTGACACTACCACTATCGAGGCGGAGTATTCAAAAAACCTGTGGCCTTTAAAAGGTGCGCTTTGTGCATACACGCAGGAGCAAGGTCACTTGTTCAGCAAGAAGAAGGTTTCAAACAGCTATCTTCTTTTTGTTGATAACTATGACCTTACCAAGGAGGAGCAGGCGGAGCTTGACAGCAAGCTTGCAGACAGCAACAATATCCCTGAGGATATCACCGATGCTTTTGAGAAATATGGCGGTGTGCTGAATTTCTCTCAGCAGTATACTGTTTTCGGTCAGGTATATGATGGCTTGGATATTTATGACGAGATATGCGGTGCTGATGTGGCTGATTCTGAGACGCTGAAGCCTAGGGAGGACATACAATTCACAAAGGTGTATATGTCTACCTACGGAGAGAATAAAAATAGCAATGCTTTTGCAGGCAGTGCGGATAGTTCTGAGGTTTCTGAGAGTGCGGTCGACAGTGCAGACACAAGCTCGGAGATGTAAATTAATCATATCAATTAAAGCGAACGGGTGGATGCCTGTTCGCTTTTTATATTCACTGAAAATTCATTGTTTATTTGTTTATTTCACTATAAATTTGTATTAAGCTCTGCTATACTACTCTTTAGAACATAAAGATTTTAACATTGTTTTTGTATGAGCCAAGGCTTAAAATCAGAAGATTTTATACTTAATATAAGAATATGAAACATGAATTTATTATATTAGGCATGACGGCTTATATTGTAAATTACATTAATAACGTTAGCCGAGCCACAGTTCTTGACTTTATGAGCCTATTGTGGTAAACTTAAAACCAAGTCAATGTGTGAAAAAATTCCGGCAGTGCTTAGCTTTTATGTGCGTTGAGCCGAGGGTTGAGCTTGCAAGGGTGTTGGACGATATTAACGAATTTTTTAGTAACAGAATAGGCAGGAAAGTCCTGTCTTTAAAATAGGAGGAAATTTTATGAGCGAATACAAGATCTATTCATTGCATATGGGTAAGGCAAAATGTGCTGTTGATTTGGGCGACGGCTCTGAGCGTGGAGAGTATGTAAATCAGGATTACATTCTTAACAAAATGGGCAGACCACACAGAAGCATAAGCCTTATGTACTGCTACTATCCGTTGGATAAGGAGTTCCCCGGAAGAATTTCTGAGGTAATGAAAGACGAAGATATTTCTTTTGCATGGGATTATCCATATGACGATTATTTCACATACAAGGGCGGTCTTGAGGGCAACACAGAGGGCGAGCCTTTTACCTTCATGAGAGATGTAAGACGTCATGGACAGGACGTTACACTCACACTCACAGTTGACCCACACGTTTCAGACGAACAGCTTATCGCTATCGCAAATGACCTTAGACCTTTCGGCAGACTTCTTCTTAGAATAAACCATGAAGCTACAGGCAACTGGTTCTCATTCAACAAGAGATGCACTTATCAGGAAGTTGCTGATTTCTACTGCCGTTTCAATAAGATACTTAAAGAGCATGCACCAAACGTTTCTACTATTCTTTGTATCGGTGGCATTGAAGATCTTAACAAGAAAGAGATAGAAAAGGAAGCAGAGTTTTCACAGGCTGTCAAGGAGACAGACATCTGGTCTGTTGACAAGTACATGGCTCTTCACTGGGGTTGGCCTTATGACGTTGCTGAAAGAGGCGGCACAAGCCACAGCAGAAGCAAGGTCAAGGACATATACAATATGACAAAGCGTTCTTTTGAGAGATTCAAGGAGATAAACGGCGGCGTTACAAAGCCAATGGTAATGAGCGAGTTCAACGCTGACGGTGATGTTACAGGTCCATACGATCAGGCAGCAATGGTAAAGGAATTCTGCGATATGCTCAAGGCTGACGGTGAGAATTGGTTCTCAGGATTTACTTTCTATCAGTTCAGAGACAGAGGTCGCCTTGGTCTTGAAATTCAGGACCCTAACTATGCTGACTGTGGTATCGAGCAGCCTGTTATGAAGACATACAAGGAGATTATCCACGATGATTTCTTCAAGCCTGCAATGACAAGAGGCGACGAGGTTACACTGCCATGCACGCTTCGTTGGGGCGGTTCTGAGGACGCTGAGGGTCTGGAGATCCCTCTCCACTTTGAAAAGAATCCACACTTCTGCGAGGTTACATTTGATGATGATTCAAACATCATGATGGAGATAAACGGCAAGTGGTTCTACAAGTCACCTGAGGCAAAGACGATCGACCTTATGGCAGCTTTCTTTGAGAAGCCGCTGGAGGGTGAGGCTGATCTGACTCTCAGACTTTTTGCTCCTCCTGCAAGCGGTGAGAACGATCTTTCTATTGAGGACGGACTTATGAACAGCTACACAGAGATCAAGAAGCTTCCTGATATCCGTATCAGATTCGAGCCTGTTGAGCTTTAATTTCAGACATAATTTAAGGGACGGTTTTGCCGTCCCTTTTTGGTTTATTGGGTGACAAATAATGCAAACGGGACGTCGGGGGCGCCGTCCCCTACAAAGTAAAAAGGTTGTATACTGTACAAAAAAGTGTACAGTATACAACCTTTGTCTTTGTTATTTATCGTAAGGAGCTTGTCTTGACATTATCTGCATTGCGGCTTTAAGACCGTCAACGGCGGCGGACATTATGCCTCCTGCATAGCCTGCACCCTCGCCGCAGGGATAGAGATTTTCCACTGAGAGAGATACCATATCTGCGTTTCGTGTAATGCGAACAGGGGAGCTGGTACGGGTTTCAGGCGCGGTGAGCATTGCACCTTTATCGCCGAAGCATTTCATTTTTCGTGAGAAATTCTGCAAGCCACCCTCCAGCATATCAGTCACGAATTTAGGGAATACATCACGAAGCTCTGTCGCCTTACAGCCAAGTGCGTAGGTGGGTGAAACTGTGCCTGCTATTTCAGGCTTGCCATCAAGAAATCCGCCAACTGTCGTGCCTGCGCCTTTATATGAGCCTGTGAGAGTATAAGTTTTTTGCTCTATAGACCGTGCGAAAGCCACTCCGTCAAGCGGGCAGTGACCAAAGTCGTCAGGGGTAACGGCCACGACAACTGCGGCGTTTGCGTTTTCACCGTCACGGGCAAACTCGCTCATGCCATTTGTGACAGTGCCTCCGCTTTCGGAAGCTGACGGTACAACTGTACCGCCCGGACACATACAAAAAGTGTAAACACCTCTGCCGTTTTTATCACGCCATGAAAGCTGATATTCACCCTTTGGAAGCAGTGGATTGCCTGCATGGTCACCGTATAAGCTTTCGTCAACAGCCGCCTGCTTATGTTCTATTCTTGCGCCAACAGAGAACGGCTTAGGCTCTAGGAAGATGTTTTTGCACTGCAAAAGCTCAAAAGTATCCCTTGCGGAATGACCAATAGCAAGTATAACGGCAGACACTTTTTCGTCCTTTTCACCTGCTGATATAGTCTGCACTTTGCCGTTAGCGATAGCCAGATCAGTGAGGGCAGTGTCAAATCTTACCTCGCCCCCAAGCTCTATTATCCTTTTTCGGATAGCCGTGACGATATTTCGCAGATTGTCAGTGCCGATATGCGGTTTAGCTTTTGTGAGGATCTCTTTCGGCGCACCGAAATCCACGAAGCGTTCAAGAACATATCTGCAAAGAGGGTCTTTTATTCGTGTGGTGAGCTTGCCGTCAGAAAATGTGCCTGCACCACCTTCACCGAATTGCACGTTGCAATTGGTGTCAAGCTCGCCTGTGAGCCAGAATTTCTGTACCGATGCAGTACGTTTATCCATTGAGCTGCCACGCTCTAAAATAATCGGTCTATATCCCTGCTCGGCAAGGGCAAGCCCTGCGAACATTCCTGCTGGTCCAAAACCTGCAATGACAACTTTGCCCTCTGCTTTTTCTGTGGATATGACAGGCTTGTAAACACTGCGCTCAACATAGGTCAGGGAAGTATTCTTCTCACAAAGATTCTTTTCAAGGTCGGCACTGTCAAGTGTCACGAAAACTGAGTGGACAAAGTGAATGTCGTTGCGCTTTCGTGCATCAAGAGAGCTTTTGTGTATCTCGCAGTCTATGGCGTGCTTTGAGGCACTGCCTAGCTTTTTCAGAGCGGTGGAGATAACTTCCTGCTCTGTTGCGTTAAGGGGGGAGCTTATTTGATTTACTATTATTGGCATATATCCTCCTGCGTTTTTACCGAAAAATCGGGACGAATATATCGTCCCGATAAAATTCTATTAGTCTGAAACAACTATCTGTATCTCGTTTTTGCCGAAACCCCAAACGTTGTTGTAGGTCGGTGAATAGATTATAGCCTCTCGAGCATAAGAACCAGAGTCAATTATGTCGCTGAGATTGACCTCAGCGTATAAGTCGCTGTCTTTAAGATTGTTTATCACATCTTCAGGACCGTAGACCTTGACGTTTGTGAGCTTTTTTGTTTCTATCTCAGTGGACTTGCCTGACGGCTTGCCCGTTGCGATGATATGGTCTGATGTTATGGTGAACTCCTTCGAGGTGTATCCCTCTGAGTCAAAGGATACACGAACGTTTTCATCGCCATTCATATTGATCTCACCTGAGTTGAGAGGGATCTTGAAGCTGAACACTTTTGCAAGGTTTATCTCTGAAAGTTTTATGGAGCCGATAGTGAGCGTTTCTGTATCTGAGTCGTCAAGATTTGGCGATACCACAGATATCTCTTCCTCGGAAAGCTTCAGTGGCAGTGAGCTGACATCAAAATTATCCGTACAATTAGAGATATCTACCTTTAGCTTTGCTGTCTTTTTCTTGTAGATAACAAAATTCACGTCAACAGACTTTGTATCCTTGACTTCTATTTTAGATGGATCAACAACGTTGTCGTCATCGTCATAGAATACGATATCCTGTGTGTTGATAGTCGTGTCCTCGGATATTTTCTTTGATTTTGAGATCTGTGCCACCGCTTTGCTTATGTTGTCAAGGTCATTTTTCGGACCTTCAACTGTTATCTCGCTTGGTGATGTGGTAGTTTCTTTAAGGATATAGCCCTCCTCAGCGCTTATGAGCGGGGCTTCTGCGGTGAGTGGGATAGTCTTTGTGGTAAGTCTGTCAAACTCCACAGAAACAGTGTCAGGGTTGACAGAAACTACAGTTACCTTGTCGGTGGAATGTGATGACTTGACATCAATGTCAAGGTCGTAGGTACCCTCTTTTGTTACGTCATCAAGATTGACAGTTGCCACAAGATCTGCGGCAGTATAGCTGCCTATCTCATAGTTCATGCCCTTTATCTCAACGTCTACGGAGATATCCTTATAGTTGAGTGCGGAAAGTCCTTTTTCTTTTGCCTGCGTTCCGTCAAGTGAGAACACAACAGGAACGTTTGTTATAGTCTTGTTTATTGTAGGATACTGAGTGATAGAAAGGGCGAACCATATTATTACAGCAATGATTATGGAAAGTATTCTCAGACCAAAGTCTGCACCATGGCGATTTTCTTTTTTAGCCTTTTTTACTTTTTCCATTTTGAAATCACCCTTCCTGCAAAAGAATTTTCTCTAATGGAATTAGCGTCCTTTTCAGGCAAAAGACGATTGTCCAGAAGTCTTTTCAGAGAGTCCTTTGAATATCCTCTGGTAAGCTCTCCGTTTTCGGCAACTGAGATGTTGCCTGTTTCCTCAGATACCACGACGACTATTGCGTCAGAGTTTTCGCTCATTCCGATAGCTGCACGGTGTCTTGAACCGAGTTGTTTGTTTATAAGTTCGTCTTTCTGCGGTCTTGGCAAGAAACAGCCTGCCGCAAGTATTATTCCGTCTCTGATTATTACAGCACCATCATGGAGCGGTGTATTCGGGAAGAATATGTTTCCGAATATTGCTGTTGACGGTATGCAGTTGAGTATCGTTCCTGTAGCTATCTGTTCCCCAAGCTTTGTCTTTCTCTCACAGATTATAAGCGCTCCTGTTTTGGTGGAAGAAAGACTTGCGGCAGAATCACATATAGCGTCAATAGCTTTTTTCCAATGTTCGGTGTTGTCGTCAGAGTCACTTGAGCTAAAGAAATTAAAGCCACCCAGACTTGTTCGTCCAACCTTTTCAAGAACACGTCTGAGTTCAGGCTGAAACATTATGATAAGAGCAAGGAAGCCCCACTGGAAGCAGATCTTCAGCAAAAATCTGATAGTTTGCAAATTAAAGAATACTGCAAGCAGGTAGCAACCTATAAGTATAAGGATACCTTTTGTGAGCTGCTGCGCCCTTGTTTCGCGAATAAGCTTTATGCCGTGGAATATCAGAAAGGAGAGGATAGCAATATCGACAATGTCATTAAGACCTATTGATGTAAAAACGCCCCAAATAGCGTTTATAACATAAGCGATACTGTCAAGCATAGTTCACACCCTTTCGATAATTTCTGTAAATGTAATGAAAAAAACAAAACAAATACAGATGATTTTATATATATTAATAGTATATCATATTTTTTCGCAAAGTACAAGGGTTGAACAAGATTTTTTTTTAATAAAAAGCGGACCTTTTTCAGTCCGCTTCTATATCAGCTCTCTTTTGGCAGATAAAATCTTCCTGAGAGTTTTTGTGTTTTTACTTCATTTATGAAGGCTTTCGGATCGGCTTCTTTTACAGCGTGTATGACCTTTTTGGTCTGTGCCGCTGATACTACTGAATAGACGATCTGTCTTTCGCAGTGTTCATAAGACCCTTCGCCGTCAAGTATGGTCGCGCCATGCTGGCTCACTGCATAAATAGCGTCTGCTATCTCTTTGGGCTTGTTTGTTACGATAAGCAAGGTGCTTTGCTGGAATTTTTTGTAGAGCATATGCAAAACGGTTGTTGAAGCATATTGAAAGATGATAGAATACAGTGCCTTGTCCCAGCCGAACATAAAGCCTGCAACGCACAATATGACCGCATTGAAGCCAAGTATAACATTGAAGGTGTCCATATTGCTTTTCTCTGAAAGATAAATGGATATAAAGTCCGTTCCACCTGATGTTGCACCACGATTAAGGCAGAGGCTAATGGCAACGCCGTTTATCATTCCTCCGAAGATGCTTATGAGAAGCACGTCCTGAGTGATTATGTGGTCGGGGATAAGGTCGGTGAAAAAGCTGTTGAGCAGTATCATCACGCAGGAAAAAGCCGTGAACTTTTTGCCGATAAATCTGAAACCGATATACACGGGGATTATGTTCAGAGTTATGTTTATGATGCTGAACGGAAGCATTATGCCTGCAAGCTGTTTCACTGCACGCTGTATGAGTATGGACATTCCTGTCATTCCGCCTGGGTAAAGACCGCCTGTGTTTACAAAGGTCTTTGTGTTTAGCGCCATTAGAAAGGCGGCGACAGTCACGGCGATAATTGTGAAAATGTCTTTTCTGATATCTTTTTTCATGGCTTTGCCACTCCTTTCATATGTCAGCAATTATTCTCCTTTAAGCTCGGCAAATTTTTTCTGCATGGTAGGGTTATTTTTGGTAAGGCTCTTGATAGTGAGAGCGTCAGCCTTTTTGTTAGCAAGGCGCAGATTGTTTTCTGATGAAATAAGATTTTCTTTTATCTTTGTGAGATGTGCTATAGACTTGTCTATTTCTGTGATAGCTTCCCCAAAACGTCTGCTTGCAAGTTCATAGTTTCGGGCAAAGCCCTCCTTGAAAGTGTTGATGTTTTGCTCAAACATTGTGATGTCGATATTCTCGTTGCGTACCTTTTCAAGCTCTTCCTTATAGGAAAGGGTATTCATGGCGGCATTTCTCAGTATGGTGATTATCGGTATAAAGCACTGAGGTCTGACTACATACATTTTATCATAAGCATATGAAACATCTGTGATGCCTGCGTTATAAAGCTCGCTGTCGCCTTCCAAAAGTGAAACAAGTACAGCGTATTCGCAATTTTTCTGATGTCTGTCCTTGTCAAGCTCTTTGAAGAAATGCTCGTTCTTTTTCTTGGTGGAGGTGGTGTCCTGCTCGTTTTTCATTTCAAACATTATGGATATTATCTCCACACCGTTTTCATCACATTCACGGTAGATAAAGTCGCCCTTGCTTCCTGAGCTTGCGTCGTTATCCTTGTCAAAATAAGCGTTTCTGAATGCGGTAGCTCTTATCTTGTTGAACTCGTTCATGCAGTGCTGTTCAAGACTCTCGCCCACCATTTTTGTAGACAGACGGCTTTTTAGGTCTTTGTAGTATGCGATAGCTTCGTCCTTGCTTTTTATCTGTGCATTAAGCTCTGCAATAGTGGAATTTTTCTCACTTTCCACTTTTGAAAGTGCAGTGGTAAGCTCCAAAGCCTTTTCAGTATCCTTATTTTTGATATCTGTTTCAAGACGAGTTATCTCCGCTTTATATTCATTTTCTGACTTTTGCATTTGCAGAGTATGCTCAGAATTGAGCTGCTGTATCTGCATATCACGCTGAGATATCTCCTGCCTGAGCTTATCCTTTTCACTGTTGAATTGCGATCTTGCTTTCTCCACAGCCATTGATATGGCAAGTTCTTTTTCTGTGGTCATAGATTTGGTCTGAGCGGTAAGCTGTGCAATAAGCTTTTCGTTTTGACTTATCTGCTCCTTTAGCTGCTCAAGCGTTTTTTCATACTCGGCTCTTGTGCTTTCCTGCGCCTTTGTGACTGCAAGTGTCTTTTCACTCTCACCGTTAGCCGCAGCCGCTTTCAGCTTTTGTATCTCCATATCCTTATCATTGACAGCCTTTGTATACTTGCTGTCAAAATCAAGCTTAGCAAGTTTCAAAGCCTTGTCTTTTTCATCAGCCACACGCTTGTCAAGCTCTTTATCAAACTCCGCAGTTTTTACCTGTGCCACGATAGCTGCATAGCCCTGTTCATCAACTTTGAATACTTCTCCGCAGTGGGGACATTTTATTTCAGACATTTTATGTACCTCCGATTTTTTTGTTTTTTCTTTAATATGATTATATCATATTTTATTCTCCTATACAAGAAATGAAGAAGATTTTTTTACGACAAAAAAGCAGGAACGTATTATCACGCTCCTGCCAATTTGTTGAAAAGCCCAATAGTTAGCGAGCGACCAAAGGTTGCCCCTACATAAAATAGCTACGTCATTTGTAGGGGACGGCGCCCTCGACGTCCCGCTTGCTTGTTTTTTTTCAGCACTCTCAGCAGGAACGTAAAAATCACGCTCCTGCGAAAATTTAGCCGAGTATTTTCTTTATATCTTCCTCTGGTGTGCTGATAGGTGTAAGCTGGAACTTATCCACCAAAACGTCAAGCACGCCCTTTGAAACGAATGCAGGGAGGGTCGGTCCGAGGTAGATGTTCTTTATGCCCAATGAAAGCAGGGTGAGAAGTATGCACACTGCCTTTTGCTCATACCATGAAAGCACAAGTGTCAGCGGCAGATCGTTCACTCCGCAGTCGAACGCCTCGGCGAGTGCAAGGGCTATCTTTATGGCTGAGTATGCGTCATTGCACTGTCCGCAGTCAAGTATCCTTGGTATGCCGTCGATAGTGCCAAGATCCATATCGTTTATGCGGTATTTTCCGCAGGCAAGAGTGAGGATAAGGCTGTCAGGCGGCGTAAGCCTTGCAAGGTCGGAATAGTAACTTCTGCTCGGTGACGCACCGTCACAGCCGCCTATGAGGAAGAAGTGCTTTATTCTGCCCTCTTTCACAAGGCTTATTATCTTTTCGGCATTTGACAGCACTGCGTTGTGTGCAAAGCCTGTTGTTACTGTGTGACCGCCGTTCATGCCTGTCATTTCTTTGTCCTCATCATAGCCGCCGCACTCAATGGCTTTTTCTATAACAGGCGTAAAATCCTTGTCGTCGCCAATGTGCACAAGCTCAGGATATGACACGATAGAGGTGGTGAAAACTCTGTCGCAGTAGCTTTGACGGACAGGCATTATGCAGTTTGTTGTGAAAAGTATCGGTGCAGGGATATTGTGAAATTCCGACTGCTGATTTTGCCAGCCTGTGCCGAAATTGCCCTTTAGTTGCGGATAGGCTTTGAGCTTTGGATAACCATGGGCAGGGAGCATTTCACTGTGAGTGTAGATATTCACTCCTTTATCTTTGGTCTGCTCAAGGAGAAGTTTCATATCGTGCAGGTCATGACCGCTCACGACGATAAAAGGCCCTTTTTCAATGGTCAGTGGAACTTCTGTAGGGACAGGGTCTCCGTATGCGTCAGTGTTTGCGGCATCGAGAAGCGCCATACATTTCAGGTTCACATTACCTGTTTCAAGCACCAGCCCCAACAGCTTTTCAGGGTCGTTCTCACTGCCTATGGCACGCAGAGCCTTGTAGAAAAAGCTTGTCACCTCGCTGTCAGTTTTGCCAAGTGCCTGTGCGTGATAAGCATACGCCGCCATACCCTTTATTCCGAAGAGGATAAGTGATTTCAGCGAGCGGATATCCTCATGATCGTTCCACAGTTTTTTCATGTCGTAGTCATCAAACTTCTGAGAGTTGATGCGGTTTCGCTCAATGTGTATCTCCTCTGTGAGCTGTTTTATGGTGACATTATTGAAGTTCACGTTCGTGATAGTCGTAAAAAGCCCTTTGAGTATGAGCATATCTGTTTTTTCAGTTGACGAGCCATTTTCTGCGGCGTTTGCAAGGGCGATAAGTGCACCGATAAGCTCGTCTTGATAAACTGCTGTGTCGGCTTTTTTGCCGCATACGCCTACTTTTCCGTCACAGCCTGTGTTGTGTGCAGTCTGCTGACACTGGAAACAAAACATATCTTTCATTGGTAAGACCTCCGTATATTTGTGATAGGTCTATTATGTACCGATATGTGAAATTTATTCCTGCGTTTTATGAGAAAAACAGCCTTACAGCCAGTGCAGAGAACACAAATCCCATAAGGTCTGAAAGGCACGCCGCCGCAAATACCGAGGGATAAGCCTTTTGTTTTATGGCTGAAAAATATACTGCTATGGTGTAGAATGTCGTTTCCGTTGACCCCATTAAAACGCTTGCCACACGTCCACTGTAGCTGTCAGGGGAAACGCTTGAAAGAATGGTTTCAAGGCAGGCGAGTGCGCCGCTCCCTGAAATGGGTCTGACTATGGCAAGGGGTATGCACTCTTCTGGAAAGCCTAGAAAAGTGGTCACAGGTCGGAGCAGTTTTGCTATAATATCAGCCGCACCTGACGAGGTGAACATTCCCACTGCTGTCATAAGCAGAATGAGCATTGGTATCAGCCCCACGGCGATTTTGAGGTTTTCAGTTGCACCCTCGCAGAACACATTCACTATATCCACCTTTTTCACAAGCCCATAGCAAAGTATAAAAACCATAAGCGCAGGCACGAAAATGTCACCGAAATTCATGGCGTTCGTCCTTTCTGAGGTTGAGGGCATAGACCATAAGACAGCCTGCGGTCACGGAGATAAGGGAGGAGAAAATGATAGCAGGCGTTACGTCAAAGGGGGATACTGCACCGTGTTCAAGGCGCATTGCCGCAATGGTGGAGGGAATAAGCTGAATGGAAGCTGTGTTAAGCACCACAAGCATAGAAATGCACTTCTTTCGTGCCGCAGGCGGAAGCTTCTGCATGGCTTTCACGGCGGCTATGCCTGAGGGTGTGGCGGCATTGCCTAATCCTAAAAGGTTTGCGGTCAGGTTCATTGTCACGGCATTCATGACCTCGGGGCAGTGTGCGGCATCTCTGAATAGTAGCCTTGTGACAGGGGATAGCATACGGGCAATGACCGCTGTTATGCCAGCCTTTTCACATATCTTCATAAGTCCGCCCCAAAGACACATCGAGCCACTCAAGTATATGACAAGCTCCACCGCTTTGTTACAGCCTTCAAGAGAAGCCACTGATACTGCTGTCATGTCGCCTTTAAGAAAACCGCATAACAAGGCGGATAGGGACAATATCACAATTATTACGCTTAATATAATTAACACTCCTTTCAATTAGTATTCATATCAAGTTAATATATAAAAAACTTTGACAATAAGTGTGAAATTTTGGTGATAACGCTTGACAAATGTAATTATGTTTGTTATAATATGTTTATCATAAGATTTATGTTAAATGAAATACTATTTTTGTGTTTCAAATTAATTTAAAGGGGATTGATTTTATGAAATCTACAGGAATTGTAAGAAAAGTTGACGAGCTTGGAAGAATAGTACTTCCTATCGAGCTCAGAAGAACCTATGACCTTGCTGTTAAGGACGCTATCGAGATCTATACAGATGATGACAAGATTATTCTGAAGAAGTTCCAGAGAACTTGTATCTTCTGCGGAAGCGGTGAAGAGTGCGTTGAATACAAGGGCAAGACAATTTGTGCAGCTTGTATGGCAGAGCTCAAGGGTGAAGCTAAGTAATTACATATTTGTAGTAATATTATGAAACAGACAGGACGGACATGAAAGTGTTTGTCCTGTTTAATTTTATGTATGAAAAAAAGCGTGTATGCAAAAAAACATACACGCTTTTTTATATTATAAGCTTTTTGAAATCATCTTCGCTGCCGTTGAACACAGTCATGTGAAGATATTCGCCGCTTTCATAGAATGAGAATTTTACACGGTTGGTATAAGTCCAAAACGTCCAATCCATATCCTCGTCAGGCTTTGAAAACAGGCTCTCATACCATATCTTGTCCTTGTTAAATCTGCTGTCTGAAGCAACGATGTTTTTGTACGTCCGTTCTGTGCAGTATATGACAGGTCTTACGCCGTATTGCTTTTCTATCCTGTCGCAGAAGTCTGCAAGGTTATCTGCGGCTTCGTAATAGTCAGGGGGCAGAAGTCTGTAAAGTCCTCTCAGTCTTACCTCCACTGCAGGGATAAGCCTGCCGCTTAGATCCTCGCCCACGGCATTTATGAAATGCTCTGCCTGCTTAGTGCCGTCAGTATCAAGCTCAAGCACATGATATGCTCCCACTGATATATCAGTGTCCTTTGAGCCGTTCCAGTTGTCACGGAAAGCGCCGTCCTCAAAGGTAGTGCCTTTGGTGGCTCTTATATAGGCGGTCTGGATATTCTGCTTAGCAAAACTCTTCCAGCGTATCTCGCCCATTGACTCTGTTACAACAGGTCCTCTTATTGGATAGTCACGCTTTTTCGGCTCATTGAACCACAGTCTGCCTGTATACAAAAGCACCGCAAGGTTTATCACAAGCACAACTGCACACAGTATTATCAGCCGTTTTACGAGCTTTTTCAGAAATCTGTGACGCGGCTTTTCTTCCTCGTAGACCTCGTAATTTGTGTAGTTTGAAAGGTCACGATCATCATACTCGTTGTCTATTTTGTTTATAGCTTCCTTGTCAAGCTTGAATTTCTTGCTGCGTTTCATTAGCAGTATCCTCTCGGTTAAATTCCTCAGAATTTGCGATAAGCTCCGCAAAGGTATATGTGTCAAGCTTGTTCCTTACCATTTCAGATATCTCGTTAAAAGCCTTCTGATAACAGCAGATACCGTCTGCACCTCTGTTGCAGGTGCAGTCTGGGGAAAGACATCTTGAAAAATAATATGTACCTTCTATGGCTTCAAGAACGTCTTTCAAGGTAAGCTGTGCAGGGTCTTTATTTATGATATAGCCCCCCTGCGTGCCTTTATATGACTTCACTATATCAGCCGCAACAAGCTTTCTCAGTATCTTCAGCGCAAATCGAAGTGTAACGCAGGCGTCATTGGAAATGGTCTTTGCGTCCATTTTGTCTTTTTCGCGGCATAGAACGGATACTATTCTTACTGCGTAATCCGCCTCAAGTGTTATAAACATTTATTTCCTCCGAAACTTAGTCAAGATAATCTCTTACCTTGTTGCTCCTGTTAGGGTGACGGAGCTTTCTGAGAGCCTTTGCCTCTATCTGACGTATTCTCTCACGGGTAACATTGAACTGCTGACCTACTTCTTCAAGAGTTCTTGAACGTCCGTCCTCAAGACCGAAACGCAGTCTGAGCACCTTTTCTTCTCTCTCTGTAAGAGTGGAAAGCACCTGATTTATCTGCTCTTTAAGAAGCACAAGTGAAGCGGCTTCTGCCGGAGCCGGAGCGTCATCATCAGGGATAAAGTCGCCAAGATGTGAGTCCTCCTCCTCACCGATAGGTGTTTCAAGAGAAACAGGATCCTGAGCGATACGCATTATCTCTCTTACTCTTTCAACGCTCATATCAAGCTCTTTTGCTATTTCCTCAGGTGACGGATCATGACCGTTCTTGTGGAGCAGCTGTGAGGATACTTTCTTTACCTTTGTGATAGTTTCTACCATGTGTACAGGTATTCTGATAGTTCTTGCCTGATCGGCGATCGCTCTTGTTATAGCCTGTCTTATCCACCATGTGGCATATGTGGAGAATTTGAAGCCCTTTGTATAGTCGAATTTTTCAACGGCTTTGATAAGACCCATGTTGCCTTCCTGGATAAGGTCAAGGAAGCTCATTCCTCTGCCCACATATTTCTTTGCGATAGAAACAACAAGTCTGAGGTTTGCTTCTGCAAGTCTTTTTCTTGCTTTTTTAGCGTCCTTTTCATTGCCGCTAGACATCTTTTCTGCTAGCTGTATCTCCTCCTCGGAGGTAAGAAGCGGCACTCTGCCTATTTCCTTAAGGTAGATCTTAACCGGGTCGTCGATAGCGATCCCGTCAGTTGAAAGGGAAATATCAACGCCGTCCTGATCCAGATCGTCTTCCGGGTTTACCATGTCAAGGCTGTCGTCGGTGATGATATCATCAATTATCTCAATGTTATTTGCGGCACAGCTATCATAGAAGCTGTCCATTTGCTCAACGTCATAGTCGAGCTTTTCAAGAGCGTCAGTTATCTCTTTTGTAGTGAGCTTGCCTGTAGTTTTGCCGTGTTCCATAAGGTTATCAAGTATCTGTTTCTTGTCTGTCATTTCAAACACTCCAATCTCAATTTTTACATCGGTTGATCTTTGCTAATTCTTTTTGCGCATTTCTTCAAACTTTTTGAAAAAGTCATCGTCGGATATATCCTCCTGTTTCTCCTTCGGCTTGTAGTTTAAAAGCACATTTATATAATCCTCAGCGACCTTGGCGTCAATGCCCAGTTCGCTGTATTTTTCCAGTATCTCCGTTATCTTACCCACTTCCTCGGGTGAAAATTCACCATTAAAAGATGATACAGAGCAATCCTGCAAATCGGTTATCTTGCTCGTCAGGCTTTCGTAAACACGCCTATTGAAGCTGGTAACGAATTTGTCGGGCGGAAGCCTTTTGAGAACATCTCCGCAGGCGTCATGATTATTGTAGAGATAATATATGATACCCGCTTCGGCGGCGGATTCTCGTCTGTGTTCATTGGCTTCGGGGTTTATGGTGTCACGTTTGTCAGCGAAAGTTATAGTGCGAGTCCATTCCTTTTTGCTATACTGGTAGCGACGGTTTTTAAGTATAGCATTAAGTTCTGCATTGACAGTTGTGATGCTCACATTCTGTTCAGCCGCCACCTTTTTTGCGTATATCTCACGCTCAGTAGGGGAGCTTATATCCGCAAGGACTTTATAGGCTTTTTTGAGATAATCTATCCTGCCTATATCAGTGTCCATATCAATGCCGTCTTTGCATTTGTCTAGCTCAAACTCTATTGCACCGTCTGATTTTTTCAGCAAATGGCGAAAGTGGTCTGCTCCGAATTTGTTTATGTACTCATCAGGGTCTTTTGCACCGTTCATTTTTATAACGGTGGTCTTGAGGCCAGTTTCACCTAGAATTTTTATTGCTCTCGTTGTGGCTTTCTGACCTGCGCCATCTGCGTCATAGCATATGACAACGTTGTCTGCATAGTTGGATATTATCTTCGCTTGCTCAGGGGTGAGCGCAGTTCCGCAGGAAGCTACGGCATTCTCAAAGCCTGCCTGATTAAGGGAAATAACGTCAAGGTTACCCTCGCACAGAAGAATGGTCTTATCTTTCACTGCGGCGTTTTTGGCGAAGTTCATGGAGAAAAGAAATCTGTTTTTTGAATACACAAGGGTATCTTTTGAGTTAAGGTATTTTCTCTTATCGTCAGGTGTGAGCGCTCTTCCGCCAAAGCCCACTATATGACCTGCAAGGTCGATAAAAGGGAACATTGCACGATTTACGAAGAAATCGAACGTATTTCGGGTATTCTTCTGTGAACGTGAGATAAGCGAGCCTTGCTCCAATTCTTCCTCGGTGAAGCCCTCAGAGAGCATATAGCTTTTCAAGGCAGACCAACTGTTTGGAGCAAAGCCCATTCCATATTTCTTTATGGTTTCAATACTGAGCTTACGTTTGTTTATAAGATAGTCAAGACATTCCTTGCCCTGTGGTGTCTTTAGCTGATGATAGAAAAACCTTGCGGCTGTTTTATTCATTTCATAGAAGCGCTTTCTGGTATCGGTTCGCTTGCTGTCATAGCCGTTATCCTCCGGAAGCGGCACTCCGCCACGTTCTGCAAGGAGCTTGACAGCTTCCCAATAGTCCAGATTATTGTACTTCATTGTAAAAGTGATAACATCTCCGCCTGCTCCGCAGCCAAAGCAGTGAAAATACTCTTTGTCAGGGTGAATATGGCAGGACGGGGTTTTTTCGTTGTGAAAAGGGCAGAGGCAAACATAATCTCTGCCTGTTCTTTTGAGGGTGACGTAGCTGCTCATGACCTCTGCGATAGGGTTGGCAGCTTTAAGTCTTTCTATAAAATCTATAGGCAGCGGCAAATTTCTTCCTCCTTGGGTATGCGCTAATACTTTGTCCACCCCAATGGGATAAACAGATTTTTAAAGGTCTCAATGGCAAAGCCGTCTGTCATGCCTGATATGTAATCGCAGATAGCGCGGTCAATTCCGAACTGATAGGCGAGATTCATATAAAAGGCAGGCAGCTTTTCTATATGATGAACATAGTAGTCATAGAGCTTTGCTATCATGTCTTTAGCTTTGACTTCTTCTGATTTGCACTTTGGATTTGTGTACACAAAGTCAAACATAAATCTATGCAGTGCAGTGTAGGCGTCACTCACTTCGTCGTCCATATGCAGGCTTTCAGCTCCGCCCTTGATAAGCGATGTCACAAGAGTGGTTATCCTCTCAGACTTGGATCCGCCAAGAACCTTTGTGATGTTTTTCGGGATATCCTCCTCGGTCATAATGCCTGCACGAACGGAATCGTCGATATCGTGATTTATATAGGCGATAACGTCTGCAAATCGCACAACATATCCCTCTTTCGTGTCGGCTATCATGTTAGTGTGCTTTAATATTCCGTCACGGACTTCTTCTGTGAGGTCAAGACCCTTGCCGTCTTTTTCTAAAATATCCACTACACGCAGGCTTTGCTCATAGTGGTGAAAGCCGTCAGGGCTAAGCTCGTTGAGAGCCCTTTCTCCTGCATGACCAAAAGGTGTATGACCAAGGTCATGACCCAGTGCGATAGCTTCGGTGAGATCTTCGTTGAGCCGCAAAGCCCGTGAGATAGTTCGTGCGATCTGACTTACCTCAAGGGTATGAGTAAGTCGTGTTCTATAATGGTCGCCTGCAGGGGACAGATAGACTTGAGTTTTATGCTTCAGCCGTCTGAAAGAGTTGCAGTGAAGTATCCTGTCACGGTCACGCTGGAAACACGTCCTCAGCGGACAAGGTTCGCAAGGCTCTTTACGCCCTTTTGAATCAACAGACAAGCAGGCGTTTTCGCTCAGAAATTGTTTTTCAAACAACTCGGTTTGTTCTCTCGGCAGCACAAAAATTCCCCCTTACAGTATATAAAACATACTAACTCTATATAATATATACTATAATAGTTCAAAAAAGCCTTTATTTTTACATAAAGGCTGAATGTTTTTGTATAATCGCACAAATCTCACGCAAAATCGGCAAGAAGATTTGTTTCTTCTGACAATTCAAGCTTGCCGCAGGATATATCCGTAAGCTGTTTTTTTAGATTGTCTGCAAGCTCAGACTTCACAAGAAACGCAAGGTTTACAGAGTCTGCAAAGTCCTCTTTTTCCATTATCACGCTATATTCAGGCAGCGCATAGCTGAACTTGCCATAAAGTGTATAGTCGCAGGAAAAGGATATTCTTGAACACTCACACATTTTCATTTTTCTTGCAGCGTTCACCGCCATTGAACAACCCTGAGAATAGGCTCTTGTAAGACCGCTTGCCCCCAAAAGTATTCCACCGAAATATCGTGTCACCACCACACAAACGTCTGTAAGCCCAGATTTGTTTATTACATCAAGCACAGGCACTCCGCCTGTACCCTGTGGCTCGCCGTCGTCGCTGTATCGTGAAACGTTGCCCTCTCTCACCACATAGGCATAGACGTTGTGCCTAGCCTTGCGGTTTTCGGCTTTTATCCTGTTTATAAATGCGACAGCCTCATCAGCGGTGCTGACAGGTGCGATATGCCCGATAAATTCGGACTTTTTCTCCGTAAAGCTCGCCTGAGCTTCCTCATAGATTGTTGTATATCCCATTTGGTTTCCTCATATAAAAGAAAAAAGGAACGGAATTATCCGTTCCCTTTGAAAATTAGTCAAGATTAAATCTCTTCTTGAATCTGTCAACACGTCCGCCTGTATCTACGAGCTTCTGCTTACCTGTGTAGAATGGGTGGCACTTAGAACAAATTTCAACCTTGATATCCTTCTTTGTAGAACGAGTATGGATAACATTACCGCAAGCGCAAGTAATTGTTGTTTCCTCATACTTTGGGTGAATTCCTTCTCTCATTTGACTTCCTCCTTCCAAACTAAAATTATGACTCATAGAAGCCCATCATTTCAGTTTAGACAGTAGTTCTATGTAGTATTTATCAATATGCTGAACAAATCAGCTTTATTATTATACCATTATATACGCCACTTGTCAAGCACTTAACACTTTTTTTACATTTATCCTGCTCATTTCGACAAAACAAAAAGGCAACCCATTGGCTGCCCTTTGCTTGTGTAAAAATTTTGGAGAGGATGAAACGAGCTAAGAGTTTAATCTTAGTGTTTACATTCTTTTTTCTTTCTCTGTTCTACATTACATATTATAGCCTTTAGGGGCTGTAACTTCAAGAACAGACAAGTTACATTTCACTACAATACTGTTACAAATTATTTCAATTTGTAACTTTAAAATAACCTTAAATTTTTCTCAAAGCAGGCTTATTATTCGTGGTCAACTCCGTATGTTGCACGGTATTCCAGCATTTTGTCAAGATACTCTTTGCCCTCAACAACACCGTCCTGAATAGCCTTGATAATATCGTTGATGTTTACGATAGAGTATACCTTTACGCCAAAGTCTTTATAAGCCTGTTCAACAGCTGAAAGGTCAGTATCCAGTGCTTTTTCCATTCTGTCAACTGTTATCACCATGCCTGTTACGTTTACGTCTGCGGCACTTTTGAGCTTTGGCATTGACTCTCTGAGAGCCTTGCCAGATGTCATAACATCGTCGATGATTATTACCTTTTCTCCGTCTGCAAGCTTCTTTCCAACGAACATTCCGCCCTCGCCGTGATCCTTAGCTTCCTTTCTGTCAAAGCAGTAAGAAACGTCAATGCCATACTTGGTTGCAAGCGCGATAACGGCTGAAACAGCAAGAGGGATACCCTTATATGCAGGTCCGAAAAGTGTTTCAACAGGTATTTTGTTGTCTGCTATGCAGTCAGCGTAAAAGCCGCCCAGCTTTGCAAGCTGTTCGCCTGTTTTATAGTTTCCGCAGTTGATGAAATATGGAGCTTTTCTGCCGCTTTTGAGAGTGAAGTCGCCAAACGTGAGAACTCCGCTGTCTACCATAAATTTTATAAATTCTTCCTTGTAGGTCATATTGAACTTCCTTTCAATTATGTTACTTTGATTATACCACATTTTTCACGGCTTTGCAAGGTTTTTTTGTCTGCCGAACATAAGTCCGTGAGAGCCTGTGGCAAGGCAGAAAACGCCGTGTTCACGCATATCTCCGCATATTGAGTGTATAACGCCGTATTGCTGTCTATCGGTATTTATACGTGCGAAGCTTTCGCCCAGATCATCAGAAATATAAAAGCCGTATGCGCCACTGATATTTCCTGTGACATACATTGCAGGAGTTTCTTCAAGTCCTTTTCCAAAGCCTATGCAGTTTATCCTGTCCTCAGGGAGAATATCGCTTATACCCACGCTGTCACTCTTTATCTCAAAGCGGTAAAGTCCCTTTATGCCGTTTGCAAGCCAGAATACTCCGCTCTTGTCAGGCTGTCTTGAAAGCTGATAGTGAGCGTATCGCGGACACTTTATGTCCGTTTTTATGGACACTTCTCTGAAAGTTGCACCTTTGTCACGGCTGATGTAAAGCCCCAGATTTTCTCGTTCTGCTATGGCGAAGAAAAGATCGCTGTTGTAATAGTCCGAGAATATTTTTACGTTGTGTTCATCTGCAGAGTTTCCGCTGCTGTCCGTAAAAATGGACTTTTGCCATGTTTTTCCCTCATCGTCGGTATAGCAGACAGCCTTGTTAGAAAAGCCTCTGCCGCCTGCAACAGCCCACATTATGCGTTTGCCGTCGGCAGATATCGCTGTCCAACCTGAGTCTACATTAGGCTTTTCGATGTTGTCAAGTTTTTGGTCTATAAACTCAGAAAGCCCACGGGGCATGGGAAGCTTCTCCCACGTTGAACCGCAATCTTTGGATAAGATCAGACCACCTTTTGTTTTGCCCGTCCAGTTGCCACGGGGAGTTGCGGCTATGTATTCTGGTCTTTGGAGTGTGAAGTCTGCGTTTAGGCAGGTGATGTAGCGGTCTCCTTTTTCGTTTGCAAAGGAATTTTCGCACTCACTGTCATAATCTTCAAAGGCAAAGCCGCCAAGGTCGCCAATGATATCTATAATGCGATTCCTGCCATGGGGAGTGGTGTATACATTAAGGTGAACAGTTTCCTCAATGCCCTCGCAGAATGGTTTGACAAGCACATCTCCGCTTGCAAGACCTGTTATCATGAACAGACCTGTGCCTGTGTTGAACAAGGCTGTGTCGCTGTCAAAAGGTGAAAGCTTTATGTCGCTTATCCAGTGGACGCAGTTTCCGCCGCCGTTGTATCGTGGTTTCATGTATGGGATATTCCAATCGAAGCGGCTATATTCAAGCCTGTTCATTATTTTCTTCCAGCTTTCACCGCTGTCGGTACTTGTATAGATCATATCTCCGCCATTTTTTCGGCAGACAGTTGATAGCAAGAGCATTTTGCCGTTGGAACATATTCCGCTGTAGCCGCATGGGATATGGTCCTCGGGGGTGATGTCTTTGTCAAAAACAGTCACTCCATTTTCGATGCGGTATCTGTATACCTTGCCGCCTGAAAGCGAGCCTGTGTCGCAGGCATAAGCACCCATGCCGCCGTAGAATACTTCTCCGCTTGAAGCGAAAGTGATGTATATATATCTGCTGTCGCTGGTGATACGCTGTGGCACGAAGCCATAATAGGAGGAGTTTTCGTATTTCACAGGGTCGGGGGCGGTGAGGGGAACGAAGCTTTTCAAGCCGTCTGTGGAGCAATACAGAGTGTGACCTCTTGTTACACCGTCAGGGGAGTTTGCTTCACCTGAACAGCCTGCGATAAAAAGTTTGCCCTCACTGTCTGTCCATATAAGCGAGATGTTTTTCTCACCAAACAGGTCTATGCTTTGCCAGCTTTCGCCCATATCCTCAGAATAGATAATACCTGCGGTCTGAGAGCCAAAATACAGCCTGCCGTTTTTGTAAATAAGTCTGTCACCTGTGGCTCTGCCAACTTCGTTTCCGTGAACGCTGCATGGCAGTGTCTTTTGTATTATATTTTCTCCCATGTCATCAGATATGCAGAGATAATTTGAGCGTTTATCTCCGCAGGTGAAAAACAGCTTATTTGGGTCGTTTTCGTCAAGGGCTATTGCAAGGGGATAGGTCTGTGCAGGGTCGTCTGCGGTAACTTTGTCTGCCAGATAGACCCAAGTTTGTTTATCAAAGTCATAGCGATAAACGCCACCGATGTCGGTGCGTATATAAAGCGTTCTGCTGTCGGTGGGGTGGAAAGTGATACCTGTCACAAAGCCGCCTCCGCCTATTTTCAGATTGCCATATTCGTATTTGATAGGTGAAAGAATTTTCATATATTTCTCCGTTACCATTCGATAGTAGAAACGTCAACAGGGTCTTTATTTATCTCGACCTTATCCACCTTGCTGTTTTTGACGGTTATAACTCTGTCAGCCATTGGTGCGATAGCGGAGTTGTGGGTGATGACTATAACTGTCACACCGTCATTTCGGCAGGTATCTTGCAAAAGTCTGAGGATATTTTTACCTGTGTTGTAATCAAGAGCGCCCGTTGGTTCGTCGCAAAGAAGAAGCTTAGGATTTTTCGCCAATGCTCGTGCGATAGAAACACGCTGCTGCTCGCCGCCTGAAAGCTGTGAGGGGAAGTTGTTCATTCTGTCCTCGAGTCCCACTTTTTTCAGCACTTCTTCAGGCTGTGAGGCATGTGCGCATATCTGTGTGGCAAGCTCTACATTTTCCTTAGCAGTAAGATTATTCACAAGGTTATAGAATTGAAAAACAAAGCCTATGTCATATCTGCGGTATGTTGTGAGCTGCTTTTTATTAAAAGTGGCAATGTCCTTGTCGTCAACAAGGATCTTGCCCTCATCGCAGGTATCCATGCCGCCGAGCATATTAAGTATAGTAGTTTTTCCTGCACCGCTTGCGCCCACGATAACGGCAAATTCGCCTTTTTCTATCTCAAATGAAACACCGTCTGCGGCATTTATGGTTATCTCGCCCATTTTGTATCTTTTATAAACGTTCTCGAATTTTACAAAGCTCATAGTCTGCACCCCCATATTGTCTTTACGTTATTGTATCACAATAATATGAACATTTCAAGGGCTTTTGCTACTTGAAATGGTGGAAGTGATATGTTATAATTGTATCTGAAACAGGCGTGAGCCTCACATTTTGACAAGGAGAGATATAAATGGAATTTCAGAAGCTTATTGAAAGCAGAAGAAGCATAAGAAAATATGACGGCAGTAAAAAGGTAACAAAAGAGCAGATAGAAACGCTTATAGCTGCCGCAACAGAAGCACCATCGTGGAAAAACTCTGAAACTGCAAGGTATTACTGCGTTCTCAGCGACGAGATGACAAAGAGGGTAAGAGAGGAGTGCTTGCCTGGATTTAACAGAGAAAGGTCTGAAAATGCGGCGCTTCTTGTAACGACTTTTGTACATACAAAAGCAGGTTTTGACAAAGAGGGTGATCCTGATAATGAAGTCGGCAATGGCTGGGGATTTTACGATCTTGGTCTGCACAATGAGATACTTCTTCTCAAAGCGGCTGAGCTTGGCTTAGGTTCGCTTGTAATGGGCATCAGGGACGGAGAAAAGCTCCGTGAGGTGCTTGAAATACCTGAAAGCGAGATTGTAGTATCGGTTATAGCCGTTGGCTATCCTGCAGAATCCCCTGCTAGACCTAAAAGGAGAGCTGTTGAGGATATCGCAAAGTTCTTTTAATATGGTCGTTATGCAGTTTTTAGCTTGTATTTGTGATATTGACCTTCCTGCGCTTTAGTTTGGTCATCAGACCTTTCTTACAGCATGGGGAGGTCTTTTTTTGCATAAAAATAAGGCGTTAGAACAAAATCTAACGCCTTACTGATATTCTTTTGAACACGAAGTCTTATCGTTGTTCACATTACAAGACTTGTGAAGTGGCTTAAAACCTTACTTCATAGCCTCTTCAACTGCAACTGCGCAAGCAACGGTAGCACCAACCATTGGGTTGTTGCCCATGCCGATAAGACCCATCATCTCAACGTGTGCAGGAACTGAAGAAGAACCAGCAAACTGAGCGTCGCTGTGCATTCTTCCCATTGTATCTGTCATACCGTAAGAAGCAGGACCAGCAGCCATGTTATCTGGGTGCAGAGTTCTACCTGTTCCTCCGCCTGATGCAACTGAGAAGTACTTCTTGCCCTTTTCAAGTCTTTCCTTCTTGTATGTACCTGCAACTGGGTGCTGGAATCTTGTTGGGTTTGTTGAGTTACCTGTGATAGAAACGTCAACATTTTCTTTCCACATGATAGCAACGCCCTCGGTAACATCGTTAGCACCGTAGCAGTTTACCTTAGCTCTCAGACCATCAGAGTATGCCTTACGGAATACTTCCTTAACTTCGCCTGTGTAGTAATCCATTTCTGTTTCAACATATGTGAAGCCGTTGATTCTAGCGATGATCTGTGCAGCGTCCTTGCCAAGACCGTTAAGAATAACTCTCAGAGGCTTTGTTCTAACCTTGTTAGCCTTCTCAGCGATACCTATAGCACCCTCAGCGGCAGCGAATGATTCGTGGCCTGCGAGGAATGCGAAGCACTCTGTATCCTCTTCAAGAAGCATCTTGCCGAGGTTACCGTGACCAAGACCAACCTTTCTCTGGTCAGCTACAGAGCCAGGGATACAGAAAGCCTGAAGTCCCTCACCGATAGCAGCAGCAGCGTCAGCAGCTCTTGTGCAGCCCTTCTTGATAGCGATAGCGCAGCCTACTGTGTAAGCCCACTTAGCGTTCTCAAAGCAGATAGGCTGAATGCCCTCAACGAGCTTATAAATGTCAAGACCCTTAGCCTTGCATACGTCAGCACACTCTTCGATAGTGTTGATACCGTACTGATTGATAACAGCAAGGATCTGCTTTTCTCTTCTCTCATATGATTCAAATAAAGCCATTGTAACAAATCCTCCTTATTCTTTTCTTGGGTCAACGATCTTAACAGCGTCAGCTACTCTGCCGTACTGACCCTGTGCTTTCTCAAAAGCAGTGTTAGCATCGTCGCCAGCCTTGATGAAGTCCATCATCTTGCCGAAGTTTACAAACTTGTAGCCGATGATCTCGTCATCTTCGTTAAGTGCAAGACCTGTAACATAGCCGTCTGTCATTTCAAGGTATCTAGGACCCTTTGCAAGTGTACCATACATAGTACCTACCTGTGAACGAAGTCCCTTACCAAGGTCCTCAAGACCAGCGCCTACTACAAGACCGCCCTCAGAGAATGCACTCTGTGAACGACCGTAAACGATCTGGAGGAAAAGCTCTCTCATAGCTGTGTTGATAGCGTCGCAAACGAGGTCTGTGTTAAGAGCCTCGAGAACTGTTCTGCCTGGAAGGATCTCTGATGCCATAGCAGCAGAGTGTGTCATACCTGAGCAGCCGATAGTTTCAACGAGACATTCCTGGATAACGCCCTCTTTTACGTTAAGTGTCAGCTTGCAGCAGCCCTGCTGTGGAGCACACCAGCCGATACCGTGTGTAAAGCCTGAGATATCCTTGATTTCCTTAGCTTTTACCCACTTTGCTTCTTCTGGAATTGGAGCTGCACCGTGAGCAACGCCCTGAGCGATAGGGCACATTGTTTCAACTTCGTGAGAATAAACCATTATTTACATAACTCCTCTCAAATGATTTTGGTGTAAATGTTGTATATTACATACACTCATATTATAACGCATATTTCGCCATTTTGCAATAGTATTTTATGATTTTTAATATTTTTTTCTCATTCTGTGGTAATTATAACGCTGCTGAGAGGTGCGAGTCTGAGTGGCAGCTTATAGTTTGTGGTGTAAAGACCGCTGTTTATGCAGTTTGAGCCACTATAAATATCACGGTCAGAGTTGAGAAGCTCTTTGTAGGCTCCGTTTTGCTCGACCTTCAGGCTATAGTTCTGATAGCTTCCGGAAAAATTGAACACCATATAAAGCGTCTTGCCGGAAGGGTCGCTTCTGCGGTAGGCATAAATGCACTGATTTTTGTTGTCTGCGTCTATCCAGCGGAAGGATGTGGAATTATAGTCGGACTTATACAGTGCAGGCTGTTCAAGATAAAGCCTGTGGAGTGCTTTCACATACTCGTGTAATGAATCGTGTATAGGATATGTGAGCAAATTCCAGCCAAGCTCTTTTTCATCACGCCATTCAAGATATTCGCCAAGCTCGTTGCCCATGAAGTTGAGTTTCTTGCCAGGGTGAGTGAACTGGAAAGTATACAGTGCTCTTATGGTAGCAAACTGCTCCTGCTGACTGCCGAACACCTTATCCACCATGGTTTTCTTGCCGTGAACTATCTCGTCGTGGGAATAAGGAAGAATGAAAAGGTCATTATAGAAATAACTCATGGAGAAAGTCATTTTATTGTGATGATTTCTGCGTTCAAAAGGCGGAGTCTTTATATAATTGATGGTATCGTTCATGAAGCCTAGATCCCATTTATAGTCAAAGCCAAGACCGCCGAACTCTACAGGGGCAGTTACCTTTGTGTAGTTTGTGGAATCTTCTGCGAAAAGCATAACGTCAGGGTGCATTTTCTGAATGGTGTAATTAGTGTTCTTCAAGAACCATATACCGCTGTCGTTCACAGCGTCATCAGTGTGGCCGTGACGATATATAAGGTTTGCAACTGCGTCATATCTCAATCCGTCAACATGATATTTTTCTATCCAGAAATTAACTGAGGATTTTACAAAGCTAAGCACATGAGGCTTTGTATAGTCAAACAGGGCAGTACCCCACTCGGAGTATCTGTCATACTCGTTGTCGCTTTCAAAGAGGAAGCCTCCGTCATAGATGTGCAGGGCATAGAAATCACGGACAAAATGTACGGGAACAAAGTCCAGAATAATGCCGATATTTTCCGCATGGCAGGCGTCTATGAACTTCATAAGCCCTTTAGGGTCGCCGTAACGGCTGGTTGCGGAGAAATATCCCGACACCTGATAGCCCCATGAGCCGTCATAAGGATATTCCGTCAGTGGCAGAAGCTCGATATGGGTATAGCCCATTTCCTTTACATAAGGTATGAGCAGGTCTATCATTTCTTCATAGGTGTAAAAGCGGTCGGTTTCTTCTTTTCCCTCTTTTATGCGCCACGAGCCGAAATGTACCTCATATATGTTCATAGGCTTTTCATAGCATTTGTCACGCTTTGAGAGCCATTCTTGGTCATTCCAGCTATAGCTGTTGATATCATACACCACAGACGCATTTTTCGGTCTTACCTCGCTGTACACCGCAAAAGGGTCTGAGCGGTAGTGCTTTTCAAGAGTAGGCGTTGTGATAACATACTGATAAATGTCGCCCTCTTTTGCAGGGCGTTCAACGCTCCATACCCCACGTTCATCACATTCCATAGGGATAATATCTCCATTCAGGCAAAGCTCTACCTTCCTTGCGTGAGGCGCATAGGTGGAAAATCTTATGCCGTTCTCTGTTTTTACTGCCCCCAGGGCTTCATATGCTCTACAGCTTTGACCATTTATAAATTCTGTGATGATATTGTTTTTCATGCCGTTTCCCCCTGTGAAAAATATGATAATGATAAAATATTTATAAAAAGTTATTGAATTTTCATAAATTTATGTTATAATAGAGATTAGCACAAATTGTCTGCTTTTTTGACATAAACGTGTCTTAGTCTGATTTTTCTTCAAAAAAGACCTTTTGTCGTTATGAATCTGAAAGGAATGTAGTTAAATGTCAAGCTCTGCGATAACCAAAAGTGCTTTGTGTGATTCACTGAAAAAACTCTGCGAGCAAAAACCCTTTGATAAAATATCCATATCCGATATAACAGGTGAGTGCGGTCTTAACCGCCAGTCTTTTTATTACCATTTTCAGGATAAATATGAGCTTTTGAGCTATATATATCTTCACGAGCTTTTCGCTGACATCACCAAAGGCGTAAACTACGACAACTGGTATGAGCGTCTTGAAGGATTTCTCGTAAATATGCTCAAAGACAAGCGCTTTTACTCAAACACGCTAAAAAGCAACGAAAAGATATTCGAGCATTATCTTTTCAGAAGTATGCACAAGCTGTTCATCAGATTTTTCTATCACGCTGTTGCTATAACCAGAAAGCGTTCCGATAAGGCGAAATTCTTTGCCGATTTTTATTCTCATGGTTATTGCGGAATAATAATAGATTGGGCAACGGGCGGAATGAGAGAAACTCCACATGACGTAATGCTGAAAATGCGTGAGCTTGCATACGAAAATGTTACCATTGGTGAGGGATTCAGACAGAACCTTTGACAAAAGTCACACAATCACTTTGTTATTTTATCATATTTTATGTAATAAGTGAATAGACAAACCTAAACATACGACAAAAAAAGCGACAGATCCAGATTTCTGTCGCTTTTATTTTTTTCTACTTTGAAGCTTTTGATTTTCTTCTGTCAATAATAACGAATGCTATGAATATCAGCAAGCCTGCCCCTGAGAGAACTATGCCCTTGTGGAGCAACGGTGCGGTAAAGGTTATCTTTATGCTGTGGCTGCCTTTTGGTATCTTAAAGCCAAGGAATGCAGTGTCGGTCTTTTCACACTGCACCTCTTTGCCGTCGATCTCAGCGGTGAAGCCGTCGGTATACGGAATGGAGATGGTGAAATAGCCGTCATTTTTAACGTCTATAGCGCCGTTTATCACATCTCCGTGAGAGGTCTTCTTGTCTATCATGAACGGGTCAACGTCACGCACAAGGCTGTCTTTGTCGATGACATAACAGCGAACGTTGGTTATCTCATACTTGCCGTCAGAGAAATTCACCTTAACGCTGTCTACACTATAGTCCTGACCTGTGGTTATGACATATTCAAAACGTCTGTTATTATTGTAATACTTCCAATCAGGTGCAGTGAGCTTGTTTTTATTGCCGTTTATGGACACCCAAGCGTCCTTTCTGCCTCCCTTTATATCGTTGTTCACATTGAAAGATACAAACATTATCTCATTGTTCGTGAGCGTTTCGGGAAGCGTTATCTCCTGAGTGAAAGGCTTTTTGGCGTCAATGGTGTATTTTCCCCATTCACGCTTTATCTGGTCGCACTCTGTAAAGTTGATGGAGCGTACCTTTTTGATATCAGATGAAAATGACTTTTCCGTCTTATCCTCAACTATTATATTATTGAAAAGAGCTTCCACTGAGTATGGATAATTCAGGGAATTATATTCTTTTCTGCCGATAAGAGCATTGGTAGCATATCCGAAAGGCAGAACGTCATTGTTTTCATAAAGTGAAAGGCTTCCGCTCTCTTTTATCTTCTTGTAGCCTGACACTGCCTTTGCGGGGTCGTCAGTGATAAGATATCTGTTTGAAAAATACATATCAGCAATAAGGCTTCGTGTCTGAGTGGTCAGGGAAGTGTTGCGGTATGAATTTTCGTTGTATATCTCGCTGTAATAAAATTTGTTGTAATCTTTATTGTGCAGTGAGGAATATATTGACATGGTGTAATAATCTGCATTATATATCATGTTCACTGTGTTCACTTCGTCAACGCAGTTTGAAGTCCTCGATATCTCCTCTTGCGAGCCGACATAATCTGCAAGCGTATTCATATCACTGCTGTTGTCATATTCAAGCTCTCTTAAAGGCACAAGCTCGTCTGCAAAGTTTGCATATACTGTGGATACCACGAGGCAAAGGGACATTCCTATATTAAGTATGAACTCTTTTTTGCAGCGTCTGTATACAAACAGACTCGACATAAGCACAACAAAGTCAAGGATAATATAAAACTCCACTTTTTTGGTGGTCTTGAACCAGAAAACTCCTGCCAATGCAACTAAAAGGGTTATCACTGCAAGTGGTTTAAGCTTTAGCTTTCCTCTTATTATATCAAAATAGGTGTGTCCGAAAAGGAGCATACCAAGAGGAAGGAAAGGTATAAGAACTTTCGGGTCAACATACAGTGTGCCGTTTAACATATAGACTATTATAGGGCAGGTGGCTATTACCATCATAACGATCCCGAGAAATCTTCTATAGCGTTGTTTTGAGAACACTGCCGATATTATGCTAAGCACTGTGAAAAGGCAAAGCCCCATTGAGTAGTGATAATAGAGCAGGAATTTCAAGTTTACCCCAGGTATGAACGACTTGAGATCAACATGGCTGTTGCCTGCCTCTCTGCCTGAGAGCATACAGTGCAGTGTCGGCAGGATAAGCACGCACGCCATTATCACTGCTAGGATAAGCCTGAAAGCGAATGCTGTTCCGTCGTTGCAGAACTTCTTGAAAGTTGGCTTTTCATTTATTTTCAGCCAGCGGTAAACACCATACACTGCCATTGCCGCAAGACCCGACACTGCAAAGAAATAGCTTGTCATGAGCATCAAAAATGCCCAAAGCGTCACCATGTATTTTCTCTTGCCCTCGAAATAATCCTCGATAGCCATAAAACCTAAAAGCAGGAACGGCATATAATTCACGAACATTATGTGCCTGTGACTGTGGAAGATAAGGGGCGCTGAAAAGAGAAACACAAAGCTCAGTGCAAACGCTGTGTTGTCTGTGAATTTCTGCCGCATCCATATATAGAATATCCACAGGCTTGCTATAATGCCTATTATGGATACTATCTGTATATAGGTGGACATTTTCACAAAGGGCAGAAGATAAGAAAAAAGTATTATAGGCGAATAAAGCCCATAATATGACAGATTATAGATGTTCTCACCACAACCTATGTTCGGAGCAAAGGAGGGAAAAAAGTCCCCTGTTTTGTAAAAGAGCTTTCTGAAATAATCAGGGATAGCATAGTGCTGTCCGCCCCAATCAAGCTCAGAGCCATAGGCGTATTTAAACCTTGTGAGCGCAAGGACAAACAGAAGATATATCCCTGTAAGCACACACAGATGTATTATATTTTTCTTACTGAGCCTCATTCACAGCCACTCCCAGCGAAGTTGCAGTTTGTTTTTTCATTTCAGGGTGTTCGCTGTAGCGTTTATACAGCGTCCAATCCTCATAATAAGCCATATGCCACAGCTTGTCTACAGTTTTCTCTTGAGAGGTATACATATCCGCAAGCTTTTTCTTGAACTCGTATCTCTCTTTTGATATCTTTGGCAAAGTGTTGCCCACCACTTTCAGACGGCTAGCCTTGTAATACTTGCCAAAGCAGTAAAGGTCGCACTGGATATCGTTTTTATCGTATATCTCAGTGACGTAATTATGCACGTTTACATGGTGGATATGACCATATTCGCCTTTTTGATTATGCACAGCTATAAGCTTCCAATCCTTGCAGGTCATTATCTTTTCAATGTCAGATTCGATACCGTCCTTAACAAGCGCCCAATCGTCACGCTTACCCCTGACTTTATCAGGATATTCAAGCATTATACACTCGTTGCCCGAGGCTTTCACCACGTCCTTGAACTCCTGAGAACGCACCTTGTTTCTTCCGTTTGTTACACACACAACAAGATAGCCTTTATCATAAAGATGTCCTCCGCCCCAAAGCACTTCGTCATCAGGGTGAGCCACTATCATAAGCTTATCAGCCTTTGATGACGAAGCAAGCTGTAACTGTATGGCGGATATAGGCGCAACGTCATAAGCCTGATTGACGGTATCTCTTATATGTCTTTTGTAGCCTAAAAACCACAGTGTGCCTATAAAAAGGACTATTGCCAGAATTATTGCTGTTTCCTTTATATGCCGTCTTGTAAATTTGAGCATAAAAATGCCCGCACCCTTGCAGGATCTCTTCTGCGAGACACGGGCGTTCACCTCTTTCTTTATTACTTGTTGTTCACATAGTCTATAAATCTTTCAAATGCAGCTTTTCCGTCTTTGTTTCTCTTATAAACGCCTGCATGTTCAAGCACCTTTGCGAACACGATGCCTATTTCTTTCTGCAAGACCTCGTGAACGTTCTCAGCTGTAATATTGTTTCTCTTTGATATTTCCTCAGCCCAATCAGCGTGCTTTTCGATCATCTCGTCACGGCGTACACCCTCTATGCCCTCTGTGACCAGAACCTGAGCAAGCTTCTCCATTTCGCCTTTAAGTCTTGACGGAAGCACTGCAAGACCCATTACTTCGATAAGACCGATATTCTCTTTCTTTATATGATGAAGCTCCTGATGCGGGTGATAAACGCCAAGGGGATATTCCTCGGTGGTGATGTTGTTTCTAAGCACAAGGTCAAGCTCATATCTGCCGTCCCTCATTCTTGCGATAGGTGTGATAGTGTTGTGCGGCTCGCCTTCAGTTTCAGCGTAAATGAACGCTTCTTCGTCGGTGTAGCCTCTCCAAGCTTTGAGTATCTTGTCAGCAAGGTCAACGAGAGCGGTTTTGTCCTCGCTGTTTATTCTGATAACTGACATAGGCCATTTAACGATACCTGCGTCAACGTTCTCAAAGCCCTTGAAAACTATCTTTTCTTCAACAGGGGCTTTTGCCATTGCAAAAGTATAGTGACCGCCCTGAAAATGCTCGTGTGAAAGGATAGAGCCGCCAACGATAGGCAGGTCAGCATTTGAACCTATGAAATAGTGCGGGAACTGTCTGACAAAGTCAAAAAGCTTCTCAAATGCCGAACGGTCTATTACCATAGGAGTATGCTTTTTATTGAAAAGGATACAATGCTCGTTGTAATAAACATATGGGGAATACTGAAGTCCCCAGTCTGTGCCGTTTATTTTAAGGGATATAACACGGTGGTTCTGTCTTGCAGGGGAGTTCACTCGTCCTGCATATCCCACGTTCTCATAGCACAGCAGGCACTTAGGATAACCCGACTGCTTTGCAAGCTTTGCCGCCGCAATGGCTTTCGGGTCTTTTTCAGGCTTGGAAAGATTGATAGTTATATCAAGGTCGCCGTACTCTGTTGGAGCTATCCAGCGCATATCTTTCTTAACTCTGTATCTTCTTATGTAGTCCGTGTCCTGTGAAAGCTTGTAGAAATAGTCAGTTGCGACCTTTGCAGACTGGTGGTTGTAAAGTCCCCAGAACTTTGTGTCTACCTCTGACGGTCTTGGAGTAAGAAGCCCCATGAGCTTTGTGTCAAAAAGATCTCTGTATACAACTGAATCTTCTGTAAGGCCCTTTTCCACGGCGTAATCGAGAAGCTCTTTGAGAGTGCTTTCAAGATCAACGTCAGAAAACTCCTCCGCTGGTTCGTCATATTCCTCAAGGTCAAGGGCTTCAAGAAGCCTGTTTGTGGTATAAACTCTGTCGCTCTCCTCAATAAGTCCGCTTTCCAGACCATATGTTACAAGTTTTTTTATGCTTTCAAATATCATGTTACAGTTCCCCTTTTGTACAAAAGTATGAGGGGTCACCCCCTCAGCCAGCTCTATTATTATAGCCCATTGCTTATTCTTTGTCAACCGACAGAAAGGCTAATTAAGATACTTTTAAGCATTTGAAAAGTGTAATAAGAATATTTTAAGATTATTTTGCAGGGGACGCCTGCACCTGCATTTAACGTCAGGGAAAACGATTTAGCACCGAATATTAACAAATTGTTAAATCGGCAATTGTCCTATTGACAAAAGCGGGAAGTATGGGTATAATAAAAACAATATGACAAAGGCGTTGACAGGAACAAAAGCAAAGTTCTGACATTACAGAGAGCCGTCGGTGGGTGCAAGACGGTATGCGGAATTTGTGATAACTCGTCCTCGAGCTTGAACGGTGAAATCTTATTAGCCGCTCACGGGTTCTCCCGTTATAGAGATACGCATTGATAGATGCGGCTGAGATATGCGGTGCGAACCGTATATGAATGAGAGTGGTAACACGGCAAAGCTCGTCTCTCCTTATTGGTAGGAGCGGCGATTTTTTTATGCCCTTTTCCACATCACTATCAAAATAATTATCGGCTTTATATTTATAAGGAGGAACTGACATGAAAAACGTAGAAAAGTATGAGAGAGGCTATTATATGCCTCCTGTAAAGTGCATGAAGTGGGCTGAAAAAGAGTATGTTGACCATGCTCCTGCATGGTGTTCTGTTGACCTGAGAGACGGAAATCAGGCTCTTATCATTCCTATGAGCCTTGAAGAAAAGCTGGAGTTTTTCACAAAGCTCGTTGAGATAGGCTTTAAGGAGATAGAGATAGGTTTCCCTGCAGCCTCTGAAACAGAGTATGAGTTCTGCCGCACACTTATTGAGAAGAACATGATACCTGATGATGTTACTATTCAGGTGCTTACACAGTCAAGAGAGCATATCATAAAGAAAACATTTGAAGCTATCGACGGCGCAAAGAACGCTGTTGTCCACCTTTATAACTCAACATCTGTTGCACAGAGAGAGCAGGTTTTCCGAAAGTCTAAGGAAGAGATAATCAAGATAGCTACAGACGGTGCAAAGCTCTGTAACGAGTATAAGAAGCACGCAAAGGGCAATATCGTATTCGAGTATTCTCCTGAGAGCTTCACAGGCACAGAGCCTGAGTTTGCAAGAGATATCTGCAACGCTGTTATCGACATCTGGCAGCCTACACCTGATAACAAGGTCATCATCAACCTGCCTGTAACAGTTGAAATGTCAATGCCTCATGTTTATGCTCAGCAGGTAGAGTATATGTGCGACACTCTTCACAACAGAGAGAACGTTATAGTTTCACTTCACCCACATAATGACAGAGGCTGTGCAGTGGCAGACTGCGAAATGGGTCTGCTTGCAGGTGCTGACAGAATAGAGGGTACTTGTTTCGGCAATGGTGAGAGAACAGGCAATGCCGATATCGTTACTATCGCACTTAATATGTACACTCACGGAATTGACCCTAAGCTGGACTTCTCAGATATGCCTGCACTGGTAGAGCTTTACGAGAGAGTTACAAGAATGAAGGTTTATGACAGAAGCCCATATTCAGGCGCACTTGTATTCGCTGCATTCTCAGGCTCACATCAGGACGCTATCGCAAAGGGCATGAACTGGAGAAAAGAAAAGAGCTGTGACAAGTGGACAGTTCCTTATCTTCCTATCGATCCACATGACGTTGGCAGAGAGTATGACGGTGACGTTATCAGAATAAACTCACAGTCAGGCAAGGGAGGAATAGGCTTTATCCTTCAGAACCAGTTCGGCTACGATCTTCCAAAGAAGATGAGAGAGGACTTTGGCTACAAGGTAAAGGCTGTTTCAGACCACAAGCACAAGGAGCTTATGCCTGATGAGGTATACAAGATATTCAAGGACGAGTACCTCAACAAGTGCGCACCTGTTGACATTCCTGAAGCACACTATGTTCAGAAGCAGAACGGCACTATCTGCGCCGCTATCACAGCGTCTGTAAACGGCGTAACAGACGATCATACAGCAGAGGGCAACGGACGTCTTGACGCTGTGGCAAATGCTATCAAGCAGGCTTTGAACTTTGATTTTACCGTGGAAACATACACAGAGCACGCTCTTGAAAGAAAGTCAACATCTGAGGCTGTTTCGTATGTTGGAATTTCCTGCGGTGATAAGATGTATTGGGGCGTCGGCAGACACTCAGATATCATCGTATCTTCTATCAAGGGTCTTGTTTCGGCTATCAACAACGCTTTTTCAGATAAGAAGTAATGAATAAAAATTTAAGGGACAGGCGAAAGTCTGTCCCTTTTTTTGTACAAAAAAATGCAGCCATATAGAATATGACCGCATTGTATATTATTTCTTTTTTCTTCTGAAAAGCCTTTTGAGCCAGCCTAAAAAGCCCTTTTTCTCCTTTTCAGGCTCGACAGCCTTTGAATCATTAACAGGAGCAGGCTTTGGTGCATTGGCGTATGCTTCAGCGTAAAATCTGCTTTGTGCGTCAATGGCGATATCTCCACGCTCTGCACGGACATATTTTCCGTCAGGCTGCATTATCCTTGCTTTTACGTTGTCCTGCATCTGGGTGTCAAAAATATCGAGGACACGTTTTTTTACTTCTTCACTGAGGATAGGTGCGGCGACCTCAACTCGCCTTGTGGTGTTTCTTGTCATATAGTCTGCGCTGGATATGTATACCTTTTTGCGAACACCTGTGCCGAAAATATATATCCTTGCGTGTTCAAGATATCTGCCCACTATTGAGCGTATCTGAACATTGTCAGTAACGCCCTCCACGCCTGCCACAAGGCAGGATATACCTCTTATAACAAGCTCTACCTTCACGCCTGCCTGAGAACATTCTATTATCTTGTCCATAAGCACCTTATCAGTAAGAGAATTGAGCTTTGCGGCAACATATCCCTCACCGCCTGCTCTTGCAATGCTTATCTCATTATCCATAAGCTCCACTACCTTATTTTGCAGACAGTGGGGAGCGACCATAAGTGCCTTTGAGCTTTCCACAAGCTCGCCCATTGACAGCGTTCTGAACACCTCGCAAGCGTCCTGAGCAATGTCATTGTTTGATGTCATAAGGCAAAGGTCGGTATAAAGCCCTGCGGTCTTTTCGTTGTAGTTTCCTGTACCCACCTGAACAGTGTACTTAACGCTGTCGCCAACTTTTCTTGTAATAAGACAAAGCTTTGAATGGACTTTAAGTCCCTGCGGACCATACATTACATGACAGCCTGACTCCTCGAGAAGTTTTGACCACCCTATATTGTTTTCCTCATCAAAACGTGCCCTCAGCTCCACAAGCACAAGCACGTCCTTGCCATTTTCTGCGGCGTTGCACAACGCCTTTATGACCTTGGAGTTCTTCGCCACACGATACAAAGTCATTTTGACAGACGTAACGCTTTCGTCCTTAGCCGCCTCGTCAAGAAGCCTGATAAAAGGCTTTATGGACTCATAAGGATAGTGCAGAAAAAGATCTTTTTCGTCTATCTGCTCTATCATTGACCTTGACGGGTCTATCATAGCAGAGGGCTGCGGCTCGTGCTTCGGGAAAAAAAGCTCTTTTCTGTCTGCCGCCTTGTCAAACACAGCGAACACATAGGACATATCAAGGGGAGTTTTCTCCACAAAGACTTGCTTTTCTGAAAGCTCCAACCTTGAAAGCAGTTCGTTCAGCACAGTGTCGGATATTTGCTTTGAAAGCTGTAATCTCACAGGACAAAGGCGTTTACGCTTGTTGATAAGCTCAGACATATTTTGTCTGAAATCAAGTTCCGAGTCAAAGCCCTCGTCAACGTCGATGTCGGCGTTTCGTGTCACTCTCATAAGAGCCTTTTCTTCTATTTTATAGCCCTCAAATGCCTTGTCGGCATAATGGAGAATAAGCTCTTCTACAAGGATATAGCTTATGCACCCCTCGTCATCAGGAAGAAAGATCACACGCTGGAATTTCTCGTTACAGCTAACGATACCAACTGTGACGGCGGATTTTGAAGCGAGTTTGGCGACCGCATAAATACTTTGATTTGCAAGAAACGGGAAAGGGTGTCTTTTATCGATAATAAAGGCGTTAAGAAACGGCTTGACCTCATAGGCATAATAAGCTTCAAGAAATTTCTTATCCTGTTCAGTGAGAGCCTTTATGTTTTTATGTACTATATTTTTAAGCTCCAGTTCCTCACAGATAGCTTTGTATGTCTTATCTTTTATTGGTATAAGCTCATGAACACGCTCAAATATTGCTGAAAGCTGTTCAGATGGACGCATTTTGGACTTGTTGTCTTTATGATCGTCGTCCACAAGCGAGGAATCATAAAGTGAACCCACACGCACTCTAAAAAACTCGTCAAGATTGCTTGCAAATATCGACTGAAAAAGCAATCTTTCAAGAAGCGGTGTAGCACTGTCCTGAGCTTCTTCAAGAACTCTCTCATTAAATTTAAGCCATGATAACTCTCTGTTATCGTAGACCTTGTTATTCATATTCTTATTTCTCCTAACTCCTATCGTAAGAAAGGCATCTTATATCATACTGTATTATTATACCGCCAAACGAATATGATGTCAATGCAGGTGCCGTAAAAACCTTGTAAAATCGCCATAAAACAAAAAAACTCCCGCCTGAAGGCAGGAGCAGATCGTCTTGAAGATCAGATCCCGATATATTCCTTAGCGGTCTGGCATATATTTGCACAGTTATTCGCAAGGACGCTGTTGTCTTGTGGCAGATTTGGCAACATGATAAGCCAAAAAAGAATGAACACCATTATAAGCATAAGCGTAGCACCAGTCACAAGTATCAAAGCGGCTGAACGCTTTGATTTCAGTGTTGTATGTACGTCGCTGCACACTTTCTCGGCGGGCTGTGCATTTTCTTTTTCCTCGTTAGGAATACGTTTTTCTTGCTCTTTTTTACACTCAGTACACAACATATACTTTAAACCTCCATAATCTGTTTTTACTTCATTAACTATTATACCACATTCTTACCGTCTTGTGTTAAGCTGGCAGCTATAATTTACAGAAATTTCGACTGAACTTTTTGTTAATATGTAAAATTCTAAAACTTGTCGCGCGCATATAATCTACCTTCATCAACAAAACCCCTAAAAGAATAACTTAACAAAATCAAATATTGATATAATTCTGCTATTGACAAATGAGAAGTGTATGTTATAATTACTGTGTGTGGAAAAATCAACGAAAATACGTTGTAATTAGCTTTATGTGGAGGAAGTAAAAATGGTAGACAATGTACGTCGTGAATGTATCATGTCAATGTATGAGATATACCCTCTCAGCAGAAAATTGGTATTTGATACGTTTGATAAGAAAAAGTATGATATAACAAGAACTCAGCAGATAATAATGCTGTCACTATGTATTGAGGGAACGCTCACAATGTCACAGCTTGCAAGCAAGATAAACACTTCTAATGAGCAGGCAACAAGGGCTGTGGCACAGCTTGTTGACAAGGGCTTTGTTATCAGAATGCAAAACCCCGATAATCGCAGAGTTATCAACATCAGGCTCACTGACGAAGCTATGCGCTTTATGGAAAAGATGAAAAACGAGATACTTGATGATATACTTGGTAAATTTTCCGGTGTTTCAGATAGTGATATGAAAAAAATGAAGGACGCACTTGTATTTATAAATAGTATACTTAAAAAGGTGCTTAAATAGGAGGCTGTTATGACAAAGGCGAAGAAAATAGTCAGCCGTTGCGAAAGCTGTGTGAATTACGTTTTTGATGAGGATTGTGAATGTTACTGCTGCATGGTCGATCTTGATGAGGACGAAGCATACAGATCAATGAGCGACAGCGAATATAGCTGTCCTTATTACAGGCTTGATGATGAATATGCTGTTGTGAGAAAGCAAAATTGATGATAGATCGGTGAATACATGAAATTTGCCGATTTTTCTTGTTTTAATGGATGTGTAAAGTTTAAAGGCTTGTCAATGTAGCTGTGTAAAGCCTGCTTGCTTTGCAGTGGTTATTTGACGCAGAATAAGTATCGATCCGGGGCTGAATATGTGTTTGGCTAATGATAGAAAGTTATTTATCAAAGTTTACAAAATATTAATAAATACAGTATTAGTATACAATGTTAAAATATTGACTATGCAGGCTGCTATAATCAAAATAGGAAAGATTTTTTGGGGGAAAGTTGCAATTAGCGTAAAAACGCAGGTTTCGTATTGTTTCATGTTCAAGGCTAATAAATATGCCGTTTTATCAACTGCCGGCACTGTGAAAATGATAAATCAATATTGTGCGAACTATCGGTATATTTATATGTAATAAAATACAAATATGATATATTGTGGGATTGACAAATGGAAAATCAAGTGATATAATACTTGTAATTATATAGGCATATTGAGTCGGAGGTGAGGCTTTTGAAGGATAAGGCGCTTGAAAAATTGTCGAAAAATGAGCTGCTTGAGTTAATGCTTTATCTGCGAAAAGAATATGATAAGCTTAACGCAGAGAATGAAAAGCTTCTTCAAAAGCTTGAAGATAAAAAAAGTATCACTGACCGACTTGACAGGCTGGAGCGGCAGGTAGCTGCACTGACAGGTCACAAGCTGATTGTTGAGCAGCCGGTAGTGGAGGAAGATCATGGCGGCAGATAGCAAGAACGAGGTGTTAAAAAAACCTGAGCTTCCTGATGTCCAGACACTTGAGCGGGTGGTAAAAAAGCATCATGAAAGGCGGGAATATCTGAGGATACTCCGCAGCACCGTGGCGTCGCTTCTTGTTGTGGCAGCGGCGGCAGTGATCATATCAATGTTATTTTTGCCTGTTTTGAGAGTAACGGGTACAAGTATGACGCCGACCTTGCATGACGACGAGCTGGTGGTGTGCAGAAAGCGTGGAAGCTTTCAGAAGGGCGATATAGTTGCGTTTTATTATAATAATAAGATACTGTTGAAGCGTGTTATCGCTACAGCAGGAGATGTGGTGGATATCAAGGAGGACGGTACTGTTATCGTCAACGGAAAAACCTTGAATGAGCCGTATGTTGACGGCAAAGCTCTGGGAGAATGTGATATCGAGCTGCCTTATCAGGTGCCTGACGAGAGAATATTCGTTATGGGCGACCACAGATCTACGTCTGTTGACAGCCGTACAAAGAGGATAGGCTGTATTGCTGAGGAAGCAGTGCTTGGAAAGGTCTCACTGAGGATATATCCTTTTAAAAGGATAGGCACAGTGGACTAGCGTTTATTATAAATAGTGTATAATTTCGGAGGGAGTGATCCGTTTTGCAGAATTTTAACGGTAAAGTTCGGCAATATCTAAAAGAAAATGAAAGGAAAAAACGCAGCCGTTTGTTCGGTGTGGTGCTGTCTGTTGTTATGACAGTGTCAGTGCTGGCAAGTCTTGTTATGCCTGCAATAAGTGCCACTGAGGGTACTTCTGTGGCAGGGGGAAATGTTTCTTATAACGGCGGAAGCTATTCTTATAAGGATGCGAATAGTGTCACGATAAAATCCTATGATGCGGTCGGTTCAGGAAAAGACCAATCTAAAAAGATCGAATTCAATGTGGAATTTGATTTTGATAAGGGCGAAATGACCAATAGGTATATTTATTTCCCTATCGATGATAATGTTAGCCTGCCCGAGGGCGGTATACCGTCAGACGGAACCTGGGGCGATGTCGAGGATACTCACTTCGATGAAGGACATGGAATTTCAGGTAAGTACAGAGTCGACGAGATAGATGGAAAGAAGTATCTTTTTATTGAGTTTGACGAGCGATATAAACAGAAAAATGAGAAGGACGCTATAAGCGGTAAGGCAAGCTTTGAGGGTAATGTAAAGCGTAAGGATACAGATACAGGCGATAAGACCACTGTTGAGATAGGCGGTCAGACGGTTGAAATAGGCGGTTTCACTCCGCTCACTATGTCTGCCGTAAAGGACGCAAGCGAAACTGCAGACGGAGTTAAGTGGACTATCACAGTGAACAATCCTGCAAAGAAGCCTCTTGACAGGATCGAGGACAAGCTTTTTAAGGACGCTGTAGACGGCAGTTTTGTTGTTTCACCTGAGGGTGCGGGAAGCTATGACGCTTCAAGCGGAAAGTTTGTTTTCAGCGATGGATTCAGTGAAGAAAATGTTATCATAAGCTACACTACCCCATATCCTACAAGCGACCCGAATTTCGTTATGTCAGGTAAGGTGGAAAACAAATCCACTACATATGACAAAGACGGAAATGGAGTAAAAGCAGATAAAACTATTTATTCCCAATCAAAGAAGGATAAGATCTCAAAAACTGGCAAAAATGTTGACTACGACAATAATGAAGTCACGTGGGAAATTGTTGTAAGCAACCCTAGCGGTGCAGACCTCAAGGGCTATCACCTTTATGATGAAGCATTTCCTGATGCAAAGCCGGGAAGCTTTACACTCAAAGCTGACGATGGCTCAGATGTAAAGTACACACTTGACGGAAACACGCTTACGTTTGACGATAAAACAACAACGTCAAAAATTACTATCGAGTATGTGACAGCTATTGATCCTGACAAGGCGGAAACTACAAATACAGTTAAAATGCAAAGACCTGATAAAAGCAATCCATGGTCTGATATCACATCAAGTGAAACTGTTTATAATAAGTATCAGATATCAAAAAGTGGCTGGATAGATAATAACACATTAGGTATAATTAAATGGGAAGTAACTGTTAAATGTAATGACAAAAATTCCAACCTTAAAGGTAAGACAATAACTGACAATATGCTTAAAGCAGGACAGAAGGTCAGCATTAAAATAGGAAACGATACTATTGATGCAACGGTTGCAAGTGACGGTGAGCTTGTTTTGCCTGACAGCATAGGCGACAATAACGAGGTAGTTATTTCTTATGAAACAAAGGTCGCTGATTATGATCTTGGCGACCCTGACAGCAGTGGATATTATTCAGTGAAAAATACTGCAGGTATTGACGGCTTCCATTCTGACAAGACGGTTTATTATAAGCCTGTAAACGAGAAGTCAAAAACAGTTCTTGACATTTCTCAGAACGGGAGCAAGGTTACATATAAGTGGCAGGTAGAGGTCAAGCAGACAAACGGTTCCTTCAGGGGCAAAACTATAAGCGATGTAATGAACGCTGCGTCAAATGACGGCAAGTCAATAAAGAGCGTTCTTGACCCTGATTCCATTATTATGTATGTTCAGAGAAATGGAAAAGGAAGCTATGAAACTCTTAACAGTTCAAATTACACTGTAGTACCTAATGCCGACAACACTTCGTTTGAGATAAAGTTCAATGATAGTGAAGAATTTGACAATATAAACCTTGTGCAGATACAGTATAGCAGTACCGTAGATGTAACAGGTCTTGATGCAGGTACTATTATAGATGTAAATAATAAGGCTGCTTATAAGGGCGAAACTTTCGGACCTAGTGCAGATAAGACTAGGTTTACTATAGGTGACAGCTCCAAAGCGCCTTATGAAAAGTATGACGCTGCAAGCAGTACAGCAGGCGACACAGTGCATGATCTTAACAGCCTGCCTGTTGTTACTGTAAATGGCGTTGAGTATTACAGGTTTGATTGGCGGCTTGATATCAACAAGGACGGCACTTATAAGCGTAACGATAATGTCGAGATCGTGGACACGCTTCCGGCGGGAATGATATTCTACGAGAACAAGGATTATCTCAGGTATTCATTTGGAAATAGTTCTGATAAGTATGATTTTGCACAAACAAGTCAGTTTGAATATTTCTATGATAAGACAGCCAATACAGTAACTTTCAAGACTGTATGGAATCAGCAGGACGCTTGGACTGCTTACTACAGTACACTTATAAAGGTCGAAGATGTTAAGAACGGCATTTACAAGAATGGTACTGCAGCGTTCAAAAACACGGTTCAGGATAAAGCTGGAAAATATCCAGAGAGAAGCCAGACGCAGACAGTTAAGGAAAAGAACTTGAAGAAAACTTCTTCTCCGAAGTCCACCGGCTGTGAGATAACTTATACCATTGATGTTAACCCTAAAAAGCTCAAATGTTCTACAAGCGGAATGATAACTCTCAACGATGTTATCAAGTGCGGAGGCACGGCTGTAGTTAAGACAAAGGACGCTCAGGGTAACATTCAGACAAAAACGGTAAGCATAAATGGCAATTCCGCTGTTGATATGGATCTGAAGTCTATCAAGGTATTTGACGCAGATACGGGTGCAGAGCTTGCTGTGAGTGATTACAGTTATGTGATATCAGATCCGGAGGTAGTTGACAGCACAGTTTCTTGCAGTGCAGACGTTATTACCAACGAAAAGGGCAAGTTTGTCGCTAACTTTATTCCAAGTGAAAGTATTGTTGGCGCTAAGGGTACTATTGATCTGACTTTGCCTGAGGGCTACGAAAACGGAAATATAAAGAGTTACTATGTGGCTTATGGCTATATGGACGGCAACAGCTTCAAGGAAGTAAAGGCATTTGCCGATAAGAGCGGCGAGTGGTCAGATTTTGGCAAAAGCATATCCGTTCCTGTGGAAGAGGTTTCTTCTGAGAAGGCGGGCGGTGTTTTCAGAGTCGAATATGAATACAGGGATAGCAGCGGCTTTTCAAACACTGAAGTCAGCAATGAAAAAATGCTTTCGGCTGTAAAGTGTTCCGCACTGACAGCGAAGACACGAGATTTTGTAAAGAAACTTGAAATAAACGTTCCGGATCAGCGTCACCTGAAATTAGTATACATTTATACAGGCAGTCCTGCAAATGATGAGGACGCTGAGAACGATGGCTATAAAGTTCATGTGTTCAATAATATCTCATTTGACACAAACGGTTCAGCTGTAAATGACAGTGAAGATAATGATTCTGAGTTTGAGCTGATAAATCAGTCAAAGGCATCATCAACAACTGTTGAGCCATTTAAGCTTATGAAGGTAGACAGCGGAGACTATAGTATTATGCTCAAAGCTTCTTTTGAGATCTACAGATATACTAAGCTGGAAAATGGCACATACGATTGGCTCCCGGCAGTAGATTTCAAAGAAAATGCTGCGAAAGACAGAAGATCAGTTATTTGGGGAAATTCGGCACAGGATAAGGCGCAGACATTTAATGTAAATGCTGACGGTTCATACAATCTTGACCTTGAACCTGTCGCAGGCACCGGAAATACTGAGGGTCATCTTTATAAGCTTATAGAAAAGCAAAGTCCGGAGGGTTATCTTCTTGACGAAACTCCTATATATTTTGCTTTTAAAGTGCGTCCGGCTGTAGTTCCAAGTGAAGTCGGTGAGGACGGATATCAGTTCGTGAAGAACGGAGATATGTTCAGAGTAACAAATCTGCTGAAAGAATTTAAGATAACTGCAAGCAAGGTTTGGAGCGATGGAAACGGCAATCATTCGGCAGAGAGCGTAAAGTTCCTTCTTGGCTCGTCTACAACTAAGGTTTTAAGCGGTGTTCCAGATGATATTCAGTGGGGCAGTGATGAGGTAACTCTTAACGAAGCTAATAATTGGAAACATGAGTGGTCAAAGCTTCCTGGATATACGAAGGTCGGCAATGATTACAAGCAGCTTTACTACTATATCAAAGAGATCGACCTTGCAACAGGATATGAGGCTGTATACAGTGCAACGGCAATGAGCAAAAACACTGATGTTACAGTTACGAACGTCAAGGGACTTAACATTACGAAGGAATGGCGTGATGAGCTTGGAAACAAGCTTGCTGACAGCGAGCTTCCTGCCGGTATCGACAAGATCGAGGCAGATGTTTATGAGTCCTCTGTTGCACCAAATTCAACTTCAAGAGTGAATGGAGATAATGGAATACCAACAGATTGCAAACTTATAAAAACTGTTTCTCTGGAAAAGTCTAAGAATTGGACGGTAACTCTTGACGGTCTTGACAAGGACAAGTATTACTATGTTCTTGAAAAGAATATACCTGACGGCTTTGGCGTTACATATACTTATTCAAATAACGGCAGTGCCACGGGCTTTGATACTATCGTAAATACCAAGACCCCGCAGAAGGTAGAAAATATGGACGTTCGCCTGCAAAAGGCATGGTCTGACGGCGATAGCAATACCCATACCAATGATAAGGTAACGTTCAATATCTATAGGTCAACAAATAAGGCTGACGTGCCTGAAAAATATAACAAGTTTACAGGCACAATGGATAAGGGACAGAATGTTAAATTCAAGATCCTTACAAGCAATGGTGCAGAAATGGCTCAGAACGGAAGCTTTGCCTCTGAGTATACCATGTATGGCTCGGCTAGGTTCAGTTTTGATATGACAAAGTCATGGATAAATATCGGTGAAACTGAGGGACGTGTTAGAGTTCTTGACAGTTCAGGAGCTGTTCTGGCTGACATCTATAAGTCAGGTGAAAATTGGGTGGACGGCAAGGCTATACCTATATGGAGCGGTGATAGCAAGTATGTCAGCGTTAGTGATTACGTTACACCGTCTTGGGACAAGAGTCAGTTTGTTCTAAATCTGAATAATATCACTTCAGATATTACTGTTGAACTTACACTTAAGGGCGATAGTGGCTGTTCATACGCAGTAACAGCTGAGGATCTTGGCACACCTGAGAAGACGAACGTTACACCTGTTCCTAATAAAGATGCGATACCAAGCAGTGAAATATTCTTGTGGAAGCAGATAACGCTCACGGCGGATAACAACTGGTCAACTGCCGTTTCTCTTGAAGAAAATAATGTCAAAGGAAACAAGTATTATTATTGGTTTGAGGAGATAGATGTGAACGGTCAGCCGATAAGCACGTCATCATACAAGGCTTACTACAGATACAATGGCTCAGAAAATGAGAATTGTATTGATATGACAAAGAACGGCGATCAGTATGTTCAGGTCTATAACAACTCTGAGGAAACCTTAGGAGAGCTGCCTGAAACAGGCGGCATGGGTGTTATCCCATTCGTGGCAGCAGGCGGAACAGTCACTGTTGCTGCAACATTACTTTTAGTTACAAAGCGTCGCAAAAAAACGCTGTAAATAAACAAATATGAAAGGATAATTAATTATGAAGATGAAGAAATTCGCAGCTCTTGCTGCTGCAACCGTTATGTCAGTTTCAGCTATTGCTGCAACATCAGCATTCGGAGTATTTGCTACTACTGATGCTGGCGTTAATAACATTGTTATCAAGGATTCTGATACAAACAGAGTATATAAGGCTTATCAGATCTTTGACCAGGCATCTGCAACAAATACTATCAAGTGGGGCAAAGGCATTAATGGCGACGCTCTGCTTACCAAACTGAAAACTTCTGACCTTAACACTTATATGTCACAGTTTGACAGTGCCGAGAGTGCAGCAGACGTTGCAAAGATAATCTCAGATGCAGATCATTGGACAAAGGAAGATACTGCCAAGTTTGCAAAAGTCGCTTCTGGCTGCATCATCGACAGTAAGTCTGTAACTGCTCATGAAGCTAACGGTGAGTACACTATCAATGTTCCAAGTGCTGGCTATTATCTCGTTGTCGATGCAACAGAAAATAATGGTGTTGATAAGGCTAACTCAGCTCTTATCCTTAACGTTTCAGGCACAACAGACGTTACTCCAAAGAGGACAAAGCCAACACTTACAAAGCAGATCAAGCATAATGAGAATGACTCATGGGGCGATGTTGGCGACAACGCAATTGGTGACGATGTAGAGTTCAAGATCACAACAACTATACCAAGCGACGTATCAGCTTATGACAAGTATACATATACAGTTCGTGACCAGCTCAGCGAGGGCTTTACATTCAATGATAATCTTACATACAAGTATTATGACGCTGACGGTCAGGAGATCACTTCTGTTACAGTAGGCCCTAACACAACAGTTGGCGACGACAGCAGTACGACCGACTATAAGGAGTCTTTCTATGTTACTTTCGATATCAAGGAGCTTGTAAAGAACTATCCTACAGTTGCTAAGATCGAAACTTATTATTCTGCTAAGCTCAATGAAAAAGCTAAGGTAGCAGTTACTGCTCCTGACAGCGTGAACAATAACCCTAACACAGCTTATCTGACATATTCAAACAATCCTCAGGACACAACAGGTAAGGAGAAAGGTGAAACACCTAAGGTTACGGTTTATGACTGGACATTCTCACTTGTTGGTAATAAGGTAGACGAAAAGGGCGAGCCTCTTGCAGGTGCTAAGTTCCAGCTTAGAAATGTTCATGGCGATGCTATCAGACTTGTCAAGATAGAAGACAATGTTTACAGACTTGAGATTGGCGATGAGGCAGGCTCTGTAGATACTATCTGGACAGACTCAACAGGTAAGTTCACTATCAAGGGCATTGATGATCAGACAACTTACAAGCTTGTTGAGATAGAAGCTCCTGCTCAGTATAACAGAGCTGATCCATATGAGTTCAAGTTTGACACAACATATGATCCTGCTAATACGCTTCAGTCCATTCGTATGCTCGACGGCACTGATTCAGGCACAAGCGGTTCAACAGTTAAGATCATAAACCAGAAGGGCGGCTCACTTCCAACAACCGGCGGTATCGGTACTCAGATCTTCTACGGTGTAGGCGGAGCTATCGTACTGGGCGCAGGTGTGCTTCTCATTGCTAAGAAGAGAGCTAAGAACGACTAATTTTTGAATTTATTTTTACCTTTGTCCTGCCGATCTCGGTCGGCAGGCATCAGGGAGGACTCCATGAGGAAGAAAAGCGGTAAATCAACTACAATTTTATTGGTCTTGTTATTGCTTGTGGGGCTCTCCGTGATGTTATATCCAACAATAAGCGATTGGTGGAACTCCAAAACGCAAAGCCGTGCGGTGGCGACTTATCAGAAAGCGGCAAATGACCTTTCTGACAAGGAGAATGAAGAGATACTCAGCCGTGCCAGAAAATATAATGAAGAGATAGCAAAACTTGCCCGACCTTTTGTGGATTATGATCAGGTCAAGGGCTATGAGGATATCCTAGATATCACGGGGACGGGTGTTATGGGCTATATTTCCATTCCTACTATAAGGGTGGAGCTGCCTATTTATCATGGCACAAGTGACGGCGTGTTAAATGTCGCTGTGGGACATCTGCAAGGTTCGAGCCTGCCTGTTGGCGGAGCGGACACTCATTCGGTCATTTCAGCACATAGAGGTCTGCCGTCAGCAAAGCTTTTCAGCGACCTTGATAAGCTTGCGGAGGGCGATGAGTTCACTATAACAGTGTTGAAAGAGGTCTATACATATGAGGTCGAGGCTGTTTATATAGTTCTGCCTAATGAAATGGATAAGCTGAACATTATTCCGGGTGAGGATCATGTTACGTTGACTACCTGTACACCATACGGAGTCAATTCTCACAGGCTTCTTGTTCGTGCAAAGAGAGTTGAAACTGCGGACGATACAAAGAGTGTTTCAAAAATAACGGCAGACGCTGTTCAGCTCGATTCTCTTGTGGTCGTGCCTTTTGTAGCAATACCATTGTTTGTGGTACTGCTTGTGTGGTGGTTTGTGGATTCAAAACGCAAAAAAATCTCTCATGATGAGCTTGTGGCAATGCTAGATAAGCCAGAGAGTGACGATAATGTTGAAAATCTACCTGATAAGGAGAGTAGCAAAGATGAAACTTAAATTTTCTCAGCTTGCAAAGGCTGTTTTGTGTACAGCGGCAATGGCTGTTTCAGCCTTGGGAAGCATGACGATCTCAGCTTCTGCAGCAGATAATATCAATGTGGATATAGTGTGCAAAAATGATACAACGACTGTTAGTAATGCCGAGTGGAGTATATATAAGGTCGGTGAGCGTAAGGAAGCTGACTTTGTCCTTACCGGTGAGTTCAGCGATTATCCTATAGATATGTCTGATTTTACTGACGCTTCAAAAATGCAGGCTGTCGCTGATACGCTCGACAACTACGCAAAAACGGATAACATTACACCTGTTTCAACAGGCAAGACGGACGCAAACGGTGAAGTAAAGCTTTCTGCTGATTCTGTGGGTCTGTATCTTGTTTCAGGCAAGAGTTTTGAAAACACAACAGCTAAGTTTACACCTTCCCCGTCACTTATCGAGATAGATAAGGATATCGTTGCTGAGGGTCAGATAACAGTTTACACCAAGTTCACATACGAAGAGATCCCGGCAGGGGACAGTGATTATGGTGTAAGGAAGTCGTGGATAGTTCCTGATGGTCAGAAAAAGCTCATACCTGATAATATCAAGGTGGAGATCTATCGTGATGGCAAACTTTTTGATACTGTTACTCTTAGTGCTGACAACAATTGGGAGTATTTCTGGAAAGACGATACTGCAGCTGAGTGGTCAGTTAAGGAGATAGATATTCCTGTCAACTACACAGTTGTTACCAAAAACAATGACAAGCTGTTTCTTATAGAGAACACATATAAGTCAGACAGTTCGAGTAATACAGATAGTAGTTCAAGCACACCTGACAGCAGCTCGTCAGGCTCTGATTCATCAAGCTCAACGCCTGACAATATACCACAGACTGGTTCGCTCAACTGGCCGGTGCCTGTACTTATAGGCGGTGGAGTTATCCTTATCGCAGCAGGCTGGAGAGTAAGCAGAAAAGAGAAATAAAGGCGAAACCACATAGGCTCGCCTTTACAACAGGAGAAAAATAGTGACTAAAAAAAAGCTAGGACTTTTGTTGATAATAATGGGGATAATGCTGATAGCGGCGGCATTATCCCTTAATTATTACAACTATTTTCATGAAAAGCAAAGTAATAAAAGGATGGAGTCTGTGCTGAGTGACCTGAAAACGCAGATCTCAGACAGTTCAGATGATAGCGACAGCAGTTCACCCTTTGACATTTTCGACGATAGTCGATCCACGAACAGCGAGATAGATGACCCGGATAAGGATATCGTGCTTGACGGCAACTCATATATAGGCTTGATTTCATTCCCGACACTGGGGCAGGAGTTTCCTGTGACTCGTGGCTGGAGCTATGCTGCAATGAATACTGCAGCTTGTCAGTACAGCGGCAGACGTGTAGACAATGACCTTATAATCTGCGCTCACAATTACACAGGCTTTTTTGATAAGCTGGATAAGCTCAGCTCAGGTGATGAGGTCATTTTCACCGATGTTTATGGCAGAGAATTTAACTATACTGTCACAAACAGCGAACTGCTGAGCGGCTGGGATTCGCCATCGCTCATAAAAGGTGGTGGCAGCGACTGGGATCTGACCTTGTTCACCTGCACATGGAGCGGTTACAGCAGAGTGACTGTAAGACTTGTTTATTCATAAATACATCAAAAACGCACAGAGTTCTACACCCTGTGCGTTTTATATTCCTGCGGCTAGTCTTATTTTTTTTATATCAAAAGTTTTTAGTTTGTCATCGTATATGCAGTGTCGTCTTGACTTTCTTGGGTGGCGGCGTGTATAGTCAATGGCTTCTACAAGGTCATTTGTTTGAAAAACTGGACGTTTCATTGCTTTGTTGTAAACTGTGTATCTCATAAAAATACCTCCCAAATAATTGTTATAATTAATTATAACATTAATTGGTACGTTGGTCAATAGCAATATTGTACAAATTTAACCTATTAATCAGATATACATAAATTAAAACAGAAATCGACTTGTTTAAGAACACTTCACGACATAAGACGACATAATTCTACTTATAAAAATTATAGTGATAGTGGGATATTGTGCAAAAATGAGAATGGTTGGTCAATTTGACGAACGATAAAGTATAAATTTGTTTTGACAGCGAAAGTTGTAACACAGTTTTCATTGATTGATAATTAATTGAACATTCAAATATGGTATAATACCCTAAAGAATCGGAGAGGAGCGAGGAGTTATGGATAGGTTTGTGCGAAAATATGGAAGATATGTACCCTTTGCTTTAACTATTATCATAATAATTTGCTGTGCTCTTTTTCTGAAGGACCATGAGTTTTCTGAGATACTCAGTTATTGCCCGGACAATTTGTGGCTTGCCGCATTTGTTATTCTGGGGTTTTATGGATTGAAGTCCTTGTCGGTGGTATTCCCGCTTGCGGCTATTTTTGTGTGCGTGGGTGCAATATATCCGTTCTGGGTGGGCATTTTGTTGAACGTAATAGGACTATCGGTTTGCTTTACTGTTCCTTATCTTGTGGGAAGGATATCGGGTGGCGATATCATGCGTGTTATTGAGATGAAATATCCTAAGGCACGAAAGCTTGTAAATTATGGGCATGACAATAATCTGTTCGCCTCCTACATTTCAAGGGCAGTGGTAGTTGTGCCGGGCGACCTTGTTTCAATGATACACGGCGCACTGCGAATGCCTTACAGACCATATCTTCTTGGCTCAATAATGGGAGTGATGCCTGAAATGCTTGTGCAGACATATATTGGAGCACAGTTGAAGCATTTGACAATAAAATCAGTGCTTGTGATGATAGCACTCATAGCTGCAACGCTGGCTTTTTCGCTGATACTTAATAAAAAGGTCAGCAGGAGCGGCAAGCAGATGGACAAGGAAGATTTTTGATATATGTACAAAAAAGCGGACTGATAACAACAGCCCGCTTTTTTTATTATTTGTCAAAGCTAGGATTGAAAGCGTAGAAATTTTTGCTGTCAAGCATATCCTGAATAAGTCTTAGTCCTTCGCCGAAGCGCTGGTAGTGGACTATCTCACGTTCACGAAGAAACTTGATAGGGTCACGGACATCGGGATCGTCAGCAAGCCTGAGAATGTTGTCATAGGTCAGGCGGGCTTTTTGCTCAGCAGCAAGGTCTTCGTGTATATCAGCAATAGCGTCACCGGTACTTTGGAAGATTTCCGCAGAAAATGGTACACCAGAGGCAGCTATAGGGTAAACGCCTGTAGTGTGGTCAACAAAATAGGTGTCAAAGCCACTGTCTTTTATCTCCTTGAGGGAGAGGTCACGGGTCAGCTGATAGATAATAGTGCCGATCATTTCGATGTGGGCAAGCTCTTCTGTGCCGATATCGTTGAGTATTGCCTGCACTTCACGACAGGGGGCTGAGTAACGCTGATTGAGATAGCGAAGCGCTGCACCAAGTTCGCCGTCAGGGCCACCAAGCTGCGAGATAATGACCTTAGCCAAAGCAGGATTAGGGTTAGCGATCTTAACGGGGTATTGCAGCTTTTTTTCATATTGCCACATTAGTCAACACTCCTTTCCCACGGAAAAGGTGATGTTACCCATTCCCATTTCTTGGACGAATTGTTCTGCGTGATCGTCAATGGTCCGTATTTCTCATTGTATTGAGCAATAAGCTTCTCTTTTTCTGCCTTGTGGCGTGCAAAATATGCCAGACCATCTCTGCAGGTAGGGTGGCTGTCGAGGTAAAGATTAGCCTCTACAAGGGCAAAGCTGCACGCCTGTATCTTTCTAAGAAGCCTCTCCTTTTCACTTAGTATGGGCATTCTTTACAGCCTCCTCTCCTATAAAAGGTTTGTCTATGGACGGGAAGATAGTTCCTCTTGAAAGTCCTACATCTGCCTCATAAGGCTTCTCCCACATCTGAAAAGGCACATATGCCATTGCCAGCGGCGTGTCCTCAGGAAATCTTCCTTTCGGAAAAGGGCAGGCAGGTGTGTTATCCTCTGTGTCGTCAGCAAGTATCCTGCCTAACGACAAACTGTCAAACATATCCAAATAAGTTCACTCCTTATGTTGTCTGAATCTCATATACCACAGGTTTCGTGTGGCTGTTTTATCATATGCAGCTTATAAGTCAGTGGTGTATGTATGCAGGATATTATCAAAAAACTTGCAAATCGTTCATTGAAAATACACGAAATTAATTTTCTGTGAACGCTAATATTTTTTGTAACAATAAACATACTGTAAATAACGCTAAATTTGTAAGATTTAATATTGACAAATCGGGCTTCTGCGTGTTATATTAATACTATTAAAAAAAGCATATGCAGTGACATATGTGATCAGAGGAGAGATTATTATGAAAAATGTCAAGAGAATTCTTGCATTAACAGTTTCGGCTGCCCTTGCAGTTTCTTGCTTTGCAGGTTGCGGAAACGGTGCAAAGAAGAACAGCGATACTATCGTTATCGGCTGCAGCGGTCCGCTCACAGGTGACGCTGCACAGTACGGCGTTGCTGTTAAGAATGCTATCGAGCTTGCTGTCAAGGACGTAAATGACGCAGGCGGAATAAACGGAACAAAGCTCTCATACGTTTTCGAGGACGATGAGGCTGACTCAGGCGATAAGGCTGTAAATGCTTATAACGCACTGAAAGACAATGGTATGCAGGTAATGGTCGGAACAGTAACAACAGGTTCTTGCCTCGCAGTTATTGAAAAGACAAAGCAGGATAACATCTTCCAGCTCACACCTTCTGCATCTGCTCAGGACGTTATCAAGAACGATAACTGTTTCCAGGTTTGCTTTACTGACCCTAACCAGGGTAAAGGTTCTGCCGACTATATCGCAGAAAATAAGCTTGCTACAAAGATAGCAGTAATTTATGACAGCTCTGACGCTTATTCATCAGGTATCTTCAACACATTCAAATCCGAGGCTGAGGCTAAGGGTCTTGATATCGTTACAGAGCAGTCATTCACAAAGGACAGCAAGACTGACTTCTCAGCTCAGATCAGTGCAGCTAAGAACGCAGGCGCAGACCTCGTGTTCCTGCCTATCTACTATCAGCAGGCTTCACTTATCCTTACACAGTGCAAGTCAGCTAACTACAACCCAACATTCTTCGGTTGCGACGGTCTTGACGGACTTCTTTCTATCAAGAACTTTGATACTTCACTTTGCGAGGGCGTAATGCTCCTTACACCATTTGCTGCCGACGCTCAGGATCAGGCAACTCAGGACTTCGTTAAGAAGTATAAGGACGCTTACAAGGGCGAAACACCTAACCAGTTCGCTGCAGACGCTTATGACGGCGTAATGGTACTTGCAGAACTCATGAAGAAGGAAGGCATTACAGCTGATATGTCTGCTTCTGATATCTGCGATAAGCTCAAAAAGGCTATCACTGATAAGGACTTCTCATATGACGGACTTACAGGTACAGGCATGAAGTGGGGCGAAGACGGTGCCGTATCTAAGGACCCTAAGGCTGTTATCATCAAGAATGGTGCTTATTCAGCACTGACAGCTGATGACATTGCCGCTTCTACTGCTCAGTAATAGCTGAAATGAAGTGCGTACAAAAAGTACGCTTAATATGAAAAAACCGGCAATTGCGAAAAATTGTCGGTTTTTTTGATTTATTTCATTAAAATGTGTTGCAAAAACTACGGGGTTATGTTATAATTTATTGTATATTGTGTTTATGACAAGGACAGATGTAATATATGTGATTACATCTTGTGTTTTGTCTATTCCAAAAGGAAGGAATGTTTGTATATGGGTTTTCTTAATAACCTCATCAACGGAATAAGCCTCGGCAGTATATACGCAGTTATAGCTTTGGGCTATACGCTTGTATACGGTATTGCCAAAATGCTTAACTTCGCACACGGCGATGTTATTATGGTAGGCGGATATGTTATATTCACCTGCATGACCACATGGGGACTAAACTCTTGGCTTTCCATAGTTCTTGCAGTTATTGCCTGCACACTTCTCGGTATAGTCATCGAAAAGGTGGCGTATAAGCCGCTCAGACAAGCTACCTCGCTTGCGGTGCTTATCACTGCCATAGGCGTCAGCTACTTTTTGCAGAACACCGCACTGCTTATATTCGGTGAAAAGCCTGTAAACTTTACATCAGTTGTAAACGTGCCGAGCATCAAGCTTTTTGACGGACAGATAGTTATTTCCGGAGAAACATCAGTTGCAATAATCGTATCTATACTCATTGTAGTTGGTCTTTCATTATTCATCAACAAAACCAAGAGCGGACGTGCAATGCTTGCAGTATCTGAGGACAGAGGTGCAGCTCAGCTCATGGGCGTAAACATCAACCGCACTATCTCTCTTACATTCGCTATCGGCTCAGGTCTTGCCGCAATTGCAGGCGCACTGCTTTGCTCAGCTTATCCTACGCTTCAGAACACCACAGGCGCAATGCCTGGTATCAAAGCGTTCGTTGCGGCGGTATTTGGCGGTATCGGCTCAATACCGGGCGCTATGATCGGCGGTATCCTTATCGGTGTTATCGAGATACTTGGACGTGCCTATATCTCACCGCAGCTTGCCGACGCTATCGTTTTTGCTGTTCTTATACTTGTGCTTATCATCAAGCCTACAGGTATCCTCGGCAAGAAGATCAGCGAAAAGGTATAAAAGTCAACTTAAAATTTTCGAGCAGACTTGCTTTGCAGTTCTGTTTTATCTGAAAGGATTGGTTTTTTGTGAAAAAAGAAGGGGCTAGCGCAAAAACAAAGTTTTTTAAGCCGCAGACCAGAAAAAGCTTTATCACATACGCAATGGTAATAGTTGCCTTTGTGGTAATGCAGATACTCAGCAGCGGCGGATATATCTCAAGTATGCTCACAGGACTTCTTGTTCCTCTGTGTGTATACTCTATACTTGCAGTATCCCTTAACCTGACAGTTGGTATACTTGGCGAGCTTAGCTTGGGTCAGGCAGGCTTTATGTGCGTTGGCGCATATACAAGTGCGATATTCTCTATCGTTACTTCTGAAACTATTGAAAATGTGTGGATCAGATTTCCTTTGGCTATACTTATAGGCGGAATAATTGCCGCAGTGTTCGGCATACTTATAGGAATACCTGTTCTCAGACTTAAAGGTGACTATCTCGCTATCGTTACACTTGCGTTCGGTGAGATCATAAAGAACGTTTTTGCAGCACTTTACCTTGGTTATGATTCTAAGGGTGTTCACGTTTCTCTCAAAAGTCTGTCAAACCTTAACCTTGAGCCTGACGGAAAGCTTATACTGAACGGCCCTCAGGGTATAAGCGGCACACCTAACGATTCTACATTCATTATCGGCGCTGTTATGTTGCTTATCACTCTTATCATTGCCTATAACTTTGTATATTCAAGAACGGGAAGAGCAGTAATGGCTATCAGAGATAATGTTATCGCAGCCGAGTCTGTAGGTCTTAATATCACAAAGTATAAGCTTGTTACTTTTGCATTGACTGCATTCCTTGCAGGCTGTGCAGGTGCGCTTTATTCTCATAACTTCTATACGCTCCAGGCTTCTAAGTTCGACTATAACCTGTCTATCCTTATCTTGGTATTCGTTGTTCTGGGCGGTATAGGCAGTATCAGAGGAAGTGTTATCGCAGCTATCGTGCTTGTTCTGCTTCCAGAAATGCTAAGAAGCATAAACAGCTACAGAATGCTTATCTATTCTATCGTTCTTATCGTAATGATGATAATAACCTCAAATGAAAAGACAAAGACTTTTATCAGTGCAAATACTGCTAAGTTCAAGGCTTTGTTCAAGCGTGAAAAAGTAAAGGAGGCTGAGTGATATGGCACTTCTTGAAGTAAAAAATCTCGGCATCTCATTCGGCGGACTCCGTGCAGTTGACGAGTTCAGCATAACAATAGAAAAAGGTCAGCTCTATGGTCTTATTGGGCCGAACGGAGCAGGAAAGACCACTATCTTCAATATGCTCACAGGCGTTTATAAGCCAACAGACGGCACAATCGTTCTTGACGGAAAGAACATTACCGGCAAAAACACTATCGAAATAAACCGTGCAGGCATTGCCCGTACATTCCAGAACATCAGACTTTTTAAGGATATGACGGTGCTTGACAACGTCAAGGTCGCACTTCACAATCATTATAAATACAGCACCTTTACAGGCGTTTTCAGACTGCCTAGATATTTCAAGCTTGAAAAGGCAATGGACGCAAAGGCGCTGGAGCTTCTGAAGGTTTTCGAGCTTGACGATAAGGCGAGTCTGCTTGCTTCCGGACTTCCGTATGGCGATCAGAGAAAGCTTGAGATCGCAAGAGCCCTTGCAACACAGCCGAAGCTGCTGCTTCTTGACGAGCCTGCTGCGGGTATGAATCCAAACGAAACAGCGGAGCTTATGGATACTATCCGCTTTGTAAGAGATAATTTTGATATGACGGTGCTGCTTATCGAGCATGATATGAGCCTTGTTTCAGGTATCTGCGAAAAGCTGTCAGTGCTGAACTTCGGTCAGCTCCTCTGCGAGGGCAAGACAGCGGAAGTGCTTAAAAATCCTGAAGTTATTACCGCATATCTGGGCGAATAAGGGGGTAAGTAAAATGGCAATGTTGGAAATCAATGATCTGCACGTCAATTATGGCATGATAGCCGCTTTGAAAGGTATCTCCTTTGAGGTAAACGAGGGCGAGGTCATTTCCCTTATCGGCGCAAACGGAGCAGGAAAGACCACCACTCTGCACACCCTTACAGGTCTTATCTCTGCAAAATCGGGTTCTATCAAATTTAACGGCGTGGAGCTTACAAAAACTCCTGCCCACAAGATAGTGGAGATGGGTATAGCACACGTTCCTGAGGGAAGAAGAATATTCCAAAACCTCACAGTGCTTGATAACCTTAAGCTTGGAGCATTTACAAGAAAAGACAAGGAGAATATACCGAAGGATATTCAGGATATATACGAGCGTTTCCCTAGACTTGCAGAAAGAAAAAATCAGATAGCAGGTACTCTTTCAGGCGGTGAGCAGCAGATGCTGGCAATGGGCAGGGCGCTTATGTCAAGACCTAAGATAGTTGTAATGGACGAGCCGTCAATGGGTCTGTCACCGATCCTTGTGTCAACCATATTTAAGATAATCGAGGACATAAGAAAGAGCGGCACAACTGTACTGCTTGTTGAGCAGAACGCAAAGAAAGCCCTTGCTATCTCAGACAGAGCTTATGTTCTTGAAACGGGTAAGATAGTTCTGTCAGGCAAGGCGTCTGATCTTATCAATGATGAGTCGGTCAAGAAAGCATATTTAGGTGAATAGGAGTTGAGCTTTATGGCAAGGATCATAACCATTGCAAGGGGCATCGGCAGTGGCGGAAGAACTGTAGGAAAAATGCTGTCAGAGGATATGGGTATAAAATATTATGATAAGGAGCTTATAAAGCTTGCAAGCGACGAAAGCGGTATAAATGAACGCTTTTTCGGGCTTGTTGATGAAAAACTGAAAGGTTCTTTTCTTAGAAAGGGCGGAGTTTACAAGGGTGAGCTTCTTGACCCTGATGATCACGACTTTACTTCTGACAGAAATCTTTTCAATTATCAGGCGAAGATAATAAAGCAGCTTGCAGACAGAGAGCCTGCGGTAATAGTTGGCAGATGTGCTGACTATATCCTCCGTGACAGAAAAGACGTGCTTAAGGTTTTCATATATTCTGATATGGAAACTGCGGTCAAGAATATCGTCGATCTGTATGGTGTTTCTGAAAAAGAGGCTGTCAAGATAATCGAAAAGACAGACAAGGAGAGAAGCGATTATTATCGTCATTACACAGGCAGGGATTGGACAAATGCGAAAAACTACAATCTGTGTCTTGATACCAGCGACATGAGCTATGACAAGTGCGTTGATATCATTAAGGGATATATAAAGCTTCTTGAAGGGTAAGGCATAAAAATAAAGCCGCATTGCTTTTTGGCAGTGCGGCTTTTGTGATATATGAAATCAGTTGAATTTTTCTGAAATAGTCCTTGCGGCAAATACTCCTGATGCAGAAGCCTGCGACAGAGAGTGCGTAACGCCTGAGCCGTCGCCAAGGACGTAAAGACCTTTGACAGCAGTTTCAAGGTTCTCGTCAACGTCAACTCTTGAATTGTAGAACTTGACCTCAACGCCGTAAAGAAGCGTGTCGATATTCGCCATACCCGGAGCTATCTTATCCAGAGCGTATATCATTTCGATAATATCGTCAAGCTGTCGCTTTGGGATAACAAGGCTCAGGTCGCCCGGAGTAGCTTTGAGAGTAGGGTTCAGGAACGTCTGACCAAAGCGGTGTTCATTTGTACGTCTGCCTGCAACCAGATCACCGAAACGCTGAACAAGCACTCCGCCGCCAAGCATATTAGACAGCCTTGCGATAGACTCACCGTATGCGTTTGAGTCCTTGAAAGGCTCAGAGAATGTGTTGGATACCAGCAGAGCGAAGTTTGTGTTCTCAGTTCTCAGCGCAGGGTCAGCATAGCTGTGTCCGTTTACTGTGATGATGCCGTTTGTATTCTCGGTAACTACTTCACCATATGGGTTCATGCAGAATGTTCTTACAAGGTCGCCGTATTTCTTTGTGCGGTAAACTATCTTGCTTTCGTATACCTTGCTTGTGATATGCTCAAAAACAGCCGCAGGTATCTCAACACGAACGCCGATATCAACTCTGTTTGAACGCCTTTTGATACCAAAGTTGTCGCATATCTCAGATATCCATTTTGAACCGCTTCTGCCTGCCGCAACAACAGCGTTTGAGCAGTGATACTCGTCCTTGTCTGTGATAACAGTGAAGTCGTTCTCCTTGCCTGTTATACCCTGAACACTTTCATAAAATTTTATGTCTATCTTGTCCTTGACAAAGTCATAGATGTTCTGGAGTATCTGCATATTTCTGTCAGTGCCAAGGTGTCTTACCTGAGCGTCAAGGAGGTGGAGGTCATATTTCAGAGCCATTGCCTTGATGTCGGAAGAAGTTGTGGAGTAAAGCTTAGCGTCCTGACCGCCCATTTCAAGGTTTATCTTGTCAACATACTGCATAAGCTCGATAGCCTTTTCCTTGCCGGTAAATGTGTAAAGGTCACCGCCGAAATTGTTTGTGATGTTATATTTGCCGTCCGACATTCCGCCTGCACCGCCGAAGCCGTGCATAATGGAGCATACCTTGCAGTGAATGCAGGACTTAACTTTTTTGCCATCTATAGGACACTTACGCTTGCTGACAGGTCCGCCCTGATCAATAATGCAAACTCTTATGTTTTTGTCAAGCTTGACAAATTCGTATGCCATGAATACGCCGGCTGCACCTGCACCGACAACAACTACGTCATAATTCTGAGCCATAACTATTTCCTTTCAAATCAAAATCCAATTTATTTTTATCCATAAAACGGGCGGCCGCACCTTTACAGAAGATAGCCTGAAAGGAGATAACCGCCATATTTTTTTCTATTTTATATCAAATACGATAGTAGCCAATGTGAAGAATATCAGTGTTGAGCAAGTGTCAACGATAGTGGTGATAAGCGGGGCAGCCATGATAGCAGGGTCAAGATGCAGCTTCTTGGCAGCCATTGGGAGCATACAGGCGATGAGCTTTGAAAGCACAACAGTTGCCATGATAGCCATACTTACTGTGAACGCAAGCTTGTAGCAATCCACAGATGTGTCACCGTGATACACCAGAACTATTCTTATAGCATTGACTATAGCGAGGATAACGCTGCAAAGAAGCGCGACTCTGAACTCTTTCCACATGACCTTGAAAAAGTCTTTCATTCTTATCTCACCAAGCGCCATGCCTCTTATAACAAGGGTCGAGGTCTGAGAGCCGCAGTTTCCGCCTGTGCCACTAAGCATTGACAGGAACGATACCAAAACAGGCACAGCCGCAAAAGCAGACTGGTATTTGTTTACTATAGCGCCTGTAAGGGTAGCCGACAGCATAAGTATCAAAAGCCATGCTATTCTGTTTTTCGCATGAGTGAAAACAGATGTCTTGAAATAGGAATCGTCACTTGGCGCAACGGCAGCCATTTTCGAGAAGTCCTCAGTGGTCTCCTCCTCGATAACGTCCATAGCGTCGTCGAATGTGACGATACCGACCATGCGGTTTTCTCTGTCAACAACAGGCAGGGAAATGAAGTCATATTTTGAGAACATGGAAGCAACATACTCTTTATCCTCAAGAGTATCAACGGAAATAACGTTGTCCTCCATTATGTCCTCTATTTTATCGTTATCATCAGCAGTTACGATATCAAGCAGTGAAAGCACGCCCACGAGCTTTCTGCTCTCTGTGACATAAAGTGTATTTACAGTTTCCTTGACCATACCAACGTGTCTTATCCAATCCAAAGCTTCCTTGGCGGTGTAGCTTCTGTGAAGATAAACGTACTCGGTGGTCATAATAGAGCCTGCGCTGTCTTTAGGATATTTGAGTATCTGATTTATCTGCTTTCTCGTTTCTGTGTCAGCAGACTTGATTATCCTTGCAACAACATTTGCAGGCATTTCCTCGATAATATCTACCGTATCATCAAGATAAAGGTCGTCAACGATCTCCTGAAGCTCCCTATCCGTAAAGGCATTGATAAGCATCATTTGTGTATCGCTGTCCATATAAGCGAAAACGTCAGCCGCAACGTCCTTGTTCAAAAGACGGAACAGCAGCGGAAGCTCGTATTTCTCGACCTCGTGATCGTCATAAAACTGCTGCAAAAGAGCAGCCACGTCGGCTTCGTTCATATCCATAAATATTTCACGGATAGCCTTGTAGTTTCTTTTCTTTAACAGCTCCAATACTGTGTTAAACATAATGTTTCCCCCTAACAGCAGCGGCAATAAGCACAACAGTACAAATAATTGTACTTATACCAACTCTGTACAAATATAAGGATCTACCAAAACACAGATCGTCCTATTCAATTAAAATTGATATTTAGATCACAAAAAGGCTGCCACAAACGGGCGAGCCGCTCTGCAATCGAGGGGCGATCGTATTCTGACTGGCGTCGTCCATTTGTACACACTCCTTAAAAATCATGATTTATGCACGTTTTTACTATTCGCACACATAATATTATTATACGCTTACCTTGTTTTTTTGTCAAGAAATTGTTTAATTTAATTTTATGAACGTGCTGTAAATTTGCGAAGTATAATGAATTGCTTTTGACCTCTTGCCAAATGGGGAAAAATAGGGTATAATTATAATATTGATCGAATAATAAACCGAAAGGAATTGATAAAATGAGCGAAATAAGAGATGAAAGTTTGTGGGAAAGCGGTAAAAGAAAGATAGAATGGGTAAGACAGAATATGTCATTACTCAGAAGCGTTGAGGAAGATTTCAAGAGAGATCAGCCTTTTAAGGGGCTGAAAGTTGCACTTTCTATCCACCTTGAAGCTAAAACTGCTTACCTCTGCAAAGTCCTTGCAGCAGGCGGTGCTGAAATGTACATCACAGGAAGCAATCCGCTGTCTACTCAGGACGATGTTGCGGCAGGTCTTGTGCATGACGGCTTGAACGTTTTTGCATGGCATGGTGCAACTGACGAGGAGTATCACAGACATATATCCGAGGTAGTCAAGGTAGGTCCAAACATCATTATCGACGACGGCGGCGACCTTGTAAACCTTATCCACAATGAATACCCTGAGCTGATACCGAACGTTATCGGTGGCTGTGAGGAAACTACTACGGGCATTATCCGTCTTATTGCAATGAACAAGGACGGTCAGCTCAAATTCCCTATGATGCTTGTAAACAATGCAAAGTGCAAGTATCTTTTTGATAACAGATACGGCACAGGTCAGTCTGTATGGGACGGAATAAACAGAACAACTAACCTTATCGTTGCAGGCAAGAACGTTGTTGTTGCAGGCTATGGCTGGTGCGGCAAGGGCGTAGCGATGAGAGCAAAGGGTCTTGGTGCAAGCGTTATCGTCTGCGAAGTTGACCCTATAAAGGCTATGGAAGCTGTTATGGACGGCTTCAAGGTAATGAAAATGGTTGACGCCGCTAAGGTGGGCGACTTCTTTGTTACTGTAACAGGCTGTAAGGACGTTATTACTGAGAAAGCTTTCATGAACATGAAAGATGGTGCTATTCTCTGTAACGCAGGTCACTTTGATTGCGAGGTAGACGTGGCTGGACTTAAAAAGCTGTCTGTTGAAAGCAAGCTTGCAAGAAACAACATCGACGGCTATAAGCTTCCGAACGGTAATTGGTTGTATGTTATCGGCGAGGGCAGACTTGTAAACCTTGCCGCAGGCGACGGTCACCCTGCCGAGATAATGGATATGTCCTTTGCTATCCAAGCCCTTTCCGCGGCTTATCTTGTTAAAAACAAAGACAAGCTTACGGACAAGATAGTTTATGTTCCTGATGAGATAGACAAGGAAGTTGCAAACAGAAAGCTTAAATTCTGGGAGCTTGAGATAGATAAGCTTACAACTGAGCAGGAGAAATATCTTAACAGCTGGCAGGTATAAAATATCATATTAGTACAATAAAACGGACAGCTTGAGTTGTCCGTTTTTTGTATCTTGAAATTGCCATAAATTTATTTTGTCTTCAAGGTTTTAAATCTCTGATTTCTGTACATTTTAATATTAGGGCGATAAAAAAACAGGGCGGTGAGAATGTGGCGGCAAAGATGTATAAGATACTTACGCTTTTTTCAGTGGGCGCAATATGCTACGGCTTCATGGAAATACTTAACAGGGGTTATTCTCATATCACAATGGGGGTGCTTGGGGGAACTTCAATGCTGGTTATCCATATCATGAATGGCGAGCGCAGGCGAGGAGTGAGCCTGCTGTCTGTGCTTGCAGTGTCGGCAGCATTTATCACTGCCATAGAATTTCTTGCAGGGGAGTATCTCAACCGCTATCTCGGAATGGGCATATGGAGCTATGAGGAAGTGCCGCTGAATTTTGACGGACAGATATGCCTGCCATTTGCTTTTGTGTGGTTTGGGTTATCCTATATTGGTGTGCTTGCGGATAATTTTATACGCAGACATATTTTCAAGGAATACCCTGTCATTGTTAAACGAGGAAAAGAAAAAATACCTGCGGCGGTTGGATAAGAGTACGATTATTTGTACTGTTCGGAATGTAAAAATATAATTAACTGGAGACCTCAGGTCGCCCATACGCAAAAATCGTAAATATAGGGGACGGCGACACGCATACATTCGCCCGTCATTCACCAACGCATATAAAAACAAATGGACTGTTTATCCAATGATAAACAGTCCGTATTTTTGTACATATCAATCTTTTGTGTACCACTTTTTCAGCACTTCTTCGCCAAGCTTGCCATAAACTGTGAAGTCACGGTTCTCTTTGGCTTTCTCTATTGGCGGCAGGATAGCTTTCCAGTCCCACCAGAAATAGCCGCAGAACCAATCCAGATCCCAAGTTGCTTCCATTGCAGTGTCGTAGAAATCTGCCTGCTCCTGCTCGTCAAGTGGCTTGTCGAGCCTGTCATGGAAATCCCAAGGATACTGCGTGCAGCCCTCCTCGTTTCGCACGCCTATCTCAGCGAACATTATAGGCTTGTTGAAATGCTTGTGAGCCTTTTCAAGGGAGCCGACAACTTCGTTCCAGCGACTGAGCATATGTTTCTTGCCTCTGTTCACGCCGTCTGTAACAGGGTAGTAGCCTGAGATGCCAATGATATCCACGTCGCTGAGCCAATCGAAACGCTGTTCATCGCCGTGATTGATGTTGTGCATAACGATACCGCTGTAGACCTCTCTCACCTGTGCGATAAGCTTTCTGCATCTGTCGGACTGCTTGTCCATTCCTGCCATTTCACAGCCTGTGCAGAGCATTTCACAGCCGAGCTTTTCTGCAAGCTTTGCATAGTGAAGCATGAAAGCTGTGTATGACTTGAACCACTTGTCCCAATATTCAGGGTTCTCAGGCGGGAAGTCTATCCTTGCACGCCATGAATGGTCAAGGCAGTCCACCATAGGTTTAAGGCAGACTTTAAGTCCCAGTGACTTTGCTTTTTTTATAGCGAAGGCAATGTCCTCGTCAGATTGTGTTCTCTCATAATCACTGAAAACTCTTGTGCTTGCAAAGCTTTCCTGCAATGCGTTTACAGGAATACATATCCAGTTCAAGCCGTTTGAAGCAAGCCTTTCCATTGACTTTTCTGCCGCTTCCGTCTGAAAATCACCTCTTTTGGAGAAAAATCCCCAAGTATATCCTTTGCAGAAAATATCTTTATTCATGTATCAAAAACCTCTCTTTTTCGTAAATGTCCTGATAGAAAAGCCACAGGTAAGCTCAAGCCTGTTCACTTTTTTAAGCTTCTCCACCGCCTCGGCAGATGTTTTGTAGTAATACGGAGTCATTGTAAAAAGATTGAAAATATCCTCCTGACTTTCAAGCACCACAGGATATTCAAAAATCATCTCCTCTGACTCGTCAAAATTATTAAGTCCGTATACATTGGGCTTGTTTTCGTAAGGCTTCTCATAAAGCACTTCTTTAAGCTCAAACAGATGTCTTGGGGACGGAGAAACTACCACAAGCTTTCCGCCGTCTTTCAGCACCCTTGCGTATTCGTCATTTGAAACAGGTGCAAATGTGCATACGATAAGGTCTGCAAATTTGTCTATAAACGGAAGCTGAAATGACGATGCCACTGCAAATTCGCAATTTGTGATATTCCCGCAATGTATCCTCGTCATGCAGTGGGCAACTGCCGCCTTTGATATGTCAATGCCGTAAAACTTCGCCTTTGGCAGTGCCTTGGCATAGTTCACAGTGTAAAAGCCCTCACCACAGCCACTGTCGATAATATAAGGCTGTTTCACATTTTCAAGCAGACCGCCCATTACCTCAGCCGTTTTCTTCGCAAGAGGCAGATAATAGTCACGGTCGAGGAAATCCGTTCTCGCCTTTACCATTTCCGCATTATCCCCTGCGTTCTTAGGGTTTCTGCCCTTTGTGGTAAGCAGATTTACATATCCTTTTCTCGCAATATCAAAGCTGTGACCGTTCTGACAGTGCCATACGTTGTCAAGCTTTCTGAGCCGTTTTTTGCATATCGGACAAACATACATATAAATCACCCTGAACATTATAGCATTTCCCTCTGCTTTTAGCAATGGATATTTTATTAATAAAAAAGTGCTTGACAATCGTCGGGTTATGCTTTATAATATCAATATATGCAAAATGCGGTGACGGAATTATCCGAAACAGTGTCGGTAAAGAGAAAAGGCGGTGGGTGAAAGCCTTTGCGGCAAGTTCGGTGGCTAACCTGAGCGGTGCTGAAAACAGCAACGTATGCTCTGCGTTAAAGGGCTTCGAGTGGTCGAGCGATGAGTTCGGCAATTTGGGTGGTAACACGGAACTGTCGGTTTCGTCCCATGTTTAGGGACGAGCCGTTTTTTTATTTTGCGAATTATTTCATTTGGAAGGATCTGAATTTATGGAATGGACAGGACTTAATGAACTGCGTGAATCTTATCTGAAATTTTTTGAGAGCAAGGGCTGCTTGAGACACAAGAGCTACCCTCTCGTACCTCAGAACGATAACAGCCTGCTGCTTATCGTTGCAGGTATGGCGCCTCTGAAGCCTTACTTCACAGGTCAGGAAACACCTCCGAGAACAAGAATGACAACTTGTCAGAAGTGTATCAGAACTGGCGATATTGAAAACGTTGGTAAGACGGCAAGACATGGCACATATTTTGAAATGCTTGGTAACTTCTCATTCGGCGATTACTTCAAGAAAGAGGCCATTGCATGGGCTTGGGAGTATGTTACACAGGTACTCAAACTGCCAAAGGACAGACTTTATATCTCTGTTTATGAGGACGATGACGAGGCTGAGAAGATATGGCATGAGGACGCTGGCGTTCCAATGGATCATATCATAAGAATGGGCAAGGAAGACAACTTCTGGGAGGCTGGAACAGACGGCCCTTGCGGTCCATGCTCTGAGATATATTTTGACAGAGGAGAAAAATATGGCTGTGGCAAGCCTGATTGTAAAGTCGGCTGCGACTGCGACAGATACATGGAGTTCTGGAACCTTGTGTTCACACAGTTTGAAAGACATGAGGACGGCACTTATACTCCACTTAAACAGAAAAATATCGACACAGGTATGGGTCTTGAAAGACTTGCTTCTATCATGCAGGACGTTGACTCTATCTTTGACGTTGACACAGTAAAGGCTATCAGAGATCATGTTTGTAAGATAGCAGGCTGTGAGTACGGTAAGGAGTACAAAAAGGACGTTTCTATCAGAGTTATCACAGACCATATCCGTTCTGTAACATTCATGGCATCAGATGGAATCCTGCCGTCAAACGAGGGCAGAGGATACGTTATGAGACGTTTGCTCAGAAGAGCCGTTCGTCACGGAAAGCTTCTCGGCATAAACGGACTTTTCCTCAAAGACCTTGTAAAAACTGTTGTTGACTGCAACAAGTGTGAGTATAACGAGCTTGAAGAAAAGTATGACTATATCGTAAAGGTGCTCACAACTGAGGAGCAGAACTTTAATGCCACTATCGACAGAGGTATGAAGATACTTGACGATCTTATCGCACAGATGCAGAAAGACGGTAAGACGGAGCTTGACGGTGAGAGCTGCTTCAAGCTTTCCGACACATACGGTTTCCCTATCGACCTTACAAGAGAGATCCTTGAAGAAAAGGGCATGACCTGTGACGAAGAGGGCTTTGCTGAGTGCTATGCAAAGCAGAGAGAAACAGCCAAGAACGCTCATGCTGCAACAAAGTATATGGGTGCAGACGAAACTGTTTTCCATAAGATAGATAAGAATTTCCACACAGAGTTCATCGGCTATGACAAGCTCGAGGGCGACAGCGAGATATCATTCATCACAACTGATGATGAGCTTATCGAAAACGCAAAGGCTGGGGACGAAGTATATATCGTATCTTCACAGACGCCATTCTATGCAGAGAGCGGCGGACAGGTGGGCGATATCGGTACTATCGTTACAGAAAGCGGTAAGTGCAGAGTCGTTGATACACAGAAAGTCGTTGCAGGCAAGTTCGCTCATAAGGCGGTTGTTGAAGAGGGCGAGATAGCTGTAGGTCAGAAGGCTCACTTCACTGTTGACAGAAAGACACGTTATGCTGTTATGAGAAACCATAGCTGCGCACATCTGCTTCAGGCTGCACTGAGAAAAGTTCTCGGTGAACACGTTCATCAGGCAGGTCAGCTCGTTGACGCTCACAGACTTAGATTTGACTTCTCTCACTTCAACGCAATGACAGCAGAGGAGAAGCTCAAGGTCGAAGCACTTGTAAACAAGTATATCCTTGAAGCTCTTGATATAAAAATGGAAGAAATGCCTATCGCAGAAGCTCAGAAGCTTGGCGCTATGGCTCTGTTCGGTGAGAAATACGGTGAAACTGTAAGAGTTGTAACAATGGGTGACGGTGTCGAAACAGCTTCTATCGAGTTCTGTGGCGGTACACATCTTGACAATACTTCAAGAATAGGTCTGTTCAAGATAATCTCCGAAAGCTCTGTAGCTTCAGGCGTAAGACGTATCGAAGCCGTAACAGGCAGAGGCGTTCTGGAGCTTGTTGAGGAAAGAGCCGCAACTATCCAGCAGGCGGCTGAAAGCCTTAAGCTTTCAAATCCACTGGACATCGTAAAGAGATGCCACACTATCATGCAGGAAGTCAAGGATCTTGAAAAGGAAAGAGACGCTTTGCAGGCAGAGATAACAAATCTCAAAACAAAGTCGCTGTTCGATAACCCATATGAGGTCAACGGCGTTAAGGTAGTTACTGCAATGCTCACCAATACAAGACCTGATATGCTCAGAAAAATGGGTGACGATCTTAAAGCAAGAGAAGCTGACGCAGTTGCAGTTGTTGCAGGCGTTGACGGTGAAAAGGCAAATCTTGTTGTAGTTTGCGGCAAGAATGCTGTTGCAAAGGGCGCACACGCAGGCAAGATAGCAGGCAAGGTAGCAGCACTCACAGGCGGTAAGGGCGGCGGACGTCCTGACTCTGCTATGGCTGGTATCGGCGACAGATTCAAGATCGACGAGGCACTTGACAAGGTAAACGAAATAGTTGGCGAATTTGTAAAATAATATGGGCAAAGGCTGTGCAAAATGCTGTGCAGCCTACCCCTTTTTGAAAGGCGGAGAGATAAATGGAAGATTGTCTTTTTTGTAAAATTATTTCCGGGGAAATACCCTCAAAGAAAATATACGAGGACGAGCTGACATACGTTTTTGAGGACATCGCTCCTACAGCTCCGATTCATTATCTTGTTATCCCTAAGCAGCATATTTCAAAGCTTGACGAGATAACCCCTGAGAACAGTGCAGTTATCGCACATATCTATGAAGTTATCGCAAAGCTTGCCAAAGACCTCGACCTTAAGGACGGTTTCAGAGTTGTTTCCAACTGCGGCGAGCAGGCAGGACAGAGTGTTTTCCACATTCATTTTCATCTTCTTGCAGGCAGACCACTTGCTTGGCCAGCCGGTTAAAGAAATAAAACGGGCGGGTAAATTTCTTATCCGCCCTTAGTTTTAAGGGGGACGGCGGCAATGGTGAGAAAAAGCTGTTATATCGGCTTTTCGTATTTTGCAGGACTTTTTCTCTGTACCATTGGCTGGGGCAGGAACAATACAGTTTTCGCACTTGCGTCAGCGTGTGTAGCCATTACAGCCTTTGCGCTTTTTAAGAGATACCGAAAGCATATAGCTCTCTGCTTTGTTTCGTTCCTGATAGCGGTGGGAGTCAATACCGCTTATACTCACATTTTCTATGATAAACTGACAGCTTTAGACGGAAAGACCGTCACAGTTAGAGGCGAGATAACCGACATAAGCTATATAGGCTCTGACACCTGTCGACTAAGTGTCAATGGTACTGTTGGGGGAGTAAAAGGCAGGTTGACCTTTTATGCAGATGACATTGAATATGATTACTATGACAATATCGTGGCGACAGTAAAGGTCAGCAGGATAAAAGACAGCATCAATTTCAAATCAGAGCAGTATGACCGGCCTAAAGGCATTTTTCTCCAAGGCTCTACCGCTGAAAGCATAGAAGTCACAGGCGGTGGAAACACCATTTTACGCAGTATAATGCACTATCGTGACAAGATGTTCATGTTGATAAACGATATCATAAGCGGAGATGAGGGCGGTTTTGCTGCTGCAATGCTCTGCGGAGATAAAACTGAGCTTTCAAAGCAAACGAAGCTCACGGTCTATCGTAGTGGCATAGGTCATATATTTTCCGTGTCGGGAACTCATGTGGTCATAATAAGTGCCATGACAGGCTGGCTCATGCAGAAACTAAGCAAGGATAAGCGTGTGATATTTGCCGTCCAAACTGTGGCAATGTGGGCGTTTGCGGTCTTTGCAGGATTTTCAGTATCCGTTGTGAGGGCGGCTGTTATGCTGACCTTGGTCACTGCCGCACCGCTCCTTTACCGCAGACCAGACCCAGCAAATACTCTCTGCCTTTGCGCTATTGTAATACTCACTCTTTCGCCCTATGCGGCGGCGGACTGCTCGTTTTTGCTGTCATTCACAGCAACATTTGTGATAGGCACGGTCTGCCCGAAAGCAGCGGCACTTGTAAAGGGCGAAGGCATTTTGTACAGCCTTGAACGGCAGGCAGTAAATGCGGTGACGATACTTTTTTGCACAATGCCTGTTCAGCTAATGTTTTTCAGTGAAATATCTCTTGTTGCACCACTATCAAATATCCTGCTGGTGCCTGTCTGTACCCTTGCTCTGGGTCTGACGGTAATAACTGCGGTAACAGGCGGTGCGTCAATAATAGCTTATCCGGTGTTGACAGTGGTAAAGTATCTTCTGAAAGCCGTTCTGTTTCTTGCGGGTCTGTTTTCAAAATTCAGCTTTGCCTATCTTCCTCGTGGAGTAAGACCACTTGGTCTTGTAATGCTTGTTACCTGCCTTGTGCCTGTGGCGGTCATGTTTCTGAGAAAGTCAGTAAAGCTTGGGGCTTTTTGCACTGCTCTAATGCTTGTATGTTGGACAGCGGTGTATAATTTTTCTCTTGCTTTTGGAGGCTCGGTAAAGATAGTTGTAATGCCAAAAGGAAATGCAGTGCAGGCTGTGCTGTATGATAAAACAAAAGGTATGGTTTTCGATATGGGCAGTAAGGGTAAGCTCAACAGCGGTATGGAAAGCTTTTTGGAGCTTTACGGCATAAAAGACCTAAAAGGCGCATTTATAGAAAGCGAACAGTATTACACTATAACGAAATATAACGAGCAGATGACTATACGACCTGACAGATTTTATATAAATGACGAGCCTGATAATGACAGCGAACTGCCATTCATAACAGGCGCACAGCTTGATTGGAACGGTGTTAAGATAGAAGCATTGGAGGACGGCTATAAAATTACCACCGAGGGCTGTGTGGTCACTATAGAAAAAGGTTCTGTCACCATAAACGGCAGAAACCTTGACACAACAGATGAAGAATACCCATTGATGATAGATATGAAAAATTCGCAGATAAGGAGGACGGACTATGGCTTTGCTTACGGCTTCGGCTCTTGGTAAAACGATAAGAGAGAATGATATCGACAGCCTTTATTATTTTTACGGACATGATACAGCGGCACTTGAAAGCTTTACAAAAAGGCTTGTGAACAAGCTTTGCCCTGCTGACGCTCAGGTCATGAACTTTCATAAGCTTGACGGCAAAAATCTTGATTTTCCAATGCTTACAGACGCTTGCGAAGCTCTGCCTTTTATGGCTGAACGTGTGGTGGTGACTATAAACGACCTTAATATAGACGCAGTGACTAAGGACGATCTGGACGATCTGAAAAAGATCCTAGGCTCTCTTGGCGAAACCACCACAGTGATAATCTATGCCACAGGAGTTGACCTTTTCAAGAACAAAAAGTATCTTACAGACAAAAACAAGCGCTTTGCAGATTTCTGCGAAAAGCACGGCACTGTCTGCAACTTTGAATACAAAAGGGCTTCCGACCTTGGAAAGTCTATATCCACCTATCTTGCAAAAAGCGGCTGTACCATAACAAAAAGCAACGCAGAGTATCTTGCAAACCTCTGTTTGTGCGACACTGCATTTATCAGCAAGGAGCTTGAAAAGCTTTCGGCTTATGCAGAGGGCAGGGAGGTAACAAGAGAGGATATCGACCTGCTTTGTATCAGGCGTATCGAGTCGGACGGATATTCTCTTGCAATAAATATCCTCAGAGGCAATGCGGCAATGGTCTTCACACGTTTGCGTGAACTCGATGTGCAGAATTATGAACCATATGCTATAATAGGAATAATCGGCTTTTCCCTTGCGGATATCTATAGGGCGAAGCTTGCACGTTCCTCTGGCAGGAGCGTTGCAGACGTGGCTAAAGATTTTTCCTATGCGAAAAACAGAGAGTTTGCAGTAAAAAACGCCTATTCCGAGTGCGGAAATATCTCGGCGGAGCGTATAAGAAAAACGCTTGAGATACTTTCTGAAACCGACCTTATGCTCAAAACAAGGTCACGGGGAAAAGACGGAGATATGCTCACCCTCGAGCAGGGACTTGCAAGGTCAATGGCGTTAAGGTGTTAGTAAATGGAAAAACTTAAAATATCAAGGGCAATAATCGTTGAGGGAAAATATGATAAGATAAAGCTTTCGTCCATAGTTGACGGCGTTATAATCGTCACTAACGGCTTTCGTATCTATAAAGACCCTGACAAGGCAGCACTTATAAGATACTATGCTCAGCATGGCGGAATAGCAATTCTTACTGACTCTGACACAGCAGGCTTTCGCATAAGAGGGCATATAAAGGGTATCGTCCCCAAAGGCGATATCGTGAACGTGTATGTTCCTGAGATATTCGGCAAAGAAAAGCGCAAAACAGAGCCGTCAAAAGAGGGCTTGTTGGGGGTCGAGGGCGTTCCTGCGGATATTATCAGGGAAGCCTTTGAAAAAGCAGGCATTATAGGCGAAAAGGTTGCAGACAGAGAACTCATGACCAAGCTTGACTTTTATGAGCTAGGTCTAAGCGGCAGACCTGACAGCAGCAGGCTCAGACAGCTTGTGTGCGAAAAGCTGTCGCTGCCCAAAAAGCTCACTGCAAACGCACTGCTTGAAGTGTTGAACACAATGCTCGATAAAGAAAGCTTGCAAGCACTCATAGAGAATTTGACCTCAGAAAACAATAAAGACAAGGAGAATAGCGTTGGTTAGTCTTGAATTTTTATATTTCTTTCTTCCTGTTTTTATGGGAGTATACGCTTTGTCAGGGGTGCGTTTCAGAAAAGCCGTGTTCCTGCTTGGAACAGTTGTGCTGTGTCTGTGGGTGTCCACATGGGGGATAATACCAATGGCGGTGTGTGCTGTCGTATCATACTTTTGCGGCAGGCTTATCCACCGCTTTGCAGACAAAAAAGGACTTAAAAGGCTATGGCTCATATTATCGGTGGTAGTAAATATGGCAGTGCTTCTTGTATTCATAAGAAGCGGTCACAGCAGCTATGATGTGACGTCTATATTTACAGGCAAAGGCGCAATGCTAAAGCTTTTTCCTGTGTGGGGAGCAGGCGTTTTCACTCTCCATGGCATTTCCTACTGCATGGATATCTATAGGAAAGAAATAGAGCCTGAGAAGAATTTTCTTTTGGTATCTCAATATATATGCTTTTTTCCATGCTTTAGCTGTGGACCGATACTCAGATTTTCGGATATGAGCGAACAGCTTAGAAAACCTGTCATAACCTCCGGAAAGCTTGCAGAGGGCATAAAGCTTATGCTTATAGGCTTTGCGGAGAAGCTTTTTCTGTCGGATCCTATGTACGAGATGTGGCAGCACATAAGGGGAGTAAGTACAGATTCGCTCTCCGCCGCTTGTGCATGGCTTGGGATAATAGCTTTCTCCTTTGCGTTCTACTATGAGCTTAGAGCTTATTCGCATATTGCACAGGGTATTGGTTCAATGCTCGGCTTTGAACTTCCTGATAACTTTGATCTGCCGTTTATGTCAGCAGGCTTCAATGAGCTTATAAAACGATTTGCCTGCACCTTTTATAGTTGGGTGAGAGATTATTTCTACAGACCTATATGTAGAAATAAAGACAGCGTTTGCCTTTGGGCATTGATACTGTCTGTGCTTGCAGGCTCGGTTTGGTATGGCTACGGCAGACACACAATGCTGTGGGCAGCGTTTATTTGTGTTATGCTTGGCATAGAATATCTCTTGAAAAATATTCTTGCGGCTGTGCCGACAGGGATAAGATGTGCGGTGATGAATGTTCTGTTTCTTATAGGTCTGCCGTTTCTTGCGATAGACAGCCTGCCTTCAGCCTGCGGATATGTTGCCGCAATGCTCGGCGGGGGAAGCTTTGCAGGAGATGTTCTTGCATCGTATGTGATAAAAACAGGAGTTGTGATGTATCTTATCTGCGGCTTTTTTGCAACAGGTATCGGCAGATATCTCAAACGCAGGATAATGCAGCTCAATACTAATATAGTTTACATAATCGAGCCAATGCTCACTATAGGATTTCTGCTTATCAGTACAGCGTTTCTTGTGGGTGGAGGTAATTCGTCTATGAATTTGTTTGTGAGATAAAATGGGAGGAGTGAACATTAATGAAAAAGGCTGCTGATTATATCGCAGTAAGCGCATTTTTTGTAATAGTCATAATGTTTGCGGCATATACTCTCGTGATGGGCAGACATGGATCTGAAAGTGAAAAGGCAGACAGTTCAGATATAAGACATAACGTTCAGACCTATGTTAGCAGTAATTTTCCTCTAAGCTCAAATTGGAAGTCGCTCAGAACGACCATGTTTGTGATGACTGGTAAGAAAAATTTTGATAATATCTATATCCTTAAAGATCGTCTTGTAGAGATCACAGATTTTGATAAGGACAGGCTTGATAAAAATATCTCGCAGATAAATGATTTTTCAGAAAACACAGATACACCTGTATATGTTATGTTAGCTCCGACTGCCGCAGGTATCTATTCTGCTAAGCTGCCTGCTTATACTTCAAACACAGACCAGCGTGAAATGATAGATAATATCTATTATGACTTAGATAGCAGGATAGACACCATAGATACGTTTTTTCCTATGTATTCTGCAAGAAATAATTACGTTTACTATCGTACAGATAGGAAGTGGACTTCCTTCGGGGCGTATTTTGCCTATGCAGACGGCATAAAAGAGCTGGGTTTTGAGCCGGTCGCTCTGTCCAATTACGATCAGGAATATACTTCAAATTCTTATTATGGGGGACTTTACAGTGAACTTTGCTATAACAGCATAGGCGCAGACAGAGTGAACATCTTCCGTTCAAAGTATAAGACCACTGTGGATTCTGTGGAGCTTTACAGAGAAGATCAGGTGCTTACCTCAAAATCTGTTTATTTTAGATCTGCACTGAAAACAGCAGATAAAACGGCTATCTTCCTGCAAGGTGACAACTTTACTAAGGCAACGGTCAAGACAACTGCAGAGGACGCACCAAAGCTTCTTATCATCAAAGGAAGCTATGCCAATACCCTTGTGCCGTTTCTTACCCCACACTACAGCGAGATAACCTTGGTAGACCCTGACAAGCTCAAAGAGGAGGGCAAGACCCTTTCTGACGTGGCAGATACGAGTGCATATGACCAGATATTATTTATGTATGACTGCGACCAGTTTGCAGATGAAACAAATTTTGACCTACTCAAATAATATGGGCTATGTACTTGAAAAAATGGAGCAGGTGTGATATAATAAAGAAAATGCCGTACAAGGAATGTGCGGCATAATGTATGTCTGAATATTTGAGAGGGTGTTTGATGTGAGTGAGCAAAAAAACAGACTTGATCTTATTGATCTTAATGACTATCCTGTATCTTGGTGGCTGAAACTTCTTGATCTCGGTCATAAGATAGTTCAGGACCCTGCCGCCTACAGCGAGGCTTGCAAGGGCAAGATAATGGGTACTCTTTTCTATGAGCCGTCAACAAGAACGCAGATGTCTTTCCAGACCGCTATGCTCCGTCTTGGGGGAACGATAATAGGCTTTGACAATCCTGCCACTTCTTCCGTTGCAAAGGGAGAGAATATCAAGGATACCACAAAGATAGTTTCCGGCTATGCCGATATCATGGTAATGCGTCACCCTACCGCTGGATCGGTAAAGGCTGCGGCACTCACTGCTGATTGCCCTGTTATCAACGCAGGCGACGGCGGACACCTCCACCCAACACAGACACTTACAGACCTGCTTACACTTAGAGAAGAAAAGGGCAGACTTGATAACCTGACCATAGGCTTCTGCGGTGACCTTAAAAACGGCAGAACAGTCCATTCCCTTATTAAAGCAATGGTATGTTTTCCAAACAATAAGTTCATATTAGTTTCAACTTCTGAGCTTGCTTTGCCTGTGTATGTAAAGGATATCCTTGAGGCAGCAGGTATGGAGTATAAGGAGGTCACCGACCTTGAAGAGGTTATCGGTGAGCTTGACGTGCTATATATGACAAGAATACAGAAAGAGCGTTTTGCTTCTGAGGAGGAGTATCTGGCTCAGAGCGGAAATTACATACTCGATACAAGAAAGCTTTCAATGGGAAAGCCTGACCTTATCGTGCTTCACCCTCTGCCAAGAGTCGATGAGATAGCTATCGAGGTGGACGACGACCCGAGAGCAATGTATTTCAAGCAGGCAAAATACGGTATGTATATCAGAATGGCACTCATACTTACAGTTATAAACGGCGATGGTGCTTCACAGCCGCTTATGAAGGGCAGAGTGCATAAGCACATTGATTGTTCAAATCCTAACTGTATCACTCACCACGAAAAGTATCTGCCACATTGGTTCAAAGGCGACGGCACAACGCTTGTTTGCGAATATTGTGACGAGAGAACATTGGTGGAATAAAATAAGAGCTTAATGGGGTAAACAAAGGCTGTGTGTCAGTCTTTGCTTGCCCTTTTTTATTGTGCAGATAGCGTATATTAATAGCCTTGTGATATGCAAAATCGTTAAAAGTAACGAAATTCTTACAACATGGTAACAAACAGTCTTGAATTAACGTTGAGCGTGTGGTATAATTAAAATGGATAAATTTTTTACAGGAGCTTTGATCTAATGAATACACTTTCAGATGAGGAGTTTGAACAGATCTACGGACGAAAGCCTGTCAGAAGGGTGAAAAAGAAAAAAATATACTGGAACAGAATTATTATTGCATTGATAATACTTATCGGCATTGTGACTGGTCTGGTAAAGCTGACAGCCTTGGTAGTATCAAAGATCAAAGGAGACGATACGCAAAAAACAAACAAGGTATTGAATAATACATCTTCTGTCGCTGTGAAGGAGGACGCTTCTTCTGCTGAGGATAAAAAAGACGAGCCTGCGAAGTATTCAAATATGAACTTTACAGTGTGTGTTGACGCAGGCCACGGTGATTATGACGGCGGCACAACTGACGCCTCAGGAAAAAGATATGAAAAAGACGATAACTTAAAGGTCGCACTTGAGGTGCAGAAATATCTCGAAAAATACGGCGTCAATGTGGTGATGATAAGAGATGATGACTCTTTCCTAGAGCTTGACGAAAGATGTGCAAAGGCAAATAACGCCAAGGCTGATATGTATGTTTCACTTCACCGAAACAGCTATGACGGTGATATTTCGGGCGTTGAGGTTTGGGTGAACAATTCTGAGCCTGAATATGACACAAAGCTTGCACAGAATATACTTGATGATCTTGAAAAGGTAGGTATATCTGAAAATAGGGGAGTACAGTATGGCTACGTTGGCAATTCCGGTGTAAACTACTACATAAATGCCGACACTGTTATGCCAAGCTGTCTTGTGGAGCTTGGATTTATAACCGAGGATGTCGACAATAAGCTTTTTGACGAACACCTTACCGAGTATGGACAAGCTATTGCTGACGGTATAGTTCAGACAGCTGTTGATGTTGGTCTTGTTGATGAAAGTGGCAAAAGACTTATGTCTGAGCAGCTTATCTCACCTGAGAAGCCTGTGAACAATAAGGATTCTTCATCTGCGGCTGACGCTATGACAACGCCGATGGAGACGGATTCTTCTGCTGACGTTTATAATACTCAGGAAAACGAGTGGTATTGATAAAAAAAATAAAAGCGAACACAGTTCGTTTCTGCTAATGCAGAGAAACCGTGTTCGCATTTTTGTTGTCAAAGCTCTTTTCTGATGAGTTTGAATTTTTCAAATTCTTTCGTCAGGTCTGCCAGAACGTTTTCAAGACCCTTTTCAGAGTATTCTTCGTGATATTCTGCCACAAAGTCTGTTACCTCCGTGACGCACTTTGTGCCGTACCATACTCTGACATAAAGCTCTTTTTCATCGCCGAGAACAGGGTCTATGCGGTAGCTGAAATTGGTGTAATTGCTGCCAGACCAGGTGTTTTTTTCTTCAAAATAGTGAAATGTGGGTATATCAAAATAACCATGGAGCATTGCGTATTTTCCTTTCAAAAATCATTCGTTTATGATATTATAGCATATCACTGTTCCTTTTTCAAGCATTTAGTCTGCTTCTTAATTAAATTAACCTAAAAAACGTTTACAATTTTGTTAGGAATGTATATTGGAGAATTGTTCAAAATATGTTATAATTGATAACGGTATGACTATTTCAGCGGTATGCTGTCGCAGAAAGGATAAGATCTATGAGCATTACAATAAAAGATGTTGCCAAGGAAGCCGGTGTTTCAGTGGCGACAGTGTCAAGGGTTCTCAACGGAAGCTGTAACGTATCAGATGAGTCAACAAAAAAAGTCAATGAAACTATTGCAAGGCTCAACTATTCTCCGAATTTTCTGGGAAGAAATCTTAGAAAGTGCGAAACGAATGTTATTCTTGTAATTATGCCGACCTCTGAACATTCCCTTTATTCAAAGATAGTCATGGGTATGCAGGAATATGCAGGAAAAGTCGGATACGATATCATAACCGCAGTTTCCTATTCAACCTCGACCGCTGAAACAAGGCAGATGAATATGCTTTTTAACAGAACTGTTGACGGTGTTATCCTTCTTGGCACTCAGTATGACGCAGCTTCGCTTAATAAGCTCGCAGAGAATTATAACGTTGCTCTGTGCTGTGAGGGCGTGGAGGGCGCAAATGTGCTTACTGTCGCTGTTGACGATGAACAGGCTGCGTTTGACGCTGTCGCTGCTCTTATCAAAAAGGGTCATAAAAGGATAGGCTTTATCGGAACGAACTCTGCGGCTATCTCCTCCACTGCAAGAGAGAACGGCTATATAAGAGCATTAAAAGAATATGGCATAGAGATAAAGAATGAATATATCTATAAAGAGTCCTATGACTATGACTGCGGAGGCAGAGCGTTTGAATATTTCAATGCACTTGCTGAGAAGCCTACGGCGATTTTCGCTGTGTCAGACTTGCTTGCTATCTCTGCAATGCACAAGGCAATAGATATGGACATTGATGTGGGCAAAGATGTCGCCATAATGGGATTTGACAATATATCCATGTGTGAGTGGATAATCCCTACGCTTTCAACGGTTGAACAGCCTTGCTCAAAAATGGGCGAGCTTGTTGTGGCAAAGCTTATTGAAAACATGAATAAGACTACTAAGGATAATCATTATTATACTGTTGACCACAGGATAATTCTAAGAGAGTCCACAGGCGACTAATTACTTTTGTAAAAATAGATAGGGGAGAAATAAGGCAGTTTTTCCGTAAAAACTGCCTATTTTCTGTAAGAAAGGATTTTTTAGGGCATGGAGAAATTTACAAAAATACTTGAAACGATAGATGGCTATGTCTGGGGCATACCACTTATCGTACTCATTATGGCTGTGGGAATATTCCTCACCTTTAGGCTAAGGCTTCTTCAGATATTCCACCTGCCAAAGGCTTTGAAATTTATGTTTCAGAACGAAAATGGTGGCAAAGGCGAGATATCGAGCTTTGCAGCACTATGCACCGCACTTTCCGCAACCATAGGTACGGGAAATATCGTCGGTGTTGCAACAGCCATTGGTGTGCTTTCAGGCGGACCTGGAGCGCTCCTTTGGATGTGGATAGCTGCACTCCTTGGTATGGCGACAAAGTATTCCGAGGGTTTTCTTGCTATCAAATACAGACGTATGGACGCTGATGGACACGTTTGCGGTGGACCGTTCTATTACATAGAATACGGCATGGGTAAGAAGTGGAAGTGGCTTGCAAAGGTATTTGCGTTCTTTGGTGCTTGCGTTGGCCTTTTTGGTATCGGTACTTTCTCTCAGGTGAATGGTATCTCATCGGCAGTTCAGGCTTTCTTTGATCCTAAAAAGGAACATACAGTGAATATTTTGGGTGCTGACTATACATTGGCTGTTATAATCTCTGGACTTTTGATAACTGTTTTTGCCGCACTTGTTATTATCGGAGGCATAAAGAGGATCTCAAGTGTTTCTCAGGTAGTTGTGCCTTTTATGGCGGTCGTTTATATAGTTGCTTGTCTTTCACTTATTGTTATAAACATTCAGAGGCTCCCTCACGCTGTTGCTCTTATTTTTGAACAGGCATTCAGCTTCAAGGCTGTCGCAGGCGGATCTCTTCCTACAATATTCATTGCTATACAAAAGGGTGTTGCAAGAGGAATTTTCTCAAATGAGTCAGGTCTTGGTTCGGCACCTATCGCAGCCGCAGCCGCTCAGACAAAAGAGCCGGTAAGACAAGGTCTTGTTTCTATGTGCGGCACATTTATCGACACTATCGTTGTATGTACTATGACAGGTCTTGCTATCGTAATGATGGGAAGCTACGAGGCTATCAACCCAGTAACAGGCAAGCCTTTTGAGGGCGTTGAGGTCACAAATCACGCTTTCCAGAACGGCTTCTCGTTCCTGCCGTCAATGATACCTGCATTTATTCTTATGGTCTGCCTTGTGTTCTTTGCTTTCACAACTATCCTTGGCTGGAACTATTACGGTGAAAGGTGTATGGAATATCTTTTTAACAGCAACATGAAGGTGGTCATGGTCTACAGATATCTCTATATCCTCGCTGTATTTATCGGACCATATATGACGGTTTCTGCCGTTTGGACGATCGCTGATATTTTCAATGGACTTATGGCACTGCCAAACCTTATAGCGTTGCTTGCTCTCAGCGGTGTTATCAGTAAGGATACAAGGCGTTATGTGGCGAAGTATTCCAGAGCAAAACGAATCAATAAGCTGGTAAGAGCATAGATATCGTATTTTATATGAAGCGGAAACGGCTGAATGTTGTTTCCGCTTTCTTTATGCTGTAGGCTTAATCACCAAAAAAATGAATGGTTATTTGTTGAAATCACCAAAAGTATTTAAAAGAATGCAACAGTGGTTGTAACTTTGTTGACAACGATTACATTCAGTGATATAATAGCTTTGTAAGAATCAAGGAAACGTTTTCTAATGAAAACGATCCGTTACGGAGGTTATATATAATGAAAAATTCCAAGCGTGTTATTGCCGGTGCAATGGCTATCTTGTCAGCAGTGAGCGTAGCTTCATGCGGTAGCTCATCAGGCAGCGATTCAAGCAGCTCTTATGTTGATAAGGTAAAGGTAGCAAGCACCGACGATATTGCTACTATCCCTGATGGTTCGGAAAAGGAGTTGGAGTGGCTTTCTTATTTTGACATAAACCCAACTAAGAAAGAGCCGGAAAAGAGAACCGACCTTACTCTTTTTGAGGAAAAGGGCGGTAAGATCAAGTATTCTCAGACATCATCAATGAACAAGTATGATAAGCTCGCAGCAAGACTTATGTCTAACGATCCACCGGATATGTTCTGGTATGAGCAGTCTATGACATTCCCTGCAAACTGTATCAAGGAAATGTTCCAGCCTGTTGATGATATCGTTGATTTCGACAGTGCTATGTGGAGCGATGTCAAGAACGTTGCAGAGCAGTTCACTCTTAACGGCAAGCACTTTGTTGCACCTATCAACTTCCTGCCAGGCTCTGTTATCACATATGATAAGTCTATGATAGACGCTGCCGGTCTTGATGATCCATATGAGCTTTATCAGAACGGCGAGTGGGATTGGAACGCATGGTATGATATGATGTCAGAATATGTTGAGGGCGCTGCTGCTGACGAGGAGAGATACGGCATAAACGGTTGGTTCGCACCATTTATCTTCCAGTCAACAGGTAAGACTCTTATCACATATGACGCTGATAAGGATGAGTATGTTTCAAATCTTAACGACGCTGACTTTGTAAGAGCATCTGATATGCTTTATGATATCGCAAAGAATGGTATGTACTATCCTGATTGGGTAGGACAGGCAGGCGACGCATTCAAGAAGAATATCCTCTTCTATGCAATGGGTCCATGGGCGTCAACAGGTACACACTCACCAAAGGACGGCGATAATTGGGGCGTAGTTCCAATGCCAAAGGATCCTAACTCTGATACGCTTTATACAACTATCGACATGAATGCGTATATGTGGGTGAAGGGTTCGACAAAGAATGACGCTATGAAGTGCTGGCTCGAGTGTGCAAAGATAGTTTATACTCAGGATACATATAAGGATATCGAGAAGGAGAAGTTCTTTGTAAACAATCCTAACTGGACAGAAGATATGTATAACGTAGCTTACGTTGACCTTGTTACAGACAAGTTCACTAAGATATTTGACCCTGGTTATGGTATCTCCACAACTCTGTCAGATAATGACGCTGCAACAAATGATACTAAGGAAGCTGTTATTCCTTATCTGTATACTTCAGTTATGAAGACAGACGAGAACGGCTCACAGTATACATGGACACAGCTCAAAGAGCAGTATAAGGGTACGGTCGATTCAGAACTTAAAACTCTCAACGAGCAGTATCACGCATATTTGGAAAAGAATAAGTAATGTAACTTGCCATATAAAGACGGACGGAATTTATTTCGCCCGTCTTTTTGTTGTAATGTCAGAAAAAATGTGATATAATCATAGAGTACATTAAGATTTAATTAAGAATTATGTTGAGCTGTTTTTAAAGAATGTGGCTTATAATAATAAACGTAAAAGAAAGGATCGTGCCGATATGGAGATAAAGGAGCCTGTAATCCTTGTTGTAGATGATGATAAAGATATAGTGGGAGCTATCGCAAAGCTGCTTGAAATGGAGGGCTATAAGGTAATAAAAGCCTATGACGGTCTTGAGGCTTTGGAGAAGCTCACTGAGAACAGCATACAGCTTATACTCATTGACGTCATGATGCCTAAGCTGGACGGACTTTCTACAATGATGAAAATAAGGGCAACGGAGAATATCCCTATACTTGTGCTTTCTGCAAAATCTGAGGATACAGATAAGGTGCTTGGGCTTTCAATGGGTGCTGACGATTACATAACAAAGCCTTATAACCCTATGGAGCTTGTGGCAAGGGTAAGAAGCAACCTGAGAAGATATATGCAGCTTGGCGCTATCGACACGGCAAACAAAACGGATATTATAGAAATAGGCGGTCTGGAGCTTGACACTAAGGCAAAAAGCTTAAAGGTTGACGGAGAACCTGTCAAGCTCACCGCCACGGAGCTTAAAATTCTTGAGCTTCTTATGAAAAACGCAGGCAGGATATTTTCTGCCGAGGAGATCTATTCAAAGGTATGGAACGAGGACGCTTATGCCGTTGAAAACACGGTAATGGTACATATTCGTCACATCAGAGAGAAAATAGAAATAAACCCTAGAGAGCCGAAATACTTGAAGGTGGTGTGGGGAATTGGCTACAAAATCGAGAAAATTTGAGCAGGCAGAATGGTTTAAGATATTCTCAGCTAAAAAGATGAGAATTATAGCATTTGTGCTTGCCTGCGTTATTGCAGGCGGCTTTTGCTTGTCTTTGGTGCTTTATGCTAACAGCCATGCTGACAGCAGCAGTAAGTCTTATCTTAAATCAGAAAGCTATAAGCTGGCTTCCAATGAAATGTATGAGGAACTGTGCGTTACAGCTTCGGCTTATCTCAGATATGTTGATGAGGATCGGAATTACACTCAGCCTAGACACCTGTTCAATGACTATCTGAATTATCTTGATTACAACCGCTATAAATACAAAAAGACAGAAGACGGTATTCAGCTTATTGACAGTCAGTTTGATTACTATGTGGGGATTACTCAAAATGGCGAAACAAGATATCTGTCAAATATAAAAGATATAGAGAATTATGACAGCGAAACGGATAAGATAAATGCTTTTAAATCGTCGCACAAAAACTATATACTCCGCCGTGATAACGAGGTCATGAGCGACAGAACTTCATCGGGACAGATAGTTGATTACTATTACAATACAGCGGAGTATCAGGATAACGTGACAGAAGAGTTTTATGCCGACAATCTTGTGCCTGTAGGAGGAAGTTATTATGATAACTACGGCAGATATTTTTACAATTACGGCAATTATGATCCAATAGCTTTCTATAATGTAGACTCAAGATATAATGTTATTAAAGGTCTTGATTTGAAAAACGGTCTGAAATATTCCGACAGGCTTGAAGATGAAGAAATTGGTGACGATTATGACACTGATGACGGCAATGAATACTATGACTATGACAACGGCAGATATTATTATGAGGACGATTACGGAAACACATGGGCAAAATGTGAAAACCTCTATGACCTGCCTGATTACAAAGCGACAGACAATGACGATTCAGGTATAACGGTATTCTTTGCACCGAAAGCTGAAAAGCTTACGGCAATGGAAAAGGAATACACCGAGGCTTTGAATGATATGTATCGTGCAAAGCTTTTTGTGATTGTTTTAGGTGTTATTGAATTTATGCTTGTGTGCTATCTGCTCCTGATCTGTGCATATAATGCGGAGTCTGAGAGCGTTGAACGCTGGAAGCAAGGCAATTTTCTAAAAAAAGTGCCAACGGAAGTTTACCTTATCCTAATGGTATTGGCTATTACATTTGCTTTTGTATTTGGCGCCTGCTGGAATTATTATGTGAGCATCACAAAAAATATTTTTGACAATGCTTTGGCTAATTCCGTTTTTAGAAATATCCTTGCTGTAGCGTTGTTTGCATTGGCATATTTTGCAGGCTTCGGCTCGCTTATGGAGTTTGTTGGCAAGATAAAGACAAGAAGCATATTCAAAGAAAGCCTTATTTGCAGATTATGTAAGTTCCTATGGCGCAAGTATAAGGAAACCTCCCTCTATCACTATTTTCATGGACTTCCGCTTGGAATAAAGCTTACTTGGAAGTTCATACTTATATTCGTTGGAATTTTTGTTGTGATGTCTAGTCGATTGACGATGTTAATTTTGTTGGCGGTAGAAATTGTTCTGTGTATATCAATGCTTCGTGACTTCTCACAGCTTTCAAAGCTCAGCAAACAGATAGACAGCCTTGGAGAAGAAAAGCCTTATGAGGGCGAGATAAGAAAAACTTCGCCTGTGTATGCTGAATCTGAAAAACTCAACTCAGTTCAGGATAAGGTGAGAGAGTCTGTGGAGCAGCAAATACAATCGGAGCGTTTGAAAATAGAGCTTGTGACAAACGTTTCACACGACCTGAAAACACCGCTGACTTCCATTATCAGCTATATCGACCTGCTTAAGAAAATGGATCTTGACGATGAAGCTTCGAGCTATGTGAAGATACTTGATAAAAAGGCGCAGAAGCTCAAAGGCATTGTGTCCGACGTTTTCAGCATAGCAAAAGCCACAAGCGGCGTTGATGTAAACCTAACAAAGCTTGATTTTGTGATGCTGTTAAATCAGTGCATCGCAGACGCAGAGGACAAGATAGCTGACAGTGGCAAGATAGTAAAGATAAACATAAATGCCGACAGCGCAATGGTAATGGGCGACGGCGACAAGCTTTACAGAGTGTTCCAAAACATTGTAGACAATGCTCTGAATTACTCTATGGACGGCACAAGGATATTCCTTGATGTGTACAAAAAAGCGGACAGAATAGTATTTGCCGAGAAGAACATTTCGGCAACGCCGATAAACTTCACAGAGGAAGAGATACTTGAAAGATTTGTGCGAGGGGATAAGTCACGAACAGACGGCGGAAGCGGTTTGGGATTATCCATATCAAAGAGCTTCACGGAAGCCTGCGGTGGTATCTTCAATATCGAAATAGACGGAGATATGTTCAAGGCGATAGTAGAAATGCCGATAATTCAGGAGGATACGGCAGAGAAAACCGATGACAAAACGGAATAGCGTAAATAAAAATAGCGGTGCATTGAGTTGCATCGCTATTTTTAATGTCGGAAAATGTAGATAAAAAATTAAAATATACCAATATTTTTTTGACAATTTGTTGAAATTTATATACTAATATGTTATAATATAGAAGTTAGGTGATCTTAGCGGACGGGAAGTGACATAATGAACTTTACAGAACAGATACTGTATTCGCTAATGGCGAAAACAGGCAAAAATTCGTCTGAATGGCTGCCACTTTTGCAGCATTTGCAGGATACGGCAGATATCATGAGCTGTTTGTGTGATGAATTTCTGTCGCCGTCATTTGCAAAGGCTTGCGGATTAGAGGAGAATGAGTTCAAAAAGTTAGCTATTTTTCTAGCAGCAGTTCACGATATCGGCAAAGCAATAGTGGTATTTCAATATAAAATAGGTGATAAACTTCCTGAGAGAAAGTCTGCACTTGAAGCGTCAGGTATCAATTTTAATGCTTCTCACGATAAAGGAAAAGCCAAACAAACCCCTCATGCATTTGCAGGTGAGGAGATCCTTAATTTGTTGGGTTGCCCTGAATGTGTAAGCACTGTTGTTGGCTCTCATCATGGTGTACCTGCTGAGAGCGTACAGGATTTGTCATGGCCACAAGAGGATATAGCTTTCTATGAAAACTATTATGGACGTGACAAAGAAAATGTTGAAGTTTTGCAGGATATTTGGCAGACGATATTTGATATGGCACTTGATTATGCAGGCTTTTTAGATGTTAGTGAGTTGCCGGATATAGACCGTTCGTCGCAAATGCTTCTGAGTGGTATGTTAATAATGGCGGATTGGCTTGCAAGCAACACTGAGCTTTTTCCTCTTTTGTCAGTGGAGGACCTCAAACCTGACGACAAGCTGAGGGCTGAACGCGCTTGGGCAAAGCTCGATTTTCCGCAGATGTGGAACCCTGAGAGATCGGTAATATCTAATGAGGACTTTAAAGAAGCTTTTGGTTTTGAACCACGTTTGGTGCAGTCAGAAGTCCTTAAAATAGTTGAGAATTCGGAAAATCCGGGAATATACATATTTGAAGCGCCAATGGGCTGTGGCAAAACAGAAACATCACTTGCGGCAAGCGAGATATTGGCATCGAAGTGCGGCAAAAACGGCGTGTTTTTTGGACTTCCAACTCAGGCAACTGCAAACGGCATTTTCCCAAGAATACTCAGTTGGGCTGAAAAGCAATCTACAGAATTTTATCATTCTGTTCAGCTCAACCACGGAAGCGCAGTACTCAATCCTCTGTTTCAGAACATACAAAGGGGCATACCGCAGGAGGAAAGCGACAGCGGATTAATTATCCACAATTGGTTTTGTGACAGCAAAAAAGCGTGCCTTGCAGATTTTGTGACGGCGACAGTAGACCAAATGCTCATGCTTGCATTGAAACGAAAACACGTTATGCTCCTTCACCTTGGATTATCAGAAAAGGTCGTTGTCATTGATGAAGTCCATGCTTATGACGCATACATGAGCGAGTATCTTGAAATGGCTTTGCAATGGCTTGGAAGCTACAACACCCCTGTTATCCTGCTGTCGGCAACGCTGCCCTCAGCAAGACGAATGTCACTTGTCCGTGCCTATCTTGGAATAAAAAAGTCTGATGATAGATTTGAAAAAGAGCAGGGCTACCCTCTGCTCACATGGACAGACGGCAAAGATATCCGCCAGCAGCGACTCAGCTATGACGGAGTACATAAAACTGTGTCAGTCAAGACCTGCGTTAGTGACGATGTTGTGCAGCTTGTGAAAAATGTAACAGAGAATGGTGGCTGTGTAGGTGTTATAGTAAATACCGTAAGACGTGCCCAGATGTTCGCCGAGCTTTTGCAGGATAATGCAAAAGTGCTTTTGTATCATGCTCAGTTCGTGCTTCCTGACCGTGCTAAAAAGGAGAAACAGCTTGTTGACCTTGTCGGCAAAAACAGTACGCCTGAAAGCAGGAGCGGTCTTGTGGTAGTTGGAACGCAGGTGCTTGAACAATCACTTGATATTGATTTTGATATGCTCATCACGGATATGTGTCCTATGGACTTGCTGTTGCAGCGAATGGGCAGACTTCACAGGCATGAACGTGGAGTGCGGCCTGATACAGCACAAACCCCTGTCTGCTATGTTATTACAGATGAGTATACAAATATGGAATCAGCGTCAAGAAAAATATACAGCCATTGGCTTATCAATAAAACGGCTGACACTTTGCCCGACAGCATCACTCTTCCTGACGATATCTCACCACTTGTTCAAGAGGTTTATAGTGTTACGAGTGATGAGTGTTATGATAAGTATATAAATGAGCAAAAGAAAAGCAAGAGCAGGGCTGACTGCTTTAGGATAAGTAAGCCAAAAGGAAAAAGTATCCATGGACTGCTTTCAAAGCCTGTTGAAACTGGTGATGAACAGCTTGCACAGGCGGCTGTGCGTGACGGAATCTCGTCATTTGATGTGTTGTTGATGCAGCTAAGTGCTGATGAGAAAATTCATTTTCTGCCTGACCAATATGGCGGTGCAGAGGTATCAGAGTGCCCTGATGATGAAGAATGTCGCCGAATAGCTGAACAGAAACTTCGACTTCCGACAATGTTTTGTCAGTCATGGAATATAGATAAAAATATAAGAGAACTTAAAAACAACTGTATGAAGTATATTGCAGGTTGGCAAAATTCCCCGTGGCTTAAAAACCAGCTTGTATTGTTTCTTGATGAGGACCTTAAAGGTGAGCTGAACGGATATGATCTTCATTACAGCTTTGAAAAAGGTCTGGAATTTACTAAGAAGGAGGAATGTGAATGAACGAAACAGAGTTTAATCTGCTTGATGAGCCGTGGATTAGAGTAATGGACGACAATTGTCAAATAAAAGAGGTGTCACTAACAGATGCACTTTTGAATGCGCATAAGTATAAGGCTCTGAAAGGCGAAATGCCTACGCAGGATATAGTTATACTTCGTCTTATGCTTGCCATAGTGCATACTGTCTTTTCAAGGGTAGATGCCGACGGCAATGAAGCAGAGCTAGAGGAAGAGGACGATGCGGTGGATAGGTGGGAAAGTCTATGGAACAACCGAAAGATTCCCGAAAAGCCCGTGAGAGAGTATCTTGAAAAGTGGCATGAACGCTTTTGGCTCTTTCATCCCGAAAGACCATTTGGGCAAATGGCCGGGCTGACCATACGGAACAGAATATGGTGCGTCAAAGCTTAATGGCGAGATATCAGAAAGTGGCAACAAAACTAGGATATTTTCTGCATATTCAGGCGAACAGAAAAGCCACCTTACATATGCTCAGGCGGCTAGGTGGCTTTTGACTTTAATTTCATTTGATGATTCAGCAATAAAGCCCTCAAAGGAGGGAAAAGAGAAAGCTGGTGGTAAGCTTCCTCCGTCTGGTGTTGGTTGGCTTGGAAAATTAGGGTTAATTTATTTGAATGGCAGTAACTTTTTTGAAACGATTATGCTTAATTTTGTACTAATTAATAATGATAATATTGAATGTGATGAACAACCAATGTGGGAAATGGATGATCCTGTAAAAGAAGAACGTAGGAAAATACCTTATCCGACCAATCTTGCACAGCTTTATACGTTACAGTCTCGACACATTTTGCTAAATAGATGTGGCGATAAAATAATGGGATATATTGCTATTAGGGGAGATTCTTTTACTGATAAGAACGCATTTATAGAACCCATGACAACATGGAAAATAAATAAGACTGATTATTTTCCAAAGAAACATTGTGCGTCGGAACAGATGTGGCGTGAGTTTTCTAATATTTATAATAATTCTAATGGTAATCATGTTCCTGGGGTTATAAAGTGGTTTAAATTCATATCAACAAAGGTAAAACTACCTATGATGAGGACTACCGTGTTGTCTGTAGACTATGATAAAAATAATTGTAGCATACAGAACGTTTTCGGTGATTCCCTAGAAATGAACGCACAAATACTATCAGAAGTAGGCAGGGGTTATCGTGAAGAAATAAAGTTTGAGATAAGCAGATGTGAAGAACTTGCGAAAAAAATAGGCAATCTAGCATGGAATATTTACCTTGCCTCTGGTGGAAATAAGAACAGTAAGCCAAAGGACATTGGCTCGATTTTAGACGCCAAGTCACAGCTATACTACCGCCTTGATATTCCTTTCCGCAGTTGGCTTTCTTCACTTGACCCGGAAAATGATGATAAGCTGGAAAAGTTTGAACAGTGGCAGAATACTGCAAAGAAGATAACTCTTGATCTTGGCAGTGAGCTTGTTGCGGCAGCAGGTGACACCGCAATGGTGGGACATAAGATAGATAAGACTATCTATTCTGCACCAAAGGCTTACAACATTTTCTTGCGTGATGTTTCAAAGATATACAAGGAAATTTAATGGTTTTTAAAGCGAGGTGAAAATATGGAAGAAGTAAAGCTCGTAAGAGAAGAAATGTACAAAAGAGTGCAGGAGCTTATCAGACAAAAAGGCACTAGCGGTGGAAGAGCTGCATTAGCAAATCTCCGCCGTGGCATAGGCAAAATGCCGGGTGAAATGCCTGAACTGTGGGGGTGTTTCTAAATAAAATGTCGCCTGAACTTTTCAGCAGAACAGGAGAGCCAAGCAGATCGGAGTGGGCAATATATATTTCGCTGACTATGTTTGCGCTTCATCAGCAGGGAAGTTCGGAAACAGTTCATTGTGAGGGAAGATCCCTTGGAAGTGCAGCCGCTGATCTTATGGAAGAGAAAACTGATGAAAACAGAGAACGTATCATGCGCAGATTTGGACCTGTTGTCACAGCGAAAGATATGCCTGAACTTTCACATCATATAGGAGGTCTTGTGCCGCTTACAACGCTCCGTTTTGGCGTTCGTGCCGATAAGGAGGGCGTTTTGCTTAAAGATTTTCATACTGTGCAAGTACCAGGAGAAAAACATCCTGAAGTATCATATCGTTATTATCTGTCAGACGCAGCGTTTCTTGTCGCACTTGAAAGTGATGATAAATCATTGCTGGAGAGTATAGCTTCTGCACTGCAAAAGCCTGTTTATCCGCTGTATCTTGGACGAAAGTCCTGTCCGCCAACTTTGCCTATCGTTCTTGGCGTTAAGGACGAGGATATTCTTACGGCACTAAAGACTGAGCCATATCTTTATAAGAACGCTCACCGAAAAAGCGTGCGCATTTCCTATGAAGTCACATCAGGCGGCGCAATGGTGCAGGATATTCCGCTGTCATTCTCACAGCTTCACAGAAAGCATGGCTGGCGAATGAAGCGTGAAGAACTTCTTGCTGTGGATAGCAACCCAGAGCATGACGCCTTTTCTGAATTGTGAGGTGCAGTATGTATTTAACAAGAATAAAATTAGATATGACAAAAACAAATACAATGAAGGCATTGGTATGCCCAAGCAGATTTCATGGAGCTATCGAAAGCGCTGAGCCTGACGGCAGAACAAGGAAGCTTTGGAGAATAGACGAGCTTGGCGGAGAGAAGTATTTGCTCATATTATCAGAAAAAGAACTTGATTTTTCAAATGCTTCAGATCAATTCGGAGCAGAAAGACCTCAAACTAAATGTTATGATACATTACTTGACAGAGTTAAAAATGGCGGTAAATGGCAGTTTCGTTTGAAAGCAAACCCTGTTATACATAAGAAAGATACTAATTCCCACAGAGGTCGCCCGGTTGCACTTATAGGAAATAAACAGCAGGAAGAATGGCTGAAAAAGCAGGCTTTGAAAAACGGCTTTTCTCTAGAGGACGGAATGTGGCTGGTAACAGAGTTTAAGTGGTATGATTTTAAAAAGGGCGAGCGAAGAAACCATGTGAGAATACTTTCTGTAACATATGAGGGCGTGCTTACAGTAACAGACGAGGAACTTCTTAAAGTTGCACTTACTAATGGTATCGGCCGTGAAAAGGCTTATGGTCTTGGAATGCTGACGATCGTCGGAGTAAGATAATGGCACAACAAAATGGGATAGAGAAGCCAGATCTCCAAGCACTGCCCACAATAAGCGACAGAATGACGTTTATTTATCTTGAACATTGCAAGGTAAGCCGTGAAAACGGTGCAGTCACCGCCACAGATCTTGACGGAACAGTGTATATCCCTGCGGCAGCCATAACAGCGCTGCTGTTGGGACCCGGCACTCTTTTCCCCACATACGCGGGGGTGATCCCCAGACCAAAGGGCATTCTGACGGAAACTGTTGCTTTCCCCGCATACGCGGGGGTGATCCTGCGTTGTACGATATGGGCAATGGCGTGACACACTTTTCCCCGCATACGCGGAGGTGATTCCAAACACAGTGGCGAAGTCACAGCAGCCAAGTCCTTTTCCCCGCTTACGCGGGGGTGATCCTGACTAATACTTTTAGTACACTAATTAGGTGAGGTATCATTATGAATGAAAAACAGAAATTATATATTGACGAACTGGCAGAAAGCCAAGGGGTAGCATTCTCAATGGCAGTTGAGCAAGATTTTGACCTGTGTTCATTTGCAAATATGTTTATGCTATCAGATGCAAGGAACCATATGGACAACGGTTCTGCATACTGGATGACAATGACACCATATATAATGATTGATAAGCTTAGTATGAACTCTGTAGACAAGGCTACTATGAACTACAGTAAAAAAATGGTTGAGTGGCTTGGTGAATTTTATGCAGGATACCAGTACTATACAAATATACCAAGTTCAAAAATAGTAAAAATCATAACACCGGAATTTATATGTAAAAGGTACAATGTACTGCATGATTTAGATATGGGCGTTGCAGTTAAGAAGTTATCAAAATCATTTGATAAACAGATATAATCATATAAAAATAAGTAACTGGAGGTAGGTAATATGCCATTAAACTTATATATTAAGAAAGAGGACGTTAATAAAACAGGTTTAAAACTAGAGGAAAGAAATGATGCATTCTTCAATTTGCATATAGGTACTACTAAAATATCGGATACAATAAAAAGTCTAATACTGAACATCGATCACTCAACATACTCATCAGGGTCTGATATTAGAACAAAATATGGTAGACTTGTGGACATCAGAAAAATTAGTACTGGCTGTAAAACAGCAATAAATATATACAGTAATCCGGATAAACTGTTCAATTGTGTTGAGGCTGGAGACAATGCACTGAGGTGCATATTGATGTTTAACAGAGGAAACGCATATATGCCATTACTGCCAAGCATCATAAATAATTTTAGTGTTGATGTTTTGCTGCACTATATGGGAAAAAAGATACACTGTACAAATGCATTACAAATACTGGAGGTGCTAGACTAATGGCAAAGCTACTTCATAAGAGGATAAAAGTTACAGACGGAGTATATTCATTCGATTTCTCATTTCACTCACCTGTTACAGTGATATTTGGCAACAGCGGAATAGGTAAGTCTTTGTTTTATGACATATTTTCTACATATTGTTCCAATATTAATGCAAAAGGCGTTGTATTCATAAACAGTTTGACATCTGCTGATATGGTTGAGTCTGCTCTTAAAACAGTTAAAGACAGTCTATTCATAATAGATAATGCAGATATAGTTATGGCGAATAAGACAAGAGATTTTTATGACATGGATAAGAGTAACCAATATATAGTATTTGGCAGAGTGACTGATAGGTATACACTCGATGATAAAAGTGAGGCTACAATAGTTGAACCACAGCTTGGGAAGTTTAACTTAGTCTATCCAAGTTTAAAAGGACGTGAACTATAATTATAAACATACTTATAGAAGGAACAGGCTCTGAAAGAGTATTCTGGAATCAATTACTAAGTCTTGTTGACAGGTCTAAGTTTAGGCTTATACCATATGGTGGTATACGTAATCTAATTACTGTGTACAGTAATAATTATAATGAGCAAGATGTATTCATAATTAGTGCAGATGACCCTGAAGATAATCAAATGGTACATTCTATATTACGAACCTTTAAGGCTGATACATACAGTATAAAAAATGTATTTGTTCTCATTTTACTCACCTGTTACAGTGATATTTGGCAACAGCGGAATAGGTAACTTTTCCCAGCATATGCGGGGATGATCCCTGCTTTGCGGTCTTGAAGTCCTCTTTTTCAAGCTTTTCCCCGCATACGCAGGGCTACACAATTTCCAAAAAAAGCGGTGCTTTCAAAGCACCGCTTTTTTCAAAATATACAGCTAAAACCTACTTTATCCCCTTTACCTTATACCCTGCGTCCGTTACCGCCTTAGAAAGCACCTCGTCAGCCACGTCCTTGTCAAGTGTGATGTAAGCGCGCTTGTCCTCAAGGGAAACATCTGCTGTAACGCCGTCTATCGCATTAAGCACCTTCGTTACTGTGCCTGTGCAGTGCGAACACATCATGCCGTCGATCTTCATTACCTTTTTCATTTTTCCGTCCTCCGTTTTAGTATTTATTTCAGCCTTTGCGGCTTTGTTTTCTCTGCCACTTTTAAAAAGATTGAGCCTTAACGCATTGGTCACAACGCAAACTGAGCTTAAACTCATTGCCGCTGCACCGAACATAGGATTGAGCTTCCAGCCAAGCAAGCCGTAGAATACTCCTGCCGCCAGCGGAATACCAAGCGAGTTGTAAATAAGCGCCCAGAAAAGGTTTTCCTTGATGTTCTTCATAACGCTCCTGCTGAGCTTGACAGCCGTAACAGCGTCATTCAGATCGCTTTTCATAAGCACGATATCAGCTGACTCGATAGCAATATCCTGTCCTGCACCGATAGCTATTCCAACATCTGCCGTTGTAAGGGCAGGAGCGTCATTTATTCCGTCGCCTATCATGGCTACCTTTTTACCCTGCTCCTGCAATTCTTTGATTATCGTAGCCTTGTCCTCAGGCATAAGCTGTGATCTTACCTGTGAAATGCCAAGCTTTTTCTGTATTGCTCTGGCTGTTTTCTCGTTGTCCCCTGTGAGCATTACAGTTTCAATGCCTGCCTTTTTGAAGCCTTCTATAGCCTCTGCACTTGTCTCTTTTATCTTGTCTGCAATGAACAGAATGCCTGCAAGCTTGTTGTCGATCGCTACATAAAGTGGTATCTCACCATTGTCAGCGTGAGCATGAGCCGTTTCCTCAACCATCGATATGTCAACTCCGCTGTTGTCCATAAGCCGCTTGTTACCGATAAGAACGTTTCTGCCCTCAACAACAGCCGATATACCACCGCCTGCTGTTTCTGTGTAGCTTTCAGCAGGGGTGAGTTCAATGCCATTTGTCTTGCAGTGGCCTGTAACAGCCTTTGCAAGTGGGTGTGATGAACCGCTTTCCGCCGAGCCACAAAGCTTTTTAAGCTCTGAAACATCAAAATCACCAAACGCTTGCGCTGAAATAAGCTCAGGCTTGCCCTCTGTGCAAGTTCCTGTTTTGTCAAGAACAACAGTGTCAATGCTGTGAGCAGTTTCAAGGCTTTCAGCGGATTTTATCAGGATACCGAACTGTGCCGCTTTACCTGTTCCTACCATTATTGCAGTGGGCGTTGCAAGTCCCAATGAGCATGGGCAGGATATAACAAGCACTGATATTGCCATGTTAAGTGCAAATGCGAAGCTATATCCAAGCAGCAGCCATACTACCAGTGAAATGATAGCTATAGTTATAACCACAGGCACGAACACAGCGCTTATTTTGTCTGCAAGCCTTGCTACAGGCGCTTTTGAAGCGGAAGCGTCCTCAACGAGTGCGATTATCTGTGAAAGTGTTGAGTCTTTAGCTTGCTTCTCACATCTTACCTTAGCAAAACCGCCAGCCGATACGCTTGCACTCATAACTCTGTCACCCACTGCCTTGTCTACAGGTATGCTCTCGCCTGTAAGTGCAGATTGGTCAACAGTGCAGTTTCCGTCGATAAGAACTCCGTCACATGGCACAGACCAGCCAGCTTTGAGCAGGAATACATCTCCCACCATTACGTTTTCCGCAGGAACTTCCACCTCCTCGCTGTCACGGATAACAACTGCCGTCTTAGGCGCAAGGCGCACAAGCTTGTTCACAGCGTCAGCCGTCTTGTTTTTTGAGCGAGCCTCAAGATATTTTCCCACAGTGATAAGTGTGAGTATCATGCCGCATGATTCGTAATACAGATTCATCATATACTCATGTGCTGAGCCAAGGTCGCCCCTGCCCATAAAGTAAGCCATTCTGTAAGTGCCGTAAACACTGTATATGAATGAAGCCGCCGCACCAAGAGCTATAAGGCTGTCCATGTTAGGGGAGCGGCGGATAAGATTTTTGAAGCCGTTTGAAAAATAGTGAAAGTTTATTGCAATGATATGCACTGTGAGCAAAAGCTGAGTGAGTGCATATATCATCATGTTTTTGTGCCCTGCAAAAATAGGAGGTATAGGTATGTTCGCCATGTGTCCCATGCAAATATAGAACAGCGGTATCAAAAATCCCACAGACCACCACAGACGTTTCTTCATCTTTTTGCTTTCGTCCTGAGCCGCCGCAACAGGTGATGCAGTTTTGTTTTCTTTGTCGCCTATCTCGCTTGCTCCATATCCTGCACTTTCAACAGCATTTATGACCGCCTGAGCGTTAGTTACGCCCTCGTCAAGATCCACCGTCATTTTGTTTGCAAGCAAGTTCACGTTTACGTCCATTACGCCATTGACCTTACTCACAGCCTTTTCCACATGAGCCTGACACGCCGCACAACTCATGCCAGTTACATTGAATTTTAACTTTTTCATAGATATTTGCCTTTCTATTTAAGCTTTTTCATAAGCTCTAATACTTCATCGACAACTTCGGTGTTGCCGCTTTGTATCTCCTCTGTCATGCAGGTCTTCATGTGTTCCTGCAAAATAAGATAGCCGAAGCTTTGCATTGCACTTTCAACCGCCGCCACCTGAATGAGTATATCTCCGCAGTAGCGGTTATCGTCAAGCATTTTGATAATGCCGTTTATTTGTCCCGAAACTCTTCTTAGCCTATTCTTTAGCTGTTTTATTTCCTTATCATCACGGGGAGTGTGCTTGTGCCTGCAAGTATCACAGCAGCCGCATGACAGTTCTTTATCATTTCTGTTGTCCATGTTTTTTGCCTCCTTATTATATCAAATACCCTTATGGGGTATCTTTTGCTGCATATATATTATATACTCCTTATGGGTATTTGTCAACCATTTTTTTATTTTTTGCACGAAGCCAAAAAAATATCCGCTCTCCCAAATGGAAAGCGGATATCAATTATTTAGTTAGTAGCCGTAATACCCAGTGTCATAGCTGTAATTGTAAGCATTTTCTTCCTGATACTGCTTGATAGCTTCGTCAATGTTTTTACAACTGCCGTAAACTATATATTGAATGAACGCAGAGTTTGCGGCAAAGTCCGGATTAAGCACGTCCATGCTATAGATGACTTCGTTTGTGAAATAGCCGTCAGCAGGTATTCTAAGCTGCTGGATATCATATTTCATATAGTCAAAAGCATTGAGGAGCAGATTTGCGATCTCACCATCAGTAAGGTCTGTGTTTATCTCAGGAAGGACTTTGTTCAGAAGCTTGTCAAGCTGAACAAGACTAAGCTTCTTGGATTCGGTTATGATCTCTGAGATAACACGTCTTTGACGTTCGGTACGCTCATAGTCGGAATTTCCTACATATCTAAGCCTTGCAAACGCAAGTGCCTGATTTCCGTTAAGATGAAGCTTTACCTTATCCTCATCACTCTTGCCCGCAAATATGTCGTTGCTTATATAGTCAGTGCCTTTCTTATTTTTAAGGTATTTGTTCTGTTCGGCCATCGGCTTCTTCATGCCCTCGGCTTCAGCCTTTGACACTTCCATGTCGATACCGCCTACAGTCTCAACTATATCTATAAACGAGTAGAAATTCACTCTTGCGTATCTGTCTATCTGGATACCGAAATAATCCTCAATACACTGTTCAAGATACTCACAGCCACCGTGCCAGTAAGCGCTGTTGAGCCTGTTGCCCTCGTCAAACTGCGCCATGTAAATGTACATATCACGCATAAGGGAGGTCATTGTAATAGTCTTGTTCTTGGTGTTTATGGAAATTATCATCATAACATCAGTATTTCCACGGCTCTCCTCTTCTGTATCACGGATATCCTCGCCAATGAGCAGAATGTTCGTTACGTCCTCGCTGGATATCTTGGAGGACTGCTTTTGTAGCTGAGCCTTAAGCTCGTCCTCTTTTTCCTTTGCGTCAAATGTATCCGCCTCACTTGTAAGCTCGCTGGAATTTATAGGCGCCTTGCCTGAATTTATCTTAGTGTCTTTAGTTCTGTCAAGCATTCCTGTGTAGTGGAAAAACAAACCTACGATAATGGCAATTATAATAATGAATACTACAAATATTATTCCAAGAGCAATACCCGTCTTTTTCTTCTTGCTCCAGCCTTTTTTCTTTTTTGGCGTCTTATCCTGCTTTGGATCAGACTCATGTATCGGATCAGCTTTCTGCTGTTCCTTTGAGGGGATAGGTATGACCCCCGTAGGTCCGTTTGAGTTTGAAGCATCAAGTATCTTTCTGTTTTCTATTGCATTGGATATTAGCGACTGTAAATCCTTATCTCCCTGAGTGTTGGAGGTGTTCTTGTTGTCGTTGTCCATAAAATAAACCTCGTTTCCGATTAAAGTCAGCAAGCCGGAAGTCTATAGCTCGTTTAAGCATAATACAATAATAGTATATACTATTTTTCCTCAAATTACAACATAAATTTCGTACGAATTTGACTTTAAAATTACCTCTATTTTTATAAAATCAAATAAAACCGCTTCAATTTACAACAATTTTACAAGAGATTATTGAAGCTATTTGATAATTTATAAAAAATTCAGAGAAAAATAGAAAAAACACTTGCCTTTTGTATAAAAATTTGTTATGATATTAGTAAGAGCGAAAAGGTGAGTTGTGTCCACATGATCTCACCTGATTTTTTTGTGTTTTATTTTTGATATATGGAGGAAAAATGATATGCCTACAAAATATGTCTTTGTAACAGGCGGTGTAGTATCAGGTCTTGGAAAGGGCATAACCGCTGCGTCACTGGGAAGATTGTTAAAAGCAAGGGGCTACAGCGTTACCATTCAGAAATTTGACCCGTATATAAATGTCGATCCAGGCACAATGTCACCTTATCAGCATGGTGAGGTTTTCGTAACTGACGATGGTGCGGAAACTGACCTTGATCTTGGTCACTATGAGAGATTTATCGACGAAAATCTTTCTATCAATTCAAATGTTACCACAGGTAAGATATACTGGACAGTTCTTAATAAGGAGAGAAGAGGAGATTATCTTGGCGGCACAGTTCAGGTCGTTCCTCATATCACCAACGAGATAAAGGATCGTCTTTACAGAGTAGGCAAATCAACTGACACAGATATAGTTATCACAGAGATCGGCGGAACAGTTGGCGATATCGAGTCCACACCATTCCTCGAGGCTATCAGACAGGCTTCTATCGAGCTTGGAAGAGAAAATTCCGTATTTATACATGTGTGCCTGCTGCCTTATATCTCAGGCTCAAAGGAGCTTAAATCAAAGCCTACACAGCATTCCGTAAAGGAACTGCTTTCTATCGGTATCCAGCCTAATATCCTTGTTCTTCGTTCTGAAATGGAGATACCTGAGGATATGAAGCAGAAGATAGGTCTTTTCTGCAACGTAAGAGCAGAGGACGTTATACAGAATCTTACAGCGCCATCACTTTATGAAGTGCCTCTCTGGCTTGAAAAAGAAGGCCTTGCAGATGTTGTTTGTCATCATCTTAAGCTTGAGTGCAGGCAGCCAGATCTTAAAGAGTGGCAGGAAATGATAGGCAGAGTTCATAGCTGTAACAAGAAAGTAACTATCGGTCTTGTTGGCAAGTATGTTGAGCTTGAGGACGCTTATCTTTCCGTAGCAGAAGCTCTCCGTCACGGCGGTTTTGAGAACAGTGCAGAAGTTGATATCAAGTGGATACAGTCTGAAAATCTCAATGAGAACACTGTAGCTGAAATGCTTCACGGCTGCGACGGCATAATCGTACCGGGCGGCTTTGGTGACAGAGGAATCGAGGGCATGATCGAAGCTATCAAATATGCAAGAGAACATAAGATACCAATGTTCGGTATCTGCCTCGGTATGCAGATGTCTGTTGTTGAGTTCGCAAGACACGTTGCAGGACTGGAAGGGGCAAATTCTTCCGAGTTTGGTGACACTCCATATCCTGTTATAGATATCATGGATTCACAGAAAGATATCACAGAAAAGGGCGGCACGATGCGACTTGGTCTTTATCCATGCAAGCTTGCAGACAATTCAAGATGTGCTGAGATCTATTCAGCACCACAGAATCTTATCCGTGAGCGTCATCGTCACCGTTGGGAGTTCAATAATGAATACAGAAAGCTTCTTGAAGATAAGGGTCTTATGCTTGCAGGCCTTTCACCTGACGAAAAGCTTGTTGAGATAGTAGAGCTTCCAAAGAATGTACACCCATGGTTCGTTGGTGTTCAGTTCCACCCAGAGTTCAAGTCAAGACCAAACAGAGCGCACCCTCTGTTCAGAGATTTCATCAGAGCTTCTATCGAGTATTCTGAGTTTGGCGAGAAAGAATAATCGAGTTTTTCAGGACAGGCATATTTTTGCTTGTCCTATTTTTTGTGCTGCTTTATGCGTTTTTAATGAAATACTGTTGACATTTGCTCGCGATATGGTATAATATATATAAATACTTCGGTATTGATTTTATATAAAGGAGAAAAAACAATGGCTGATTTGAAAGGTACAAAAACTGAGGCAAATCTGTTTGCTGCATTTGCAGGTGAATCACAGGCAAGAAATAAGTATACATATTATGCCAGCAAGGCAAAGAAAGAGGGCTATGTACAGATAGCTAATATCTTTGAGGAAACTGCTGCAAATGAAAAGGAGCACGCAAAAATATGGTTCAAGCTGCTCCATGATGGTATTCCGTCAACTGTGGAAAATCTTAAAGATGCCGCAGAGGGTGAGAACTATGAGTGGACGGATATGTATGCAGGCTTTGCTAAAGAGGCTCGTGAAGAGGGCTTTGAGCATATCGCTATATTGTTTGAAAAAGTTGGCGAGATCGAGAAAGAGCATGAGGAAAGATATAAGAAACTTCTTGCTAACATCGAGGGCGACCTTGTGTTCTCAAAGGACGGCGACTGCGTATGGCAGTGCATAAACTGCGGTCATATCGTTATCGGCAAGAAAGCTCCTGATGTATGTCCTGTCTGTGCACACCCACAGTCATATTTTCAGGTCAAAGCAGATAATTATTAATATCGGTCCTTCTGAGCAGGCTGGCGTGTTTGCGTGTCAGCCTGCTTTTTGGTATGAGCAACTTAAAAAATAACATAAAATATGCTATTATTGTGTTAAGAACAGTATCACATTACGGAATGTGCCTATAATAAAAGAGAGGAGGGCGTCACTATGCTCAAGGATCTTGAGAAACCAATAGAGTATCTAAAAGGCGTTGGCGAAAAGCGTGCCGAATGTTATGAGAAATTAGGCGTAAAGACAGTATATGACCTGCTTTGTCATTATCCGAGAAGTTATATTGACTATACCTCACCTGTTCCCATAGCAGATGCACCAACTAACGAGCCTTGCATAGTAAAGGGCAGAGTAGTTAAAAAGCTCCCAGAAGCCCGTATCAGAAAAGGTCTGTCAGTGTACAAAGTCATTTTTACCGACGACGTCACCGACCTTGTAATAGTTATCTATAACAGCGAGTATATGTATAAACAGCTTGAAGTGGATAAAGAGTATTACCTCTGCGGCAGGATAACAGGAAACCTTGTGCGAAAAGAGATAAATTCTCCTGTGATACTTTCTGCCGATACGGAAGATAAAGTCCAGCCTGTCTATCACCTCACAGAGGGTCTTAGTCAGCAAATGCTCAGAAAAACAGTAAGGCTCGCCCTGAATGTTTTTAATAAGAATATCTATGAGCCGCTGCCAAAAAGCATAATGCAAAGGTACAATTTCTGTTCTCTTGAATATGCTTTGGAGAATATACATTTTCCAAAAGATATGCACACCTGCGAACTTGCGAAAAATCGCCTTGTCTTTGACGAGCTTCTTGTTTTGCAGCTTGGTATGCAGCTTATGAAAAGCCGAAGCCGTGAAAAAAGCGGCTTTGTGCTGAAAACGCAGGATATGGACAGTTTTTATAACGCTCTGCCTTTTATCCTTACAAACAGCCAGCAAACCGCCATAGATGATTGTATCAGAGATATGCAGAAAGAACAGCCTATGAACAGACTCGTTCAGGGCGACGTTGGCTCGGGTAAGACCGCAGTTGCGGCAGGAGCGTCATATTTTGTGTATGAAAATGGCTGTCAGAGCGCACTTATGGCGCCTACTGAGATACTTGCAGAACAGCATTACGAGACACTCAAAGGCTTTCTCGAACCGCTAGGCGTAAAGGTTGCGCTTCTCACAGGCTCTATGACCGCAAAACAGAAAAAGCTTGTGAAAGAGGGGCTTGAAAACGGTGAATACGCCGTTGCAGTGGGAACACACGCTCTTGTTCAGCAGACAACTAAGTTCAAAAAGCTTGCCCTTGTCATAACAGACGAGCAGCACCGCTTTGGCGTTGAACAGCGAGCGGCACTTGCTTCAAAGGGTGAAAATCCCCATAAGCTTGTTATGTCAGCCACACCTATCCCTAGAACTCTTGCCCTTATGATATACGGCGACCTTGATATTTCTGTACTGAAAGAGCTTCCTAAGGGCAGACAGCCCGTTGAAACATATGCCGTTACAGGAAAGCTTCGCGAGCGTGCTTTTAACTATGTAAAAAAATATCTTGACGAGGGAAGACAGGGTTATATAGTCTGTCCAATGATAGAGGAAAGTGATATGGACTTGCAGGACGTTAAGACCTATGCTAAAAAGCTTTCTCAGGGTACGTTTAAAGATTACACTGTGGGACTTCTTCATGGCAGAATGAGCGGCGCTCAGAAAGAACAGGTCATGAACGACTTCAAGGAGCATAAAATAGACCTGCTCGTTTCCACAACAGTTGTGGAAGTAGGAGTTGACGTGCCTAATGCGGCAATAATGGTAATAGAAAATGCTGACAGATTTGGTCTTTCCCAGCTTCACCAGCTTCGTGGTCGTGTGGGAAGAGGTAAATATAAATCAAGTTGTATCCTCATTACAGACAACGTGAATGAGGAAAGCGTGAAAAGGCTTAAAATTTTGGGCAAGACTAACGACGGCTTTAAGATATCTGAGGAAGATCTTAAACTCAGAGGTCCCGGTGACTTTTTCGGAAGCAGACAGCATGGCCTTCCTGCATTGAAGATAGCGGATATGTCACAGGATATGGATATACTAAGAAAAGCACAGGAAGCCGCACAGCTTATCAGAAACGCAGACCCTAAACTTGAGCGTACAGAAAATATATATCTAAGAGAGCTTGTGGATAAACTCTTTGACAAAACTATGTCAGATAATTGAAAGATGTAAAGTCTGGAAACTTTATCGCGCAAGATGAGATGTAAAGCATAAAGACTTTATAAAGCAAAAGAATAAAACGGAGGTAGTTATGGAGGCAATAAAATTTTTAAAGTACATTCTGTCGAGAATTGGGATAATGATCGTTCTTACACTGTTTTCAGCCTTTGCAGGCATTGTGCTGATACCGGCTCTGGTTACGGTCTTTCCGTCAAGCACATCTGCTTTCAAGAGCTTTATGACAAATAGTAATGTAGACTCATTTATAGGCTTTGCGGTCATGCTTATATTTTTCCTAAGACTTTTTTATGACGACGGCAAACGCCATGCCGCATATGAAAATTGGAGCTGGGTCAATATTACAATAGTGTATCTTCTTATGCTTCTAGTGTATTTTATTCCTGCAATATTCAGGGATTCATTCAGTCAGGAGGGCAAGGGAGATATCTTCTATAAGGTGCTTTATTATCCGTGTATATGGCTGAATGAAGGCGTGGGCATGAACTACCTTGTAAGCGTGATAATCGGCATAGGACTTCTTCTTGCAGCGTCCTATTGTTTCTATCTGATAGCTTATAAAGTGTATGTTCATAAGCATCCTGTCATTCTCAAAAGTATGAAATCTTTTAGTGCGGGCAAGACGGATAACAATGTATAAATTGTGTCATTTGAACATAAAGAAGGTTATTTACTATCATAAAACTGTATGAACTCGCTTTAAATGTTAAATATAATTTAAAATGTTAGTTTAATTATTCTATTTGTACAAATTCGATAAATTTGTGAAGATTATTTTGTAAATAAATTAACGCTTAAAAAGCACTCAATCACTTGCGAAAAGATGAAAATAATGTTATAATTATAAAAATGCGTTTTGTGTATTTTTAAAGTTTTTTGTTATGAATGCACAAAATGTATAAATAAGTGGAGGTGTATCTACATATTATGAAGAAATTTTCCTATGTTGCTAAGGATACCTCGGGAAAAACCATAAAGGGTATCTATGAGGCTGAGGATGCACAGGAAGTACTGGACAAGATCCACGAACAAGGTCTTTTCTGTATAAGTTATACAGAAGCATTGGGCAGTGCAGGCAAACAATCTGTGCACAAGTTCAATACTAAGGAACTTGCTTTCTGCTGCCGTCAGCTTGCGGCAATGATGACATCGGGTCTTACCATTGTTAAAGCGCTCGACATTCTCTATAAGGAAGAGGAGAATAAGGGTGCAAAGGATGTTTGGAGAAGCGTTTATGACGATGTTCAGAAAGGTCAGAGCTTTACCGAGGCCCTTGATACAAGAAGGGGAAGCTTTCCGGACTTTTTCATTTCAATGGTAGACGCAGGTGAGACCTCAGGTACGCTTGATATGACAATGCAGCGTCTGAGCGATTATTATGCAAACTCAAACAAGTTGAACAATAAGGTAAAGAGTGCGATGACTTATCCTATCATACTTGGCGTTCTTTGTATCGTCATGGTAATCGGTATGTTTACGTTCATCATGCCTATATTTGCAGGTCTTATGTCAGAGGATCAGATGCCTGCACTTTCTAAGGCTCTCTTCTCGTTCAGTGACTTTTTCAAGGCAAAATGGTATATCATTCTTATCGTAGTCGTTGTTTTGATATTCGGTTGGATATACGCCTTGAAAGTACCGTCAGTCAGACTTAAATTTGACTACATAAAGATAAAGATGCCTGCCGCCGGAAAGCTTATGGTAAAGATCTACGAGGGGCGTTTCGCAAGAACTCTTTCATCACTTTATTCAAGCGGTATCCCAATGGTAGAGTGTCTTGAACGTTCGTCAAGAATACTTGGAAACGCTTATGTTGATAAGATGTTCATTCAGGTAGTTGATGAAGTTAAGCAGGGCGCACCGCTTTCAGCGTCACTTGCAAAAACAGAGATATTTGAAGGAATGTTTACTTCCATCATCTATGTCGGTGAGGAATCAGGTGCTCTCGATGAGATCCTTGAGAAAACTGCTGACTACTATGAGGAAGAAGCAGACGCAGCCGTTACAAGACTTGTAGGACTTATGGAACCATTGCTCATCGTATTCATGGGTGTTGCGATCGGTCTTTGCCTTGCGGGTATCTTCCCACTGCTCTACGGTTCATTGTCAGGTCTGGAAAACTAAGGGTCTGCATTTTATGTTCGTTAATTTTAAATATCTCCTCTCCTTTAAAACGGAGAGGGAAGATATTTGTTTTGAAAAATAATTTAAGAGGTGAAGGAATAAATGCTATCATTTGATATTTCTGATAGACAAATCAACATTGTTAAAGGTGATAACTCCTCTAACAAGATAAGGATCGAGAGATCTTTGCAGGTAGACGTTCCTGAGGATATGATCCTTAATGGTGAGGTCATCAACCTTTCAGGTCTGTCCGAGTTACTGCTCACTCAGATCAAGGCTGAGGATATGATGGATAAGGACGCTATCGTTACTTTTTCATCGAGCAACATCGTATTCAAGGAGCTTGTAGTTCCAAAGGCAAAGGGTAATGAGTTCCTGCTTATGGTACAGAACCATATGAGCCAGGAAATGGGTATCACAGATGAGTATTCTATCTCATATACAGTAGTAGGTGAAGCAGGCGAGGATAATCCTGGCGCAGTGAAGGTACTTGCAACAGCTTGCCCTAGTACGATAGTTGAAAGCTACAGAAAGCTTTATAACATTATGGGCATGAACCTCAGATCTGTTAACATCGGATGTAACTCTATCGCAAGAATCGTTCTTGCTGACAAGTCCAACATGGAGAAAATGCCACTGTTGGTTTGCCAGATCGATAAGAACTTCCTTGGTCTTACACTTTTTGAGAATGGACAGATGGCATTCGCCAGATACGTTCCTATCTCAGAAGATGATTATGATTCTGACGATTATATCACTGAAGCTCTTAACGAGAACATCTTCAGAATGGAGCAGTTCAATAAGGCAAGAGGCGGTTCAGGACTTGAAAATGTTATTCTCTATGGCTTTATTGAGGACTACATCAAACTCGTTGACGCTCTTGACGGTCTTGATATAAAGGCTTCCGTTCTCGGTGTGCCTGCTCAGATCACAGGTTTTGAGAACTTCGAGTTTACAGTATTCGCTAATGCTATCGGTGCTCTCTATAAGAGAAACAAGGCAACAGAGAAGATCAACCTTCTTGAAGTCGATCAGTCCACAGGTAAGGGCGGCAACAGCGGAATGGGTTCGCTGCTCATGACAGGCGGTATCTTCGCTGCGGCAGCCGCAGTGCTTATCGCAGGTGCAACACTTGTTATTAATCTCAGGAAGAGTTCTATCGAGAAAGATATAGACAAGACTAATGATAAGATAGCTGTTTGCAATGAGAAGATCGCCCAGAACCAGATACTTCACAATAAGATGAAGATCATGCAGGATTATTCAAACTATGTTACATCAGCAAATGCAGCTCTTGAAACACTTCCGGTCGTGTCAAGTGAGATGTTTGACGATATCAAGGAAGCCCTTGGTTCTTTCAAGTATGAAGGCTTTACATATAACCTTGAAGCTGGTACAGTAACACTTACTAAGGTTGAGCTTGATGATCAGTCAGATGTAAAAACAGCAATCGATGCCCTTGTAGGTACAGGACTCTTCCAGGAAGATGTAGGATACAACGGATATTCGATCGGTGAAGAAGGCAGCTCAGGCGTAACGCTTGATTCGCTGACACTTTATCTTAAAGAAGAGGGCGAGGGTGAATAATTATGAAGTTGAATTATCGTGATAAAATGATTTTGATAGTAGTATTCGTACTGCTTATAATTGTTGCAGGTTTTATGCTTTTTATTAAGCCTGCCATTGATGAGTGCAGTCAGGCAAGCAGTGATCTGGAATCAGCAAAGGTACAGCTCAGCGAGCTTGAAGATCAGGTAGACAAGGATAAGAACCTTGCCGCTGAGATTCAGACACTTTATACAAGCACCTCACAGGTCGCAGCTAACTTCTATGATTATCAGGTAGCATACAAGGCTACTGATAAGGTTCGTGAGCTTTTTAATGTTGATGATGTAAAGATCAAAAACTCCAATATGACTATTTCATCATACGGCAGCACAGTTCTTTCGCCTTTTGCTTATGAGTCAACAGCAACAGCTACTGATTTTGACACTAAGGTAGATGAATACAATAATGCAAGCACAACTGATTCATCAGCTGCAGACGCTAATGCAGATGCAAATGCAGCTGCAGAAGATCCTAATGCAGCAGCTGCACAGACAATAGGTTACTATAGCCTTAACATTCAGTTCAAAAGCTCGCTTTCAGGTTTCAAGAATTTTGCTGACAACCTGACGACAAACAACGAAAAGAGCATGGTTATCCAGAATGTTAACATTGAGAATGTCAACGAAAGCGAGATCTCCGGTACAATGACACTGAATATGTACGTTCTGAAGAAGCTTGCTGATCCTTCTGCCAGCTAAGAGAAAACTATTTGGTAGGATAAGGAATATTTCTTATCCTGCCAATTAGTGCTATATAATGATTAAAAATTTTATATAAGTAATCAACCTGTGTAAAATGAAAAAAGTATAGCATAAGTGATAATAAAACTAAGAAAGGTGGTTAATATGAAGAATACTCCGAAGAGGAAACAAAGAAACAAACCCGGAGTCGTGCTTTTCACAGCGGTTGCTGTCATGCTCATGCTGTCAATACTTTTGACTGCAACTGTTTCTTTTGTTTCGGTAAACAGGACAAAAACAAATGATAACTATAAGAGCAAACAGGCTTATCTGACAGCTTCATCTACTCTTGAAAGCTTTATTAATCAGATACAGACTGATACTGCTCCAACCAATGACCCTACTGCAAAGGCTCAGCAGAAAAAGGCCATAGATAACCTTAAAAAGCTGGCAAGTGCTAATAGCGGTAAGGGTACTACTACTACTGTAAGTTACAACGGCGGTGACGGTAAAAGCGATAATATCGGTACCACAAAGATAACTGTAGCACAGGAGGGTACAAGTGTTGCAAATATCGTTGTTACCTGTGAAACTACTTATCTGGGAAAAACTGAAAAGGTAGCAGCTCATATTTCCACGCAGTCAGTTACAAAGCCTGCCGAATATACAAATACTATCGAGCTTGTTGGTAACGGCGGCGCAGGTTATGATAACCTTAACGTTATCGGTGATATGGCTGGTATCAATAATACCACTGGTAAGGTCTATAGATTTACAAACAATACTAGTATCTATGGTTCTTATCTTATGTATGGTTCTTTGGAGGTTTCAACTCAGCCTCTTATCATGCTCAAGCCTAGTCTTGTAGATGAAAAGCAGGGTTCAACTGTTACAATTTCTGAAAACCTTGATGTTTCAAATGAATTCCGCATCAACTCCACAATGGCAAGAGCAGACGGATATAACTATGTTAATATCGGTCAGAAGCTTTCCACTTCAAACCATATGGACGTTGGTTCTTCAGGTTTTGATGTCGATTTGTTCTGTTGTGAAGCTAACATCGGCGGAAATGACTATACACAGTATGGTAACTTCTACGTTTATAAGGGCGCAGGTGCTTATAATGGCGATGCAACATTTGGTGCAAATGGTCAGACGATCAATGGCTCTCTCTATGTCGAGGGTGATCTTAATGTCACAAAGTCACTTAAGGTAACAGGCTCTGTATATGTTACCGGCACTATCACGGGTAAAGATAAGATCGTCTGCCAGGCTTCAAATATTCATGAAGGAGCTGTTCTTAGCAAAGCAGGTCGTGACGCAAAGCCACAGATACCTGTATCTGCTGATGCCTATGTATATTATCCGGAAGATTTCTTCATGAGCAATGATACTAATGTGACAACGATCTCTGATAAATATCAGGCTTTCTATGATGGCTCAAACACTAAAACTTTCAATACCTTTGCAAGCGATTGGACTAATGTTGACTACACGCTTACTGAGCTAATAGACCTTACAGGAACAGGAGCTAAGACTCTGGTTAAAAGCCGCTACAAATTGAGAATAACATCAAGCTGTACATGGGCATCTGATCTTTCGTTCAATGATTATGGCAATGGTTCAAGGATCCTCGTTGATGTTTCTGATTCTTCAGGCGATATTGTTATAAGACTTCAAAATGGTCTTAGTCTTGATTCAAGCTGGTCTCCAACTATAGTTGTCAGAAATCGTTCAACTATAATTGATACAACTACAGGTGACAGAAAATACAACTGCTATTTTGTTTCAGACTCAGGCAGTGCTATTACACTTAATGGTATCGACTCAGTAACAGGCAAGTCCAAGCATTCGGGTTCAAGCGCATGTAACTATAACTTTAGTGGCTTGAAAATATTTGATTATGACACTTATGTTCGTATGTATGACGCTGATACACTTAATAATACTAAGGGTAATCCTGGTGCTCCACAGAGCAGCTTCATCCTTAATCCAACATCAGTGGACGTTGCAGGCTCTTACAGACCATCAAACAGCAGTATCATTTTCTTATTTGCTGAGAACACAACGCTTAGCGCCACAAACAACAGTTTCTTCCAGGGTTCATTCTACTCACCAGAAGCAATGGTTAATATAGCAACAAGTGGTCTTAGTGGACTTAATGTTACAGACTCAGCAGGCGGAAAAATGACCGTTCAGTGCTGTGCAGTCGGTGTAGTTATCGCAAACAGCTTTGGTAACGCCAATACAGCGTTCTATGTATACACTAAGCCTTCAACTACTTCTGTAATGCAGAATGCGAAGGGCGGCAAGGACGATTCAGCATTCGGATATACTCTTGACAGATATGATCACTATTAATTGAAAGGAGTATACTAATGAAAAAGAACAGCAAAAATAAAAAGGGTATGACTCTTGTAGAGGTCATCATAGCAATGGCACTTTTGTCAGGTATGTCAGCTATGCTTGTTACAGTTGCTGTAGCGGCAAAAAAACAGAATCTTGAAAACTACTACCGCAACAATGAAATGTATACTCAGGCAGTAAATGCCGAGCAGTATAATGATAACAAGACCGTCAATATGAACGAGTTGAAGGTAAACAAGTTCTCTTCAAGCGGCAAAACTACAAATGAGTTTGCCCTTGAGGCAGACTTTGGAAGCGGTATAAAGTTCAATACTACAGCCTATGGCTTTAAAGCAAAGCTTAATAATATTGATGAAGACGCAGGCTATCAGCTCAAATTTCTTCAGGGTAAGGACATAAACATTACGCCTAATCCTGAAAAGAGCGTTTACTGGGTAAAGTTTTATAACAATTCAGGGGCAGATATGAATTTCTATGCTCTTACGCCTGAGCTTACAGGCGGAAAGTTCTTTGATGTAAATAATAACTCATCAGGAAATTCACTTCTTATCCCTATCGGTGACGGTGGAAATCAGCAGTTTGGCGTTGTGCTTTCAGGCGTAACAGGAAGCGATTATTTCGGCTTCTCACAGTCATCTGATCTTTACAGCAGCACTCCAACAGCCGATGCAGCTGCATTTAAGATCACAGATGCGACCTTTGACCATTATCTTGAAAAAGATGCGTCAGGTAAAGCTACAGGTTATGTAGTTATCCATTATATGGGTGGCTCTGATTACAAAAACCAGGCTGAATATGACGATGCACAATCAACACCATAAGGAGGGAGGATCTTGAAAATGAATAAAAACCGCAAGGGTTTTACCCTTGTTGAGCTTATCGTTGTGGTAACGATTTTCGGCGTGATCCTCGGAGCTATCCTTAATATGATCAAACCTGCAAATAATGTTTATCATGACGCTGATGCAACAATGGAAAGCAATATCATAGGTTCAGGTCTTATAGACTATCTTGATGATGAGCTTAGATATTCGACCAATGTTCTTGTGCTTAAAGATTATATTGGTGTGCCTGATGTTTCAAACTCTGGTACTATCGGTGCAAGCGGTGTGACCTATTCAAACTGTATCGTTATTGACAATAATAATCTTCGTGGCTATAGTCTGAAAAACTATTCAGGCAATGACACGGATACAGCCGCAAAGAGAATGGGTGCAAAAGGCTGTATCCTCAATGTAGGTAAGGTAAATACAGAGGGCTTAAACTTTAATAATTCTGCTGTTGCAAGAGGCGTTGATTTTTACGACAATTATAAGTTTGATATCGGTGCAAGTATCAGCAAAATTGAGGAAATGTATACTCTCGACGTTTCTCTTACAGCCTATCAGCCAACATATGAGAACGGAAGCTATACTTTTACGAAAACAAAGTATAAAAAGGACGCAGCAGTAAATCTCACAAATATTAACATAGATGAAGGCGATTCATACAATGTTAATGACTATAAAGATTTCTCTGTAGCTCCTGATTATGTCACATATCCTCGGGCAACCACTGCTCCTGCAGGTTGCACAGCTCAGCAGGAAAAGTATTACAGCCTTGACGCTTCAAACACATATACTTATATTTTCTACGATAAGACAACAGTTTCAAGTTCAAAAACATACAGTGTAAAGTTTATCTACTCTGCTAGCGACCCTGATTCAACCCTTCGTGGTAAACAGATAGATACTAAGTCTGTCAAGGCGGGTACAGTTTATAAAGCTCCACCTTCTATGACACCAAGAACAGGTTATGGCACGCCTTATTGGGTAGACAGCAAAAATAACGTTGCTGATTTTACAACAGGCGTAACAATAAATAAGGATATGGTATTCTCCTGTGTTTATCCGCCTGTTGCACCGAAAACCCAGTTTACAGTAACGTTTGAGAATATCGACGGTTCTACATTTACAACAACAAGTGTCTATGATGGCGACTTTGCAAATGACCCGGGAATTCCAACTGACATGGATACTATAAAACAGGATTTTGTTAAGTGGGTATACAAATCAGATACGTCAAAGGGTCTTACTGATGTTTCTATTACAGATAGCTCAGTTGTTTTCGTTCCAGTTGTACAGAACAAGCATAAGGTTGAGTTTAAATTAAATGGTTCTTTAATAAATGCCTCAACTATTTATGTTTCTGATGGACAGTATGCAAATTATCCAGGAGCTACCCCTGTTTCGTCAGACGCTAATAAGGTTTTTTCTAAGTGGGTCGTTGAAGGTACAGCAGACGAGATAACCAGTGTTACAATTACTAGAGATACAGTGTTTGAAGCTGTATTTGTTGAAAAGCCATCTTTGCCTACAAGTCAGTCGGATAGAGTTACCATTATAATTGATTGTAGTGCAGGTAATAATTATTCCTATATGTATGGATACTTTTGTAATATGAATGCTAAGATAGTCAACGAAACGGATAATGAAGTCATTGTAGACAACTTTACTGGTAATTCTAATATTGATATTTCTAAGTATAAGGGCAGAGAAATTCGTTATGTTATAACTGCAACAATTCCTTATAACGTTCCTTGTTGTGTAAATCTTTGGGAAAAAGAGTGGCAAAATATTGATAATGCCTTTACTAATGTTACTCTTACAACCAGTGATCTTGGAAAAACATATTATGTAAAAATGTAGTTTATAGTCTTTCACAATCAGACCCCTCCACGGGTCTGATTGCTGAAAAAATCCCCTTAACAGAAAACTTCTATTAAGAGGATTTTTTGAGCAAAAAAATTCCGCAGTATCAAACTGCGGAATTTGTGCAATTATCTTATTATCAGCATTGCTTCGTTCATCATCTCGTTAAGACCAGTAAAGTCCATGTACCATGAACCGATCTGCTCTGAGTACAAAGCTGCAACAGCAATTCCTATGGAGAGATATGGACCAAATGCAAATACTGAATCACCGCTGCGGTGTTTCTGGATAAGTCCGCCGATCGAGCCTGTTATCAGTCCGATAAGAAGCGCTACCAAAGCACCCTGCATTCCGAGAAACAGCCCTGCGGCTGCCATGAGATATACATCTCCCATGCCCATTGCTTTCTCATGTGTGATAAGACAAATAATAAGCAAAGGCACGCTCACAATGAAAAATCCGATCAAGTGTGATTTAAGCGTAAGTCCCGTCTGATCTTTGCAGAAGATGTATTCCGCAACACCAAGCAAACCTATGAATATCACAACATATGTGTTGATAAGCTGAGTGTCCCAGTCCATGAAGAATACAACGATAAGAGCAGAGAATAACAGACAGACAAGTGCTGCACGAAGCGGATTGAAAATTCCATTAAAATGGTAGAATACCCATAAGTAGAGCAGTGCGTTCAGCGTTTCAACTATAGTGTATCTTGCCGATATCTTTGCACCGCAGCTTCGACACTTTCCACGAAGTATGCACCAGCTTACTATCGGTATCAGGTCACGCCGTTTGATCGGCTCACCGCAGGTCATACAGTGAGAATTTCGCTTGATAAGACTTTCATTTTTCGGCAATCGGTATATGCAGACGTTAAGAAAACTGCCTATGCACGCTCCGAAAATGAACACAAATACATAAATGATTATGTATGATAAGGTTAAATTATCCACAGTGATCCTCCTTTGGATTCATTAGTTAATATATTAATTTTATCATACTTTCATGAAGATTACAATAGATAATATGATTTTTTTGCGGTTTTTGCACCGCAGCAGACGTTTCCGCAGCGTCGGATCCTAAATCAATGCGGAGGATTGGAGTAATATATATGAGAAACGGCCCTATCGGTCAGTATCTGGTACAGAAAGGTCTTATAACTGAAGAGCAGCTTCAGGAAGTCCTTGCCAAACAGAAGGAGCAAAAGGGAAGACTTTTTGGTGATGTCATTATTGACATGAAGCTCGTTACCGATGTTCAGTTCTGTCAGGTCCTCGCCGAGCGACTGAATGTGTCTTATATCGACCTTGATAATACAGAGCTTATGCCTGATATAGTCAAGAAGATACCGGAGGCAACTGCAAGAAAGTATAACGTCATCGCCGTCAGCAAAATAGGCAAGCGTATGACCGTTGCAACTAATGACCCTATCAACTTCTATATTTTCGAGGATCTCCGTGTTATCACAGGCTGCAGCATAACACCTGTCCTTGCCACAAAGTCATCTATCAACCGTGCTATCGGTAAGATGTACTCAGAAGGTCAGGTTAACTCCGTTGTTGACGAAGCTACAAAGCAAAAAGAGGAAGAGCTTAACCTTGAAGAGCTCAAGGATATCTCCGAGGAGAGAATCGAGAACGCTCCTATCGTTAAACTTGCTACCGCTATCGTCGAGAACGCCCAGCGTCAGGACGCAACGGATATACATATCGAGCCATTCAAGGATAAAACCGTTATCCGTATCCGTGTAAACGGCGACCTTATCGAGCTTATGACTCTTTCCGCTGCACTTCATACTTCGCTTGTTACCCGTTTCAAGATCTTGAGCGGCATGAATATCGCCGAAAAGCGTATCCCGCAGGACGGCCGTATGTCACAGGTCGTTGACGGCACAACTCTTGACCTCCGTGTATCTAACCTTCCAATGGTGTACGGTGAGAAAGTCGTTCTCCGTATCCTCGCAACAGGCGATATGTCCCTTAGAAAAATTACTGATCTTGGTATGACCGAGTATAACTATAAGAGATTTGAGTCTTGCCTTAAAGTGCCACAGGGTGTTGTCCTTGTAACAGGCCCTACAGGTTCAGGTAAATCTACCACACTTTATGCCGCACTTGGCGAGATCTCGAAGCCTAATAACAATGTTATTACTGTCGAAGACCCAGTCGAGAAAAAGATCGACGGCGTAAACCAGTGCCAGATAAACGAAAAGGCAGGCATGACATTCGGTGCAGCCCTACGTTCTATTCTCCGTCAGGACCCTGACATCATAATGGTCGGAGAAATGCGTGATACTGAAACTGCCGAGATCGCTATCCGTGCCGCTATCACAGGACACCTTGTTCTGTCAACACTTCATACCAATGACGCCGCTTCTACTGTAACAAGACTTGTGGATATGGGCGTTGAGGCATACATGGTCGCAACCTCACTTATCGGTATCGTTGCTCAGCGTCTTACAAAGGTGCTTTGCCCTGAGTGCAAAAAGCCTAGAATGTCAACTGAGGAAGAAAACGAGCTTATGGGTCTTGACCATTCAGTACAGGTGTACGACCCATGTGGCTGTCCAAAGTGCAATAACACAGGATATAAGGGAAGAACCGCTATCCATGAGATCCTTCTCGCAACACCGTCTATGCAGGCTCTTATCACAAGGGGAGCAAAAGCTGACGAAATTCAGGAGCTTGCAAAGAAAGAGGGCTGTCACCTGCTTCGTGACAACGTTTCAGAGCTTGTTCAGCAAGGCAAGACCTCAATGGACGAACTTATCCGTGTAACATATGCTGTATAAAAAAGAAATATATGGAGGTAAATTCTAATGGCAATCGACATTAACAAAATTCTTGATGAAGCAAGAGCCCTTGGCTGTTCCGACCTGCACTTCACCGTAGGTATTCCGCCGATAGTTAGACAGGGCGGTAACCTGAGAAAGCTTTCCTCATATCCTGATATGACCGAGATCGAAATTCTCAAAATATGTGAGGATATGTGTACAGATAAGCAGCGTCAGTCTATCAAAGACCATATTGATACCGACTTTACATATGTATCTTCAAGAGGTTTCCGTCACCGTGTAAACGTGTATCGTCAGAGAGGAAACACGGCAATCGCTCTCCGTCTTTTGAGAAACGATATCCCGACCCTTACCGACCTTGACCTGCCACCTATCCTTGCAGAGTTCTCAATGAGACCTCGTGGACTTGTGCTTGTAACAGGCCCTACCGGTTCAGGTAAGTCAACAACTCTTGCCGCAATGATCGACCATGTAAATATCCATAAATCAGCTCATATCATCACTATTGAGGACCCTATCGAGTATATGCACGCTCATAAGAGATGTATGGTAAACCAGAGAGAGATCGGACCTGACGTACCGAGTTTCTCACTTGCCCTCCGTGCAGCCCTCCGTGAGGACCCGGACATTATCCTCGTAGGAGAAATGCGTGACTTCGAGACTATCGAAGCTGCTGTTACCGCCGCTGAAACAGGACACCTTGTTATGAGTACACTTCATACAACGTCCGCACCGTCAACTATCGACCGTATCATCGACGTTTTCCCTGCTCACCAGCAGCATCAGATCAGAACTCAGCTTGCTTCCGTTCTTGTAGGTATCTGTACTCAGACACTTTGCCGTACATTCGACGGCACAAGCCGTGTGGCTTGCTGTGAGATTCTTAACGCAACAGACTCTATTAAAGCTATGATCCGTGACGATAAGGTGCATCTTATCGGTTCAGCTATGCAGACAGGTAAAGCAACAGGAATGCAGACCATGGATCAGGAGCTTGCAAAGCTCGTTCGTTCGAGAACGATCTCCATGGACGTTGCGCTTGAAAAGTGCGTAAACCCACAGGATCTCAAGAGATTTATCGCAGGCGGAGCTTAAATTACAATATTAATAATAAAGAGCGTTTTTACCGAGAAAGTAAAAACGCTCTTTTTGTTTACCATTTTGTCAGCCCTTGACCTCGCTGTCATTGTGCCAAACATTGTTGTAAAGAAAAACAAGCACAGCCATTGCAATGATAATGAAATATCCAAGAAAGCTCCAACCATCAGGAATGTCGCCAAATAGGAAATATCCCAAAATCGTGGTAAAAATCAACTGCGAGTAATCATAAACTGATATTTCACTTGCAGGAGCGTGAGTGTAAGCCGCAGTTATAGCGAACTGTCCGCCTGCCGCACTTGCACCAGCTCCCAATAAACAAAGTATTTGGAAAATCGTCATAGGGTGGAAATCTAATATTAGAAACGGCAGGGTGAACAAGCAGGAAAATCCCGAGAAGTATGCAACTATCACCGCACCATTTACTCCATGCTGTCCTAAGTATCTTACGCAAGCGTAAGCAAGTCCCGCTCCCATTCCTCCTAGAAAACCGATAAGGGCAGGGAAGAAGTCCACATTCTGAAAACTCGGCTTGATGATAAACAAGCTTCCTATAAATGCACAAACTACAGTGAAACCCTGAAAGAAAGTCAGCCGCTCTTTAAGGAAAATAAAAGAGAAAATGATAACAAAAAACGGTGACATTTTGTTTAGCATGGAAGCGTCCGACAGCACAAGATGATCTATGGCATAGAAGTTTCCAAGCATACCCAACGTGCCGGCAAGCGCCCTCACAAAAATGACTGCATTGTTCTTTTTGCCCTCAATGTGAAAGCGTATGTGATTTTTCTTTAGCACTCCGATAGCGAAAAACAACGCCACAAAGTTTCTGAAAAACGTTTTTTGCACCGTCGGTAAGTCTCCCGAAAGCCGCACAAATGCGAACATGAATGCAAACGAAAAAGCCGACAGAATAATGTAAATAATAGCCTTGTATTTACTTTTCATCTCTGTCACCTCCGTTCATGTAAATGTGTTCACGCCTCAACTCTTTTATAAGCTCGCCCACCTTCCACTTTTGATTATGCAATGTGACCATTGCTTTTAACTTCACCGTAGCTTCTTTTTCCCTAAGCTTTTTCAGTATCGGGTCAAGGCTCCTGCCGTCAATGCCCGAAAAAATAAGGCACTCGTCCGTGATGTCCTCGCCCTCTTTTTCAGACCTAACAAAGCCCTTGAAACCGCAAAGATATCCCACCTGCTGTCCCATTATCTCATTGTCAAAGAAAACAGCCTCCGCATTTTCGCTTTTAGCAATATCTTCAATAATATCACGCTTTTGCGAACTGATATTTATGCCAATAATCTTTTTCGGTATAACACTTCTTATTCTTGACTTCATAAAATTACTCCTTAAATCGTACTATCTATATTATACCCCGATCTCATATTTTCTTCAAGAGCAAATATACAGAATTTTTACCCTCATTTGCCCCGATTTTATGTGTGAACGCAAAAAAAATCGCCCCGATCTCTCGGAGCGATAGTTTTATTTAGCGATCAAAGTTCAATAATTACCTTGCCACTGAAGTTAGGAGCAATTTCAACAGTCTTGTCTGTGTTAGCCACAGCGATCTTGAAGCTTGCCTTTGTGTCAGTGTATTCGCACTCGATCTTGTTGCCATGTCTTGTAGCTGTCAGCTCGAATACCTTGTTTGCCTCAGTGTCATAAATAGGGCAAACTGCACTCTTACCGTCTTCAAGCTCGTAGATAGTGAATGTTGTACCCTCAAGATAATCATACTCTATCTGTCTTTCAAAGTTGCCGTATGCAATAATGCTGTTTGGCTTAGCAAGAGCAGGGATCTCAAAATATGAGCATTTGTGCTTATACCACTTGCCGCCCTCAAGAACCTTGCCGGTGATAATATCTGTCCACTTGCCCTCCGGTACATAGTATTCAGCGATACCCTCGTCATTAAGGATAGGAGCAACAAGAATGTTGTCGCCGAACATATACTGTCTGTCAAGCGTCAGGCAAGTTGGGTCGTCAGCAAAGTCGATGACCATTGCTCTCATTACAGGTACGCCGACCTCGTGTGTCTTGATAGCCTGAGCCCACAGATAAGGCATGAGCTTGCCCTTGAGCTTTGTAAAGAAGCGCAGAACGTCGCAGGATTCCTCGTCAAAAAGCCATGGCACTCTGTATGACTGGTTACCATGTAGTCTTGAATGTGATGAGAACATACCGAACGCAGCCCATCTCTTGTAAATGTCAGGTGTAGCAGTAGCTTCAAAGCCTGCCATGTCATGTGAAGTGTAGCCGAAGCCTGAGATACAAAGTGACAGACAGCCTCTTACAACCTCAGCCATTGAGTTGTAGTTTCCTGAGCAATCTCCGCCCCAGTGAACAGGGAACTTCTGACCACCTGCTGTAGCAGAACGAGCAAACAAGCAAGCCTTGTTCTCTCCAAAATATTCTTTCAGTACATTGAATACACACTCATTATAAAGATATGTGTAGAAGTTGTGCATCTTGATAGGGTCAGAACCGTCATAGTAAACAACATCTCTTGTAGGTATTCTCTCACCAAAGTCTGTCTTAAATGTGTCAACACCCATTTCGCAGAGCTTTCTCAGATATCCTGCATACCACTTGCAAGCCTCAGGATTAGTGAAGTCAACAATAGCCATACCAGGCTGCCACTCATCGCACTGGAATACAGAGCCGTCAGTTTTCTTGATGAAGTAGCCGTTCTTCATACCCTCGTCAAAGAGCTTTGAACGCTGACCAACATATGGGTTGATCCATACGCAAGTTTTCAGACCCTTGTTTTCGTGAAGTCTCTTGAGCATTGCAGGTGGGTCAGGGAACTGTGACTTGTCCCATTCAAAGTTACACCACTCAAAGCCCTTCATCCAGAAGCAGTCAAAGTGGAATACCTGAAGAGGAATATCTCTCTCAGCCATGCCGTCGATAAATGAGGTGATAGTCTCCTCATCATATGTTGTTGTAAATGAAGTTGTGAGCCACAGACCAAATGAGAATGCAGGCGGCAGTGAAGGCTTGCCTGTAAGGTCAGTGTAGCCCTTGAGTACGTCAGTGAGGTTAGCACCGCCGAATACATAGTATTCAAGGCTCTCACCTGGAACTGTCATGGATACCTTAGAAACAGTGTCAGAGCAAACCTCATATGAAACCTTGTCAGTGCTGTTTACAAATACGCCGTAGCCCTTTGAAGAAAGATAGAATGGGATAGACTTGTAAGACTGATCTGAGCAAGTGCCTCCGTCAGCGTTCCATATCTCAACGTTCTGACCGTTCTTAGTGAATGTTGTGAATTTCTCGCCGAAGCCGTAGAAATATTCGCCAACAGAAGTGTCAAACTGCTCTCTGATGTATGTTCTTGTAGGATCGGCAGGGTAGCTCCAGAATGTGTCGTCGAGCTGTGTCTGAAGTCTTGCCTGCTGCTTGTAAGCACTCTCGAAAATAACGCCTGTCGATCTCCAGCCGCCGCTTGTGAGTTTCTTATCCTTATAATAGTATGTGAAGCTCCAGTTTTCCTTAGAAACAACGAGCTTTGTGTCGCCTGTAACAAGTACGGCTTCCTTGTCTGTAACAGTTACCTGTGGCTTGAAGCCCTTGTCCTCGAGAACAAAGTGCGGACCATTGTCAACATGACCCTTGTGATGTGTGATGCTTACCTTTACGCAGTTCTCCTGAGTTGAGGTGTAAGCGATCTCAAGGTTAGCACTTCCGAGCATCATAGCTCTGTTGTATACAACGAAAGGTGTTGCCACAACGAGGAATCCGTTTTCGATCTCTTCGATCTCGAAAGCCTGATTTGCATAGTTTACTTCGTAGCCTCTCTGGTTGAGCCAGAAACCGTCAGCAAATTTCATGTAATAAACCCTCCTGTAAATTTAAAATAGTTTTCAGAATATAAAAAAATGAAAATTTTATCGGGAAGTCCGTTCCTCCCCCTTTATGTATATTTTATAGCATATTTGCCTAAATTGCAATAGTAAAAAAGTGATATGTGCAAGTATTTTAATGGATTGAGCATATTTTAGTGTAAACATTTCATGAATTGATATTTACATTATATAAATTTATTAAGATGTATGTAAACCTTTACACAATACCCCAAAAAAGCGGACGGCATAAAAGTCGTCCGCAGAAACATCATATTCTTAATCAACTTTGCAAACGGGACGTCGAGGGCGCCGTCCCCTACATATTGCCCCGACTACTCAATACTAAGAAACTCATCAGGTATGTAAGACAAGCATTGCTCCACACTCTCACGAGTGAAGCCCTCAACATAATTCTTGGCAAACAGCTCGTCAGTGTATTCCGCATAAGGATAAACAGTGCAGTTGTACCAATCGCCGTAGTATGAATCACCCTCAAAGTGCGATATTATCGGTATCGCCTTAACGTTCTCGAATGTCACCTCATTTGTGTCAGGGTTTTTAACAACATTGAGCTTGCCAATAAGTCCCACAAGCGATTTTGTGTCATACATAGTCGAAATAAAGTTGCCCAAACCGTAGTAAACGAACGCCTGTCCGCCCTCAGGCTTGTCAAGATATCCGCAAGTGCTGATAGTGTGCGCCTGCGTGCCTATTATCAGGTCAGCGCCCCACTTCACAAGCTTAGGCGTTATCTCCGTCTGCTGTTCGTTAAGCTCGTTCTGTATCTCTGTGCCGTAATGACATGAAACCACAACAACGTCCGCCATTTTGTCAGACTCTTCTATCTGAGCCTTTATCTTGTCCTCTTCATCAAGATATATCACCTGAGCACCGTCACCGCTGAGATAATTACCATTTGTGTGCTCCATATATCCCAGAAAAGCAAATTTTATGCCGTTGACTTCCATGGTCTTGATAGTGTCAGCGTCCTCCTGCGAACGATAAGCACCGTAATGCACAATGCCCTTTGTGTCCCAGTAATCAAGAGAGCTTATAAGCCCCGATTCCCCCTGATCGAGAACGTGATTATTTGACATAGAAACCACATTGAAGCCCATGTCAACTATTTTGTCGCCCACAGCAGTTGGCGATGCGAACATAGGATAGCTTTGTGGTTCAACGCTGTCTGTAACAAGCGTTTCCTGATTGATTATAGCCACATCAGTGCCTTCTATGTACTTTGTAACGTGTTCATAAGCCTGCGTGAAATCATATTTTTCACCACCGCCAAGCTTTAGCGCCTCATTATAAATGTTGTCGTGTATAAGGTTGTCGCCCACGCAAACCAGCGAGCAGGTGTAGCTTGGCTGTTTCTTTTCTTCTTCATTCACCTCGACCTCTTTTTTACTGGAGCTGTCCTCAGTTTTTTTGACTTCCGCTTTGCTCTCGGTTTCGGTCACTGTCAAAGCGTTTCCGTCAAGCTTGCTCGCATCAAGCTTACCGCATGATACAGCACTCAGCGACAACATCGCCGAAAGAGCCACTACTGTGATCTTATTGTATAAAAGTCTGTACTTCATATAAATTCCTCTCATAACATTTTAAAAAAATACAAATTTACTTATAGTTTAATTTTAACACATTTTTAAATAATAATCAAGCCAAATTTTCAAAATGTCGAATGCTTTATGTTGACCTATATATTATAATGTATTATAATAAAAATATAACAATTTGTACAAATATTTGTTTATGTGTACAAAAATTTTCCCCACAAGTATTAAATTGTATGCTATAATAAATACACAGAAAGATTTGTCTATCTAAAAAGGAGAAATGACCATGGAATATTACGCACACACCCGTGAGGACGGTGAAAGGCAAACTGTAAAAGCCCACCTTATAGGCGTAAGCAAATTGGCGGATGGCTTTTCAGTAGATCTTTTGAAACCCCTTGCGAAAAAAGCTAGCCTGTATCACGATATAGGTAAGTATGCTCTTAACTTTCAGAAACGGCTTGATAATGACAAAGTAAAATTCAGCCACGCCGCCTGCGGAGCGATAGAGTATAAAAATCTTGCAGATAAAAACGATGCTTTCGCACCCCTTATGGAGTATTGCATCGCAGGACACCACACAGGACTTATGGACGGCGGCACAGTTGCGGACAACTCTGACGGCCCGACCCTAAACGGTACACTAAAAAGAGCAGACGAATATACAGGCGATAGTGACTACAGTGCATACACTACTGAGATAGACTTTGCCACACTGACTCAGGAAGAAATAACGCCGCTGCGTAATGAACTGCGTTCTGCCCCAAACCCCACCGAGCTTATAGAACGTTACGCCTTTTTCACCAAGTACGTGTTCTCTTGCCTGACAGACGCAGACTTTCTCGATACTGAAATATTTTGCAATAAAAATGTTGAACGTGGCATGAGCGGCGATTTTAAAATGGCGCTTGATAAACTGAACAGAGAATTAAGCGATATGCCGTCAAATACTCCATTAAGGCAAGCAAGAAGCCGTATTCAGCAACAAGCTTTTGATAATTCGGTCAATAAAAGTCATATTTCAATTCTTGATATGCCAACAGGTAGCGGAAAAACCTTATGTAGTTTGAAACTAGCCTTAGAAAGCGGAAAGAAGAGAATCATATACGTCATACCTTACACAAGTATAATAGAACAGACCGCTAATAAGTTTGAAAAAATGTTCGGCGACGTTCTCCCTGTCTTACAGCATCATTCAAATTATTCCTATGACGGCAACACAGAGGAAGAAAAGAAAACGGCTGAAAAGCTCAAAAGGACCTGCGAAAATTGGGACGCACCACTTATAATCACCACAAGCGTGCAATTTTTCCAATCCATATACCATTATAAAGGCTCGGCATTGCGAAAGCTCCACAATCTCCGTGACAGTGTGATAGTTTTTGATGAAATACACCTTATTCCAACAGAACTTCTTCGTCCCTGCCTTAAAGCTGTGGGCTATATAACAAAGTATCTTAACAGCGAAGCCCTTTTTCTCTCCGCCACAATGCCCGATTATTCTAAGCTTTTTGATAAGTTCCTGCCAGATGTGAACTATAATAAGCTTGTTACCGACCGAACTAATTTTAAGTATTTCAAGAAATGCGAATATAAAGACATGGGCAGAACCACTCTTGAAACCATTGCAGAAAATGCCTCTCGGTGTAAAAATGCCCTGATCGTTGTGAATACCAAGAAAACAGCGGCAGAGCTTTATAGCCTTGATCAAGGTGAAAAATATCACCTTTCCGCCAATATGACCCCAGCCCACAGAAGCCGTGTCATAGAAGTAGTAAGAAATAAGCTTGAAAATGGCGAGCATATCACAGTAGTTTCAACTTCACTTGTAGAAGCAGGCGTTGACCTTGACTTTAACACAGTTTTCCGCCAGCTTTCAGGTTTAGACAGTATTTTGCAGGCAGGGGGCAGATGTAATCGTGAGGGTAAAGATGACAAGGGCTATGTGTACGTTTTTGACATTGACGAAACATACCGCAAGGGAAGCGACCTTGCCATGCGAATTAACAAGACTAAAGGTTTACTGGAAAAGTACCAAGACATAACTTCCTATGATTTTATTAAAGAATACTACGACGGAATTTTCAACTTCAACCAAAGTCGTATAGCTGAAAACTCTATTGCGAAATATAACGAACAAAGCAACTCATTCGACCGCCAAGGCTTAATGTCACCATACAGCATACCATTCCGAAGCTATGCAATGCAGTTTGAATACATCTCCGCCGACACTATCTCTATCGTTATCGACGATCCTAACGACCAGACTTGCCATGAACTTGTTGAAACCTTGCGTAATGGTGATATGTCAGTAAGAAGAGCATTGCAGAAATATTCAGTGTCCGTCTATATGAATGTTTTCAAGGATCTCTATTCTCAGGGTGTGCTTAACGATCACGGCACAGGTATATTCATTCTTGAAAATCAAAGCTATTATAATAATGAAACAGGTCTGACCACCGAAGCCGCAATGCAGGATTATTTCATCTAAAACAAATGGCAGGCTGCCACCAAGACAGTCTGCCACTTGCTGCATTCCATATCGTACCGAATACGAATATTTTTCAACTCACATATGCGTAAAGCATAGACAAATATATTATACAAACATAAGTTTAAAAAGTCAACGTTTTTATACCACAAACCACTGAACAAAGAATTGTGAAATATGCCGAAAATCCGACACTTTTTTTATACATGAAAACTATTGACATTTTATTCATAATGGTGTATCATATATGTAAAACGAAAGCAATGTACCAAATACTAATATAAGTCTTAAAAGGAGTGATGTAAAAATGAGCTATGGTTTTAAAATCATCGTGACAGGTGACTACGCTTGCTTTGCAAGACCAGAAATGAAAGTTGAGCGGGTAAGTTACGACGTACCCACCCCAAGCGCATTGGAGGGGCTTATCAAATCGGTGTATTGGAAGCCTGCCGTGCGCTACCAAATAAACAAAATAGTGGTGTTCAACCCTATCGAGTTTACCAATATCCGACGAAACGAGGTCAAAGATAAGCTGTTGTTATCATCAGTGAAACAGCAAATGAAAGGTGGAGGCTCGGCGGAGATGTACACCTCAGAGATACGAAGTCAGCGAGCGGCAATGGTGCTGAAAAATGTGAAATATGGGATAGAGTTCAGCTTTGAACGTACCTATCTTAAATCAGACCACCCAGACGAATCTGATGAGAAGCATTATAACATAATGCTCAGACGTCTCAGAAACGGCCAGCATTTCAGACAGCCATGCCTTGGCTGCCGTGAATTTGCAATAAAGAGTATTGAACTTGTTGACGACTTTGACCTTACGCAGATAGCACCGCAAAATATGGGTGATAAAGACCTTGGCTTTATGCTTTACGGCATGAAGTTTGAGGACGGAGGCAAGCCTGTCAATAATGATTGGAATGACCCTAAGTTTTCTGACAAGGCCGACGCAGTTTTCTACCGTCCGCATATGATAGACGGTGTTATCGACGTTGCAAAATACAGGGAGGAGATTAAATGCTGATAAAAGCCTTGTGTGATTACAGTGCTTTGCAGGAGAATAAAACTCCTGCAGGCTATTGTAAGCAAGCCATACACTTTGAAATTCTTCTTACCCCCGAGGGCAAGATAGCTGCGATAAATGATGTAAAAGAGCCGAAGATCATTAATTTGAAGAATGGCAAAACTAAAACGAATTACGTTCCGATAATGGAACAGCTTCCTGTAAGAACACAGAAACCGGGCATAGACAAAAACACGATCGAACACAGACCACTCTACATATTCGGTCTGAACTATGATAAAGGAACTTTGACCCCTACAGACGCTACCAACAAAGCGGCAAAATCACACAAATGCTTTTGCGAATGGAATGAGGAGTTCTTTGAGAATATAGACTCGCCTATTTGCAAAGCCTATCTTAACTTTATCCGTACATGGGAACCTGAGCAGGAAACCCAAAACCCACATCTTTTTGCTTTAGGCAAGGAGTATTCAAGCTCCTACTATGAGTTTGGACTTGACGGCTCTCCTGAAATAAAACTTCACAATGACAGCAAATTCAAAGCTGCCTATGAGGATTATCTCGCCCAGCTTAACGCCGACAGCGACAGTGACGATACCGAACTATCCACCTGTTCCATTCTTGGTGAGAAGCTCCCGCAAGCCCGTATCCATGATAAAATAAAGGGTATCAAAGGTGGAATGTCCTCAGGCTGTGTCCTCGTTGGCATGAAAGAATCTGCCTTTGAGTCCTATGGCAAGAAACAGTCATACAACAGCAATGTTTCTGAGAAAGCCATGAAAATGTATACCTCTGCACTTAATTCTCTCCTTGCTGACAGAAGCCATTACAAGACTTTTGACGATATGACAATAGTTTATTTCGCAATGAAGAAGAACGATGCGGAAGAGTGCAATATGTTTGCCGGTATGTTCAGCGGATTTGAGGACGAATTAAATAAAACCGTTGTGACCGAAGCCGACCGAAACATAAACACTGTCATGACCCAGCTTAAACAGGGCAGGACAGCTGATATGCCATATGACCCTAACGTAGAATTTTACGTTGCAGGCTTTACCCCAAACAGTTCAAGAATATCCCAGAAGTTCACCTTCCACGATAAGTTCGGCAGGATATTTGATAATGTACTCAAACATCAGCAGGATATCGCATTCACTGAGGGTCAGCATCAAGTAAGCATTGAACGTATCAAGCGTGAGCTTATTTCACCGAAATCGTCCAAGGAAACAGTTCCGCCGCCTCTCACCGCTGCACTTTTTGAAGCAATACTCAAAGGCACAAGATACCCTGATGAACTGCTTTCCACAGTAATAACAAGGGTCAAGACCGACAGCAACGAAGATAACAACCATTTTATAAAAATCAATGACGTAAGGGCAGGCTTGATAAGGGGCTGCATAAATCGTAAATATAATAAGGAGATAATAAAAATGACATCAGAACTTGACAATAAAAATCCAGCCACTCTCTGCGGCGCACTTTTTGCAGTGCTTGAGAAGATACAGCAAGATACTTCAGAAGGAACGCTTAATAAGACAATAGTCGATACGTATTTTTCATCAGCTTGTTCAAGACCTGTAACGGTGTTTCCACATCTTGTTGATTTATCTTTTAAACATTTAAAAAAATATAAGAGCATAGAGTTACGCAACTATTATAAAAATCTTACCCTTGATATAATAGCTGATTTGGAGGAAAAATTTCCTCATACCCTTTCTAATGACGAACAAGGAATGTTTATTGTAGCCTATGCTAAACAGAATAGAAAGCTTTACACCAAAAAATCAGAAGAATAAAGAAAGGACGAAATATTATGGAAAACGCAATCAAGAACAGATATGAATTTGTAATGCTTTTTGACGTTGAGAACGGCAACCCAAACGGCGACCCTGATGCAGGCAATATGCCTAGAACAGACCCCGAAACAAGCCTCGGTATCGTTACAGACGTGTGCCTTAAAAGAAAGATAAGAAACTTTGTGGAGCTTACCAAAGAGGGCGAAGCAGGCTACAATATCCTCATCAAGGCAGACAAAGCCCTCAATACAAAGTTCACTGAAGCTTATAATACCCTTGGCCTTGCCACAAAGCAGAAAGGCAAGAATCCTGATGACGTTAAGCAGGCTCGTGACTATATCTGTCAGAACTACTTTGACGTAAGAACTTTCGGTGCAGTAATGAGTACAGGCGACGATCCATGCGGCATTGTAAGAGGTCCTGTACAGCTCAACTTTGCAAGAAGTATCGACCCTGTTTTTGCTCAGGATATCACAATCACAAGACAAGCAAGAACAACTGAGGACAGACAGCAGAGCGGTGAGACCGAAATGGGTAAAAAGAGCATAATCCCATACGCTCTCTATCGTGGCGAGGGCTATGTTTCCGCAATGCTCGCTCAGAAGATAACAGGCTTTAGTGAGGACGACCTTGAGCTTCTTTGGACATCTATCATCAATATGTTCGAGCATGACAGAAGCGCCGCAAGAGGAAAGCTCTGTATGCGTAAGCTTATCGTGTTCAAGCATGACTCCGCCCTGGGCAATGCCCCTGCACATATCCTCTTTGACAAGGTGTCAGTTAAGCTCAAAGACGGCGTGACAACTCCAAGACATTACTCAGACTATGATATCTCCATAGATAAGGATATGCCTGAGGGCGTTACCCTTATTGAAAAGCTCTGATGAGCGAAGATGTAACTATCAATATCCGTGACATACAGCATTATATGTATTGTCCACGCAGGTTTGCTCTTTTAGAAGTTAATGACGACTGGGCTGAAAACGCCTTTGTCGTCAAAGCAAACCTCCTCCATGAGAACGTCCACAGCGGCGAGCGCAACTTTGAAAATAAGCGTAAGATCGTCCGAAGTGACGTGTCAGTGTATAATGATGACCCTAAGTACAATATTTTCGGAGTTGTAGATTGTATCGAGTTCGTCCGTGACAAATGCGGCGATTATATAGATACCCTGGACGGCACATTCCGTGTGGAAATTGTGGAGTATAAACCCACCAGACCCAAAGCAGGGGAGTTCAATCAGACCGACGCTATACAAGTCTATGCGCAGAAGCTTTGCGTGGATAACGTATTTCATTGCAATAGCCGATGTTTTCTGTACTATGCAGATGTGCGCAGACGATCAGAATTGCCTTTTGATACTCAGGGCGCAGAGTATGATAAAATGCTTTGCGACTATCTTGGAAAAATGCGTGAGATACTTGCAGCGGATATTATCCCAAAGCGTGTAAAAGGTCAGAAATGTTCAGGCTGTTCACTGTCGGATATGTGCTTTCCAAAAGTGAAGAAATATAGCGTGAAAAATACGATTTTCTCCATGAACGGAGGCGAAAACAATGCGTAAACTGCTCAATTCACTTTATATTCTCGAAGAAACTGCCTACCTCACACTTGACGGCGAAAACATAGTGTGCAGGGCAGAGGACAGCGAGAGGTTCCGTGTGCCTTTTACTAATATCGAGGATATCTATATTTTCAGCTATTCGGGCTGTTCACCTGCGCTTATGGGCAAGTGTGCAGAATATGGCATAGCCGTTAATTTTATTTCTCCCCAAGGTAAATTTCTCGCAAGAGTTCAGGGCAAAACAAAGGGCAACGTCTATCTGCGAAAAGAGCAGTTTGAGATTTTTTCTATTCCTCAGCTCGACCTTATCAGGAATACTGTCGCCGCAAAGCTTTCAAATACACGTTATCTTATCAGACGTTCGCTCCACGATAACCCGGATATAAACAGTGACGGAGCGCTTACAGATTGTATAAAATATCTTGAAAACGGCATAAAGACCGTCTATGAAACTTCCGATAAAGATATCATCATGGGTATCGAGGGAAGCTGTGCAAAGGCATATTTTGATATATTTGACCGACTGATACTCCACCAAAAAGAAGATTTTTATCTTGCCAACCGCACCAAACGCCCACCCCTCGACAGAGTAAACGCCATGCTCTCATTTCTGTATACTATCGCAATTTCATCATATACATCAGCCCTTGAAAGCGTAGGACTTGATAGCTGCCTCGGCTTTTACCATGCCCTGCGTTCAGGCAGAAGCAGCCTGTCCTGCGACCTTGTAGAGGAATTTCGTTGCGTGGTGGAGCGACTTGTGCTTACCATGATAAACTTGAAAATGATAAAGCCCGAGGACTTTGAAACTCAGGTCAGTGGCGCAGTATACCTCTCCAAAGAGGGCAAGAAAAAAGTCCTCACCGCATGGCAGGAGCGTAAGCGCACAAGCATAGTCCACCCATATCTGGGCGAAAAGATACAGCAAGGGCTACTCCCATATGTGCAAAGCTCGCTTCTCGCAAAATATATCCGTGGCGAGCTAGATGAGTACCCGAACTATTTGCTGAAATAGAGGTGATATAAATGATGACCTTAGTAAGCTATGATGTATCAACAACAGATAATAAGGGTAAAACAAGGCTGAGAAAAGTGTCGAAAGAGTGTCAAAATTATGGACAGCGAGTGCAGAACAGCGTGTTTGAAATAGACGTAGACTATGGCACTTTTCTGAAAGTGAAAGATAAACTTCTGAAAATAATAGACCCAAAGCATGATAGTCTGCGGATATATTACTTAGGCAACAATTGGAAGCATAGAATAGAACACTACGGCACCAAAGAGACCTATGACCCCGAAGGCGTCCTAATATTTTGACCAGCGTACCCCAAGTGATCCACAAATCCCTAGTAAGTTCGCATGAAAATGCCATGCTATTTATGAATGTACAGTGAACAAAATCAAACCGATACCAATTAAATAAAAAAATAAGTCCGCATCACGTTGAGCAAGCACCAGATATACACAACATCAAGTGTCACGCTCCACGTGAGCGTGTGAGTTGAAATGCACATCTTAGCCATTAAAGTTGATTTACCGCTACCGTCACGCTCCACGTGAGCGTGTGAGTTGAAATTTGTACTAGCCCTATGATATAATCTGCACTTGTGTCACGCTCCACGTGAGCGTGTGAGTTGAAATTATCTTTGTATTGCACTTGACCTCTTTAGAGGACGTCACGCTCCACGTGAGCGTGTGAGTTGAAATGAATTTGTTTATCAAGCAGATTAAATCGTTGAACGTCACGCTCCACGTGAGCGTGTGAGTTGAAATATGTTCAACTTTAAAGTTTCTAAGGTCAGTGAAGGTCACGCTCCACGTGAGCGTGTGAGTTGAAATGTGAAAATAGGACAGATAATGATAAAAATTAATAAGTCACGCTCCACGTGAGCGTGTGAGTTGAAATTTCGAGTTAAGTTAATGACATTTTCAAGGGCATGTCACGCTCCACGTGAGCGTGTGAGTTGAAATGCAAGCTACATCACCAATGAAGTACCCGAGGTCGGGTCACGCTCCACGTGAGCGTGTGAGTTGAAATACGCTGATTTTCACTAATCCTGTATAATAAAACTTGACACATACAAAACAATCAAAGTATAATAA
>NZ_QTWZ01000008.1:0-123526 GCF_003461385.1 Ruminococcus sp. AF17-1AC
ATCTCTCTTTTCTTTTTTCTTAATTTTGTCCAATATCTATTGTAGCACTACAGTATTTGAGCTTTAAAATTGGCTTTTATGGTTTACAAAAGAACGAAAATATGTTAAACTTATAATAAGTATGAATGAAAAGTTACAATGTTCATTATAGGAGGAAAAATTATGGGAAACTTAACCAGTCTGAAGAAAGCCGCCGCTGTGCTGCTGACTTCGGTAACACTCATGTCGGCTGCGGCGGCACTGCCTGCTGTGGACGAAACGCCGCTTCTTTCGCAGACGGCGATAACTGTCGAGGCGGCAAGCGTCGGAAAAGTCACAGGGCTTACTTCAAAAACACTTAGCAACAGCGAGATAAAGCTTAGCTGGAAAAAGGTCAGCGGAGCTTCGGGATACTCAGTTTGTATGAGAAAAAACGGTAAATATCCGCAGATCGCAGACGTAAAAAGTGGCTCGACCCTCACATACACTGTGAAAAATCTGCCAAATGCTACCCGTGAAAACTTCAAGGTAAGAGCCTACAAGACCGTGAAAGGAAAAAAGGTATACGGCGCATATTCAGACAACTGGAACACCGCCACGAACCCACAGCCTGCAAAGGGTCTTAAAGTATCAAGCGTTTCCTATGACAGCGTAAAGCTTTCATGGACAAAGATAGGATGCACAAATTACAGAGTATTTCAGCTTAAAAATGGTCAGTGGAAAGAGATCGCGAAGACCACAGGCACAAGCCACACTGTAAAAAATCTCAACCAGAAGACCACATACAAGTTCAAGATAAGAGCCTGCAAGACAGACGACAAGAAAGCCAACCACTACGGAAAATATTCTGCAGAGGTATCGGCTACCACATCTAAAGCTCCTGCTGTTGTGACCCCGGTTTCACAGCATGGTCAGCTTTCTGTAAAGGGTGCGAATATTGTTGACAAGAACGGCAAGGTATTCAAGATAAAGGGTATGTCAACTCACGGCATCATGTGGGAAGATTTCTCAAATATTCTTACAAAGGACTCTCTTAAAGTGTTAAGAGATGATTGGAAGGTCAACACTATAAGAATTGCAATGTACACAGAAGAATGGGGTGGCTACTGCACCGAGAACGGCAAGTATCAGGCACAGGCAAAGCAGAAAGTCAAGACAGGCGTTGAGAACGCAAAGTCTCTTGGAATGTATGCTATAATCGACTGGCACGTTCTCAATGACAAAAACCCTAACAACCACAAAAATGACGCTATCAAGTTCTTCACAGAAATGGCTAAGACCTACAAGGACTACAATAACGTTATTTACGAGATCTGCAACGAGCCTAACGGCGGTGTAACATGGACAGGCGGTATAAAAAGTTACTGTCAGAGCGTTGTAAGCGCTATCAGAAAATACGACAGTGACGCTATCATAATTTGCGGTACAGGCACATGGAGTCAGGACATAGATCAGGTGCTTGGCAACAAGCTTTCAGACAAAAACTGCGTTTATGCTCTTCACTTCTATGCAAACACTCACAGAGATTGGCTGAGAAACAGACTTCAGAACTGCTACAACAAGGGACTTCCTGTTCTTGTATCTGAGTTCGGAACTTGCGACGCAAGCGGAAACGGCGGATATAACTCAGCAGAAAGTACAAAATGGCTCAAGCTTCTCGACTCACTAAAAGTAGGCTACATAAACTGGTCAGCCTGCGGAAAGAGCGAAACGGCTTCCGCATTCAAGAGCGGCACGAACCTCAAAGCTATAAAGAGCGGCACTTCACAGCTCACAGCAAGCGGCAAGTTCATTCGTGATTGGTACAGAAACCACTGATAATACAAAAGACCTCTCTTGGTGGGAGGTCTTTTTTTTGCACAGAAACTAACGATAAGTGGGCGACCCAAGGTCGCCTCTACACTATAAAAACACAGCCGAGGGGCATTTACCTCTCGGCTATTATTATTTTATATCATATCACAAAGAACAGTGCTGTTCTTATAATGGCTGTAAAAAGCATAGCATAGAACGATGTGCCAAGCAAAAGTTGATTTGCCCAGAATATATCGTTAGGCTCGCATGGCTTTAGATTTCTGCCTATAACAGGCTTTCTTACAAGCTGTCCGCCGTAATACTCATCACTGCCAAGCTGGATACCCAATGCACCTGCACACACCGACTGAGTTCGCGCTGAATTAGGACTAGGGGATTTTCTTCTGTCTTTTTTGTATACCTGAGAAGCGTTCTTGCTGTCAAGGTGAAGATAAGAAACGTTCATTTTCATAAGCAGGGCGGCTATTCTTGCAGGTATAAAGCTGAGAACGTCGTCCAGCTTTGCAGGGAATTTGCCGAAGTTTATGTATGTGTCTGTTTTATAGCCCACTGTGTTGTCGATAATATTCACTGTTCTGTAGAGTATTCCGCCCAGACCGCCGAATATCGCAGACCAGAAAATAGGTGCGACCGCCCAATCTGTGGTGTTCTCTGCAACCGACTCCACCGTGCTTTTTATAACAGCGTCAATGTTCATATCGTCGGTGTCACGGAAGGTCACTTTTTTTACCTTGCGCTGTGCAGAAGAAAGATTGCCTGCCCTTGCAGCACGCATCACTCCCCCTGCCGCAGTTTTAAGGGACTTTACAGAAAGTGCTGACCAGCACATTATGCCCTCGAGGAAGATGCCAAGTGCGGCATTTAGCTTATAGCCCACGAATAGGAGAAGCAATGCCACAGCGGCAACTATAAGAAGCACTATCACAGTCATCATAAGACCTGCCATGCGCTGTGCTTCGGGGGTGTTTTTATAGCTGTTTCTGAAAGACTTATCAAGCTTTGCCACAAGCTTTTTTATAAAATACTGAGGATAGACCACTACTTCAGGGTCGCCAATGAGCATATCCAGCGCAAAGCCAAGTGCAAGCGCCGCCAGTGAATTTATCAACATATATACATATCCTTTCTTCAGGCAATAATTACTTATGATAATTATATCACAACATTTTCTGATTTTCAATACCTTTATGCTCTGATTTTAAGGGATAAGGCACAAAAAAGGGCGGTCAGAGCCGCCCGAACAAAAGTCTTTCAAAAAAACAGAAACTAAGGTGCGAACACTGTTTGCCCCTACACTGAATAGATATATCCATAAGCTTTTGTGATAACTATATTATTTGCATATCTCCGAAAGCTTTTCAAGCATAAGATCCATTTCCTCGTCTGTGCCGATAGTGATTCTCAGGAAGTTATCTATTCTCGGCTTGTTGAAGTATCTCACGAAGATACCATTTTCACGGAGGTATGTGAATATCTCCTTTGCGGAGAGCTTTTCATGCTGTGCAAAGAGAAAATTCGTTTCGCTGTCAAGGACGTTGAATCCCATTTCACGCATTTTTTCCGCTGTTCTATCCCTTGTTGCCTTGACCTTTTCAACTGTCGCCTTGAAATAATCCTCGTCAGAAAGGCTTGCAACGGCAGTTTCTATGGCTATCTGGTCGAGAGGATAAGAATTGTATGAGTCCTTTACAGCCTGCATATAGCTGATAAGCTCGGCACTGGCAAAAGCCATGCCAACTCTCATGCCTGCAAGGGAACGTGACTTTGAGAAAGTCTGCGTTACAACGAGATTATCGTACTCTTTCACAAGCTCCACGCAGGAATACCTGCCGAAATCCACATATGCCTCGTCGATTATAACAATGCTGTCCTGATTGTTTTCAAGAAGTTCTCTTATAAATTTCTCACCTACACCAAGGCTTGTCGGTGCATTAGGGTTAGGTATAACAACGCCGCCGTTAGGCTCTTTGAAATCCTCGATATTAATTACAAAATCCTCGTCAACTCTCTTAGTCTTGTATGGTATTTTCAAAAGCTCACACCACACAGGATAGAAAGAGTAAGTTATATCAGGATAAAGTATAGGCTTATCAGAGTTGAAAAACGCTCTGAAAGCTGTGGCAAGCACATCGTCTGAGCCGTTTCCGCAGAAAACATTCTCGCTTTTAAGCCCAACACGCTCCGCAAGCGCCGCCCTAAGTACAGAAGCGTCAGCACTAGGGTATTTTCTAAGCTCTGCAATAGTTTTTCCCTCCAATATCGCCTTTACCTTTGATGACGGCGGATAAGGGTTTTCATTTGCATTGAGCTTTATTATCTTATCGTTTTTAGGCTGTTCCCCTGCAACGTATGGCTCTATATTTATAAGGTTTTTTCTCCAAAGCTTTTCGCTCATTTTACATTATCCTCTCTATATTTTATCATAGTAAAGCATTAATATAAAATATTATAGCACATACCGCTTATGTTGTCAAATAAAAGCCGCCTAGTTTTCAAAGTAAGCCTGTATAGACTGCAAAACGCCGTCATAGTAATATGCGTTCACGCTCATGGAATCGCTCTTCCAATCAAGAAACTGATCTTTGCCGTTTCTGTCGCTGACCTCAGGTGTGCCTAAGATCGCAGCCATTTCCTCAGGAGTTGAATTTTTTGTTATACCGAATATTGAGCAGTCGCTTTCGGTGGTGAAACTCATTCTTATCTTATGGAGGGTATGATCGCTGTTGAGCCAGAAGTCGAAGATGATGATATTATCCATAGTCGAGCTTGTTTTTCCGTAGCAAAGAGCAGAATCGTATTCATCGTCAGGGGTATCCACCATTTCTGCTCTTACATCATCAATAAGCTCATTGCCTGTGAAAACGTGGTCTATGCCCTTATAGCTTACGCTTATATCCTTAGGCAGAGCAGCGTCTGAAGTAAGGTCAAGTGCCTTGAGGTCATCATATACCTTTACTCTGTTCTCTTCAGTGTTTACAGTGCTCTCGCCCGGTGTTGTTATGCCTGTGTACTCAGATGTGAAAACAGCCTCTCCGTCTTTTTCGTGTATTTCTTCCTGCGGATAGTTTTTGCTGTAGTATGTGAAATCGGAAACCGAGAAGTCATCAAGCACTACGTCATACTCTTCATAATTACTATATGTTTCCACCACGGTAAGTGAAATTGTATAGTCAACGTTCTCCCAATACATTGTATAGCATTTGTAATCGTCCATGCCGTCATATTCGCTGTTCATATAAATGCTTGTAGGGCAGCCCATTTTGTCGATTATTTTATCAAGATCTTCTTTGTTGCTGTAGCTGCCGTAGCTTTCATACTCCCAGTCGGAGGTATCCACAGCCTCTTCCAAAGGTATTGTAACGCTCCAGCTGTTTTCCTTTAGAATGTCAGCCACGCTTGCGTCACGGTCAAATGGGTTTCCACTGATAAGGTCGTATTTTGTTTGGCTCTCATCTGATGAAACGAAGGTTATCTCAACGTTAGTGTTTTCACCTATCATTTTATCAACGCTCATAATATCACTGGATCTGCCAATATCGTCGCCGTACATTTCCATGTTGGCGTTGCCGCCGTCTATGGCACTAAGGTCAACAGGCACTGATATTTTGCTGCCGAAAATATCCTGCGGCAAAGTATCTGACGGATCAGACCCTTTAAAGCCTGTTATCCAGTATTTATCACTGTTATCGCCTGCCGTATCAGCTTTATTATCGGCATCCGAACTGCTTTCACTGCTTTGTTGTGACTCAGTCACAACAACCACGCCGTCATCATTATCATTATCCTTACTGCCGTTTGAGCTGAGCACGACCGCCGCTGTGATACCTCCGCCCACTACTGCTGCGGCACAAACGCCTGCTATTACCTTTGCTTTTACTGTTGAAAACATTACTTTTCCTCCCGATATAGTTTTTATTGATGTTACGCTATCGGGAACTGCATTAGCGGCTGAGGCTGAGCCTGTGAAAACGGTAAGTTTCGGAAGAACGGTGTTTGAAGCCTCTTTATTAAGAAGCTTTGAAAGAATAAATACAGGCACGACAGCATGAAGTCTGTCGTTGTTGTTTTCCTCGTATATAAGCACCGCCTCCTTTATCTTTTTTCTTGCGGCACTAAGGCGGGAAGTTACTGTACCTGTGGTGCAGTTCATTACCTCTGCTATCTCAGGCACTGTGAGCATATCAAAATAATACAGTATCACCGAACGCCTTTGCTCTTCTGTGAGAACAGTATCTATAATATCCATTATTATCTTTCTTTTAGCGTCATTGCTCACATATTCCTCAGGGATAAGCCCCTCGTCAGGGATTTCCTCTATTATCTCCTCTGAGTTGTCCTCAGGGGCGGAATTGTTTCTAAAGTGCATTTTGCAGAGATTTATCCCTATCCTGTTTACCCATGTTGGAAAATTCTCAGGCTGTGCAAGAGTGCCAAGCTTTTGAAGGGCCGTAAGATAAGTTTCCTGAGTGATATCCTCTGCAAGCTGTGGGTCGCCAAGAAGCTTCAGGCAGCTAAAATACACTGTTCTGCCCGTTTCTTCATAAAGCGCACCGAACGCCGCCTTGTTTCCCTGTGCCGCCTGCAATACAAGCTTTTTGATATCATCTTTTTCCATGTTTTTGACCTGCTCTTTCTTTCCGAATTGCCGTTTTCTTGTCCGCTGTTTTATCAGTCCCGACATTAGTTAGATGCAAAACGCAGACGATTTGTTGAGCAAATTCAAAATTTTCATATATAGTTTACATATAATTAATATTTATTATTATAATATTGCCGAAATAATTATATCACATAACAAAATGCCTGTCAACGAGAAAAAAACTATCCCCCACAGATGTGAGGGATAGTTTTTTCAGAACATACCTGCAAAATACATTCTGCTTTCATAAAGCTTTTTTGAATTTGTATCGAAGGCAAAATGATATCTGTAGAGAGGTGTAAGCCCTGCGGCATTTTTCTCTCCTGCAACATATGCAACGAAAACATCAGGGTCAGTGTCACTGTTCACACAGTATGTTCCGCTCATTGACATATCGCCCTGTGAGTAAACATAGGAAAGATAGTTTCCTGAAATGCTGTTCTCGCCCTTTGAGATGCCCTGAGAAGCAAGCATATCCTGCACTGATTGTGCTAAATAATCGTCTATGTTGTCATATATCTCATCGAGCTTTTTGGTGCTCAACACATCACTGCTCAATCTTGCAGGCATACCGGTCGGTATCCACGCAGGGGTGTAGATATCCTTTGACATAGGTTTTTCCTCAGCCCATACCACATAGCTGTCTGCCAGAGATACCTGACCGTCTGGGGCTGTTAGATTTGTCACATAGACAGTTATCTGGTCGCCCTTCGGCTCATTTTTTGGGATAAGAGTAAGGGAATATATATCCCACCATTCGCCAGTTAAAAGACCGTCTTTGCCCACAAAATAATTAAGCATCTCGTCCTTTTTCTCTTCGTATGTGCCGTCGCTGTACATAATGTCATATTCATCGGCATATTTTGCACAGAAGTCAGAGGTCTTTTCATATCCGCCAACCTGCATGATATCACCGTTGAGCTGAACAAGACCTGACGAAAGATCAGCATTTTTTATCTCATCAGAAACAGTGTAAACAGCCATTTCAGGCTCTCCGTCAGAATCTACACCGCTTGCAGCATCGCCAGTAACATCATCTTTATTATCAGTATTTTCATCAAGTTCGTTTAGCTTATTCTCTATCTCCTGCTCATTCACGTCACCTTGTGCGTCTGTCTGAACGGCTGTGTTTGGCTTATCAATATCTGCCGTCCTATCTCTGTTTGCAAGCACCGCCGCTGTGATACCTCCGCCCACAACTGCCACGGCACAAACGCCTGCTATTACCTTTGCTTTTACTGTTGAAAACATACCTTTTCCTCCCGATTTACTTATTGTAGTATTTTTATCGGGAACAACTTCCGTGGCTGACGCCTTGCTGAAAACGGATAATTCAGGCAGCTTCAAATGCTGACATTCCTGCATAAATATCTTTGACAGAACAGGTATAGGAATAACAGCATGAAGCCTGTCATTGTTTTTCTTTTCGTAAATAAGCACCGCCTCCCTTATCTTCTTTCTTGCAGCGCTAAGACGGGAAGTGACAGTGCCAACAGAACATTCCATTATCTCTGCTATCTCAGCCACGCTCATCATATCAAAATAGAAAAGTATTATTGTCTGACGCTGTTCGTCAGTGAGAGCGGTGTCGATAATGTTCATTATTATCCTGCGTTTTTCTTCGCTGTCGGCATAATCGTCAGGGATAAGCTCGCTGTCGGGCGTATCATCGATTATCTTTTCCGACTCCTCCTCCGCAGTGCGGGGATTTTTCCTGAAATACATTTTGCAGTTGTTTATGGCAATGCGATTCACCCACGCTGAGAAATTCTCAGGCTCTTTAAGGCTGTCAAGCTTTTCAAGAGCTTTCATAAAAGTGTCCTGAGTTATATCCTCTGCCTGCTGAGCATTTCCAAGAAGCTTCAGGCAGTTGAAATATACGCTCCTGCCCGTTTCTTCATAAAGCTCTCCGAAAGCTGCTCTGTCACCCTGTCCTGCCTGCAAAACAAGACGTTTTATCTTTTCCTTTTCCATTTTTTCTACCCAGCTTTCTTTTTATTATCGAACAAAAAAATATCCGTTTTCAGCACTCGGTTATTGTTCCGACATCACTTAGATGTTTGCTGAAAACGGAATATTGAGCAAATATAAAACTTAATATATTGTTTACGAAATATTAATCAACATATTCTCTGACTCTGAGATGTATGCCCACGCTGTCAGCAACCGCCTGAGATTTTTTTATCTCCTCTTCGCCGATTATATCCACAACAGTGAGCATTACCTCCGGCACGAACTCTTTCACTCTTTTTGCAAAAGAGAGCATTTCTTCAAAGCAGTTCACGCCCTTGAATGAGGGTCTTGTTACCTCGTCATAAGCCTTTGCGTCAGAAGCGTTAAGGCTTATTGAGATTATATCAACAAGTCCCTTGAACTCAGCAGGAGTTTCACGCTTGTTGATAAGGTCGCTAAGACCGTTTGTGTTGAGTCTTACAGGCGTCTTTGTAACAGACTTTATATATTTTGCAGTTTCTTTGAGTATTTCAAGCTCACAGGTAGGCTCGCCATAGCCGCAGAAAATAATTTCTTTGTAGCTGTCAAGGTCACGCTTTTTGATGTTGTCTATTACCTCTTCGGCAGTAGGCTGATGTTCCAGCCACAGTGGGTCAGAGCCATAAGCACCGTCACCGTTGTGACGAATACAGAATGTGCAGTTGCATGGGCACTTGTTTGTGATGTTGAGATAAAGCTTATCGCCTATCTCATAAGAAATATTCATAGCTTTTATCATTATAATTACCTCTTTTTTTGTAATATATCAAAGTATCAGAGCAGACAGGCGACCAAAGGTCGCCCCTACAGAGAAATCATCGCCGCAGGCGATACCTTCATTCCTCATTCCTCACTAATATCTATTCTCTTATCTGTCCGTTTCCAGAGATAAGATACTTTGTGGTGGTCATTTCCCTAAGACCCATAGGACCTCTTGCGTGAAGCTTCTGAGTGGAAATGCCTATCTCAGCACCAAGGCCGAACATTCCGCCATCTGTAAATCTTGTTGAGCAGTTTACATATACTGCCGCAGAATCTACTCTCTTCTGAAATTCCTGTGCGGCAAAAAGGCTTTCCGTAACGATGCACTCAGAATGTCCTGTAGAAAATCTGTCGATATGTTCAAGTGCCTCCGCCATGTCGTCAACGACCTTGATAGAGATTATATAGTCAAGAAACTCTGTTGCATAATCGTCATCATCAGCAGGAGTAACGTTCTCAGGACCAAGTATCTGCCTTGTAAGCTCACAGCCTCTTATCTCAACGTGGTGCTTGTCAAGTCTTTCTTTAAGCTTCGGGAGAAAATCCTCCGCAATATCCCTGTGAACAAGACAGCTTTCAACTGCGTTGCATACAGACGGACGTGAGGTCTTGCCGTTATCAACAATGTTCACAGCCATTTTTATATCCGCACTTGCATCAACATAAACGTGACAGTTTCCTGTGCCGGTCTCGATAACAGGCACAGTGGCAGACTGTACAACAGCCTTTATAAGCTGTGCGCCTCCCCTTGGGATAAGGACATCAATATAATCATTGGCTTTCATCATATCAAGAGCGATGCCTCTGTCAGTGTCCTCCACAAGCTGAATGATGTCAGGGCTGAAGCCTGCCCTTTCAACAGCCTTTCTCATAAGGTCGGCAAGCATTTTGTTTGAGTTTATTGCTTCTTTTCCGCCCCTGAGTATAACAGCGTTTCCGCTTTTAAGGCAAAGTATAGCGCCGTCTACAGTAACGTTAGGTCTGGCTTCAAAAATAATGCCTATAACGCCCATTGGCACTCTTACCTTTTCGATCTTCATGCCGTTAGGTCTTGTTGAGCCTGAAACTACCTCGCCAACAGGGTCGTCAAGCTGTGCAAGCTCCTCGCAAGCCTTTGCCATGCCCTCGATACGGCTGTCATTGAGTGCAAGTCTGTCAAGCATTGCTTCTGACATTTTTCTCATTCTGCCATTTTCAAGGTCAACCTTGTTTGCTTCGATAATATCGTCCTTGCAAACTCTCAGGATATGTGTGATCTCAAGAAGTGCGTCATTTTTCTGTGTTGTTGAGGCGAAGGCGATATCCTTTTTGCAAGCTTTTGCTTTCTGTCCCAAAATATCGATATAACTCATTTTTACTATACCTCCCCGTTAGCTGTAAAAAGTGTTCCTATAGGTTTATTTTCAAATACCTTATACAAATGTCTTGGATCTCTGCCATTCATTATGATAAGATCTATTCCGCCATTTTTGCATATCTCAGCGGCTTTTATCTTTGTCGCCATTCCGCCTGTGCCAAGTGAAGAACCTGCACCCCCTGCAATAGCCTTTATCTCCTCCGTTATCTCAGGCACAACAGGGATAAGCTCAGCGTCGTCATACTTATGAGGGTCTTTGTCAAAAAGTCCCTCGATATCAGACATTATTATAAGCAGATCTGCATTAGCAAGCACCGCAACATTTGCCGCAAGAGAATCGTTCTCGCCCATTTCAAGCTCCAGCTCATCAATAGACACCGTATCGTTCTCGTTCACGATAGGGATAGAGCCAAGCTCTATGATACGGTTAAGGGCATTCTGCACGTTTATCTTTCTGTCTTCCAGAAGAATATACTTTGTAAGCAGAAGCTGAGCCACATTAAGACTGTATTCAGAGAAAAGATTATCGTAAAGATACATAAGCTCACACTGACCCACCGCCGCACAAGCCTGTCTTGTGGGAGTGTCCTTTGGTCTTTCCTTTATGCCCAGCTTTGCTCTGCCAAGACCCACCGCACCGCTTGATACAAGGATTATCTCATGTCCTGCATTTTGCAGATCGGCAAGAGTTTTAACGAGCTGTTCCACACGGCGTATATTAAGAAGCCCCGTGCTGTGAGTAAGAGTAGAAGTTCCTACCTTTACCACAACTCTTTTCTTTTTTGTCATATCTATCATTTTTATCATGTCCTTATTGTTATTTTCCGTTGACAACGTTCTGTGGCGTACCCTCTATCCACATTTTCAAGTTCTGCGCAACAGTTTCAAGAAGCCTTTCTCTCGTCTGCTTTGGCGCCCACGCTATATGTGGGGTAACAGTGCAGTTCTTTGCGTTTCTGAGAGGGCAGTCTTCACCCATTGGCTCGTTTGTGAGAACATCAATTCCTGCCCCTGCAATGACTTCATTTTCAAGAGCCTGTGCAAGAGCCTTTTCGTCCACAAGACCGCCCCTTGCAGTGTTGACGAAAAATGCTGACTTTTTCATCATGCCAAGGCTTTCGGCATTTATCATTTTCTCATTATCCTTTGTAAGAGGACAATGGAGCGTCACTATATCAGAGGTCTTTAGAAGTTCTTCAAGGCTTACCGCAGGCGTGCCGTCAGTTATTTTCTGGGGTGAACGTGTAAAGGTGATGACCTTCATGCCGAACGCTCTTGCTATCTCAGCAACTTTCTTTCCTATGTCGCCATAGCCTACTATACCAATGGTTTTTCCAGCAAGCTCATAGGTAGGAATACCAAAATATGAAAACAGCTTATAATTCACCCAGCCGCCCTCGTCAACTTTCTCGGCATATTCTCTTATCTTGCTGAAATAGTTGAGGATAAGCGCAAAAGTATGCTGTGCCACCGCATTTGTTGAATATGCAGGCACATTGCAGACCACCGCACCATGCCTGTCTGCGGCGGATAGGTCAACATTATTATATCCCGTTGCAAAAAGACCGACGTATTTCAGGTTTTTGCACTTTGAGAATACCTCCTCTGTTATAAGGCACTTGTTACATATAACAGCGTCAGCGTCGCCTATCTTTTCTGCGACCTGTTCATTTGGTGTAAAACCATAAACAATGCTTTCACCAAGGACTGTTATACCCTCCAGCGACACATCGTTTCTTGAAACTGTTTCAGAGTCAAGTATAACTATTTTCATTCTTCATCTTCCTTTTGAGCAGTTTCCGACTTTTCCCCGGCATTCTCCAAAGCTTTCTGCTTTTTAGCAAACCTATGGGAAATAAAAGCTGTTGCCGCAAGAAGCGCTACCTCTGCGCCGAAAAGCATACCGATAACAACGCTTTTTGTGGTAAACTGAGTAACTATAGTAAGGTCGATAGCTATCATTAATGTAAGATAATGACAAGAGCCTTTCCTTATGAACTGAGTTATATATAAAAGCGTAGCGATAACGCAGAATATCATATGCACCTTAAAAGGCAAGGGAGCATAAACGTTCTGCAAGGTCGCAGTTTCCGCCGCCAGTGTTTCTATCACACTATCATCTCCTAAAGCGTTATTTTATCATACTAAAATATTATACCACAGTTTTACGTCATTTGCAATAGATTTGAGTCTTTATAACGGCTTTATAAAACAAAAAGGCAGAAGTATTTTTTCAAATACCTCTGCCTTTTTCGGGAAAAATTCGTCGTAATCTTTAATTTATACAGTTTTAAGATAAATTACTTGTTAGCGAAATATCTGTCAAGCAGACCCTTGAAGCCGCAGCCATGTCTTGCTTCGTCCTTAGCCATTTCATGAACTGTGTCATGGATAGCGTCATAGCCAAGCTCCTTTGCTCTCTTAGCAAGCTTCATCTTGCCCTCGCAAGCGCCGTTCTCAGCCATATATCTCATCTCGAGATTTTTCTTTGTAGAAGGTGTTACTACCTCGCCCAGAAGCTCTGCGAACTTAGCAGCATGCTCTGCCTCTTCATAAGCAGCCTTCTCATAGTACATACCTACCTCAGGATAGCCTTCTCTGTAAGCTACTCTTGCCATTGCAAGATACATACCTACCTCAGAGCACTCGCCGTTGAAGTTCTCTCTAAGACCTGCAACAACTTCCTCATCAAGACCCTCTGCAACGCCTACCTTATGCTCGTCAGCCCATGTGATAGCTGTTTCTTCTACTTTATTGAACTTTTCTGCTGGTGCGTGGCAGATTGGACACTCCTTAGGAGCAGCCTCGCCCTCATAAACATAACCGCATACTGAACATACAAACTTTGACATAATTTTTGTCCTCCTTATTTAGATATCATTTTTTTACTTTTCCACAGACCAGCGTTTTCGCTTTATCTGCGTTATTCTTTGCAGCTTTTCCCTTGCTGTGATTAAAGTATACCACGTTAGTGTACATTTGTCAATAGGTTAGTTTTGTCTAACAATATAAAAATATTGCAAAATTTTATGGCAAAATTTTATGCAATTTGACGTAGACTATACTAACCAATAATACGTCTTGAAAAAAACTTAAAGCTGTGCTATAATGAAGATCAATATATGACAAAAAAGGAGTTTTTTAAATGAATAAGGAAAAAGCAGCGGCAGCAAAGGCTCTTTTCATGGAGGGCTACAACTGTTCACAGGCGGTAGTAGGCGCATGGGCTGCGGATATCGGACTTGACAGCGAAACTGCATACAAGATAGCTTCGGGCTTTGGCGGTGGAATAGGCAGAATGAGAGAGGTCTGCGGAGCATTTACAGGTGCAGTCATGGTGCTTGGATTGAAATTTGGCAACACCATAGGCAGTGACAGAGCGGCAAAGGGCAAGGATTATGAGCGTGTTCAGCTTTTTGCAAAGCGTTTCAAGGAAGAGCTTGGCTCTGACACTATCATCTGCCGTGAGCTTCTTGGTCTGAGCGGACCTAGTGACCCTGACCCTGCAAAGCGCACAAAAGAATACTATCAGAAGCGTCCATGTCCTGAAACTGTAGCAATTGCAAGTGGTCTTTTAGGAGAATTTATGGAGTAATTTTTTTCAGAAAAAAAACTTTGAAACTGCGGGCGAACGCTGTTTTCCCCTACAAAATAATGCAAAAAAGAGCAGAGAAACGAGATCTCTGCTCTTTTTGTATATAAAATTCTATTAGATACCTGCGGAATAGTTTGGAGCTTCCTTTGTGATATAAATATCGTGTGGGTGTGACTCCTTAAGACCTGCGCCTGTTATTCTGATGAACTTAGCCTTTTCGCCAAGCTCTGCAATAGTATGACAACCGCAATAGCCCATACCTGAACGGATACCGCCAACGAGCTGGAAGATAGTATCTGAAACCGGACCCTTATAAGCCACACGACCCTCAACGCCCTCTGGAACGAGCTTCTTTGAGTTTGTCTGGAAATATCTGTCCTTTGAGCCTTTATTCATAGCGGCAAGAGAACCCATGCCTCTGTATACCTTGAACTGTCTGCCCTGATAGATCTCAGTTTCGCCTGGAGCTTCGTCACAGCCTGCGAGGAGTGAACCAAGCATTACAACGTTTGCACCGGCAGCAAGAGCCTTAACAATATCGCCTGAATACTTGATACCGCCGTCAGCAATAACAGGAATACCATACTCAGCAGCAGCGCAAGCAGCGTCATAAACTGCAGTGACCTGAGGAACACCTATACCAGCGACTACACGGGTAGTACAGATAGAACCAGGGCCGATACCGACCTTTATAGCGTCAGCACCTGCTTCGCAAAGTGCTCTGGCGGCTTCGGCAGTAGCGATATTACCTGCAATAACCGGTGTATCAGGGAAAGCGGCCTTAACTTTTTTAAGACAATTTATAACGTTCATAGAATGACCATGAGCAGAGTCAAGAACGAGAACGTCTACCTGAGCTTCAACGAGAGCGGCAACTCTTTCAAGAATATCGTTAGTCATGCCGATAGTAGCACCGCAAAGAAGTCTGCCCTTTTTGTCTCTTGCGGAATTTGGATACTGAACAGCCTTTTCAATATCCTTGATAGTGATAAGACCCTTAAGAACGCCGTTTGCATCAACAAGAGGAAGCTTCTCGATCTTATGCTTCATAAGTATCTTCTGAGCGCCTTCAAGATCCGTATCAACAGGAGCAGTAACGAGGTTTTCCTTAGTCATAACGTCACCGATCTTGATATTTTCAAAATCAGTGATAAATCTAAGATCTCTGTTAGTGAGGATACCCTCGAGCTTGCCTTCCTCATCGACTATAGGCACGCCGGAGATCTTATACTTGCCCATGAGCTTATCAGCTTCAGCAACAGTTTTATCGGCTGTAAGAGAGAAAGGATTAACGATAACGCCGTTTTCAGAACGCTTTACCTTATCCACCTCTTCTGCCTGCTGAGCGATAGTCATATTCTTATGAATAATACCGATACCGCCCTCTCTTGCGATAGCGATAGCCATTTTTGACTCTGTGACTGTATCCATAGCAGATGTCATTATAGGTGTATTGAGGACTATATCCTTAGTAAGGTGTGTATGGATATCCACCATATCAGGTGTACAATCCGACTCGCCCGGGATAAGGAGAACGTCATCAAAGGTAAGACCCTCTTTACCAAACTTATTGTTTACATTAGTATCCAGCATAAATTAACCTCCCGCAAACATTTTGAATTCTTAATTTATTATTCTTATAATCATACAACATTTAATTAAACTTGTCAACATCATTATTGAGAACTTTTTTTTAATTTAGTCTTTGCTAATCGGAGTTACGTTGTTTTAGCCAAGGTTTACGCCATGGTTTGTTATGCCGCAAAATCGCTGTGATCGGCTCTTTATTTTACTTATTACTTGTGATTTGTTCGGTTGGCTTTGCCATTCCTCACTCCTCACTCCTCATTCCTCATTCAATTCCTTTTTCATCACTTTCACTCTCGCAAACACCACTGACAACACTGTTGATACAAGCCAACCTATCGGCCATGACAGCCATATTCCCGTTGACCCATATGGTCTTGCCAACACGAACGCAAGCACTACTCTGAGTATCAAGTCCGTAAAAGTTGATATCATAAAATACTGCATTGCACCCTTACCTCTCAATGCTCCGTCTGACATTATTTTTATGCCCACAAACACATAGAAAGGCGATATTATTCTCAAAAATGTTGTGCCTATCTCAACGGCTTTTGTTCCGCCGTCGTCAAGAAACAGATTTATCATAGTTTTTGGCATACAGAAAAAGCAGAGTATAAAAGGCACTGCCACGATAGCCGAGATAACAAGTCCTGCTTTATATCCGCTTTTTATCCTATCGTTCCTGCCTGCACCGTAATTCTGTGCAACAAAGCTTGAAAGCCCGTTAGAAAGCGTTGTAAAGCTTGTTATAGCAAAGGTATTTAGCTTTATTGCAGAAGAATATCCTGCGATACAAGACGAGCCGAAGCTGTTTACAAGATACTGCACAAAGATATTTCCCACTGAGATAAAACTCTGCTGTAAAATACTAGGTATAGAATAAAGGGTTATCTTTTTAAGTATTTTTCCTGAAAACAGCGGTGGTTTATCCTCTGTTTTAATTTCTGCGGTTTTCTTCACCAAAATAAGCAGTGAGAACACGCAAGCCACTCCCTGAGCGATAAAAGTAGCCCATGCAACGCCTGCCACACCCCATTTAAAGAACTTCACGAACACATAGTCGAGAACAACGTTTCCAACTGATGAGCCGATAAGGAGATACAATGGTGTTTTCGAGTCGCCCATTGCGTTATAAATACCTGTACCCACGTTATAAAGAAACAGGAAGATAAGACCTGCGATATAGATCTTCAGATAAAGCTCGCCGTCACGGAAGATGTTATCGGGCGTGTTTATCATTCTCATAAGAGGAGTAGAGAACGCAAGTCCGAAGATCGTCAGCACTGTCGCAAGTACCGTACATGAAATTATAGTAGTAGTTGACGCAGTTTTTACCTTTGAGAACTCTTTTCCACCGAAAAATTGAGATATCACCACACAACAGCCAACATTGCTTCCCACTGCAAACGCCATAAATATCATTGTTATAGGATAAGACGCACCAACTGCCGCAAGAGCGTCCTCGCCTGCGAATTTTCCTGCTATGATACTGTCGAAAATGGAATACATCTGCTGAAATATCACGCTCACGAACATAGGCAGGGAAAATTTCCACAGCACTGTCCACGGTTTTCCCACCGTCAGGTCTGTCATAAAAACATCTCCATAATATAATAGTTACCATTTCATTATATCATAAAAAAACAACCTTTTTCAACGTCATTTCGCACAGACACTTTTGATATTTTTGAAGCTTTTTTTAGCATTTTACGCTATTTGTGATCTATTAATAAAATTCTCTAAATATTATTAGCTTACCCTCTTGCTGAAATTATCTGTAAAGAATAAAGTCACAATGGTTTTTTATTGACAAAAAAGTGCGGATATTTTATACTTGTATAAGAGGTGATAAAATGAGCAGTCAAGCAGACCACGGCGGACACAGAGAGAGAATGAGGAAGCGTTTCAAAGAATCGGGAAATTTCAAGGGCTTTTCCGAACATGAGATACTTGAAATGCTTTTATTTTACATTGTGCCGAGAAAGAACACCAATGATATTGCGCACGAGCTTATAAAAAAGTTCGGAAGCTTAAACAGCGTTCTTAACGCTTCTGTGGAGGAGCTTTCTTCGGTAAAGGACATGGGCGAAAGTTCTGCAAACTCACTTTTATTTTTCAGAGAGCTTATAAACTACTGCTCCACTGTCACAGACAGCAGGATAGACATTAGAAACATATCTGCGGCGCTGAGTTTTGTAAACAACTGTTTCAGAAACGAAAAGCAGGAGAAGTTCAAGGTAATTTGTATCGACTCTGGCTTTCACATAAAGAGCGTAACAGACATATCCGCAGGCGGTGCGAGATTTACCCCTGTTGATTTTCGTGAGCTTACAAAAGCCGTTCTCAACAGCGGCACTGATATTGTTATCCTTGCCCACAATCACCCTGACTCACCCAACACCCCCTCTCAGGAGGACGTTACTCTCACCCGTGAGGTCATGAGATATATGAGATGTTTAGGTGTGACAGTTCTTGACCATTATATAACAGGCAATAACGGAACTATCTCCATGCGAAACTGCGGACTTATCCATGATATGGAGTGTTAAAAATAGAATATCACATAAAAAAATGGACGATATGTTTAACATACCGTCCATAAAATTTTATCTTCTTGAAGCCTTTTTCTTTGCGCTGCCTGTTTTTGAACCTGCATGTGACTTCTTTGCCTGATGTTTTTTCCAATGTACCCACAGTGTAGGTGCGATACAGTTAGAAGAATAGACACCTGATATCATACCGATGATAAGTGGGAAAGCAAAGCTCAGAATAGATGTTACTCCGCAGATTATGCAGACGATACAAACTGTAGCCATAGCAAGAACTGTTGTAACAGTTGTATGGATAGAACGTCCCATTGTCTGAGTAATGGAGAGGTTTACAAGATCCTCAAGCTCCATTTTGTTGCCAAGGAGATTTTCATTCTCTCTGATTCTATCGTAAATGATGATAGTTGCGTTGATAGAATATCCAAGGATAGTCAGCAGAACTGCCATAAAGTTTGCGTTGATGTCAAATCTGCATATTACAAAGCAGCCATAGACCATGCACATATCGTGTGCAAGGGCAACTACTGAGAACACACCTGCTGAAATACCGCCTATCTTCTTAAATCTGAAACCGATATAAATGATAGTGATGACCATTGCCAGTGCACAAGCAGCAAGGCACTTGAAGAAGAAGTTCATACCGCTTGAAGCTGCAACGTCGTTTGACTCATAAACTTCTATGTTATTATCAGGAAAATCCTTTTCAAGGGCTGTTTTCAGGGTATTCTGTTTATCATCGCTTATACCCTTTGTTGATGAGAATTTTATCTCTACTGTCTTTCCTGCGTTTCCTGTGTTTTCGCCAAGAGTTACTGTACATTTATCTCCGATACTGTCAGAAACGGTATTTGAAACGTCAGAAGTTTTTATATCGCCCTCATAGGTATAAGTCAAAACTGTACCGCCTTTGAACTCGATAGCCACGTTAAGACCTATAACGAATGTAAGAATGATAAAAATTGCGATAAGTGCACATGATATGGAATAAAATAACTTGCTGTGACCCACAACATTCAGGGTCTTTCTTTCTTTACTCATTTATTTCAGCACCTCCGTAAAGCTTGCGTTTCTTAAAGCACTTGAACTTTGAGAGGGACGAAAGCATAAGTCTTGAACAGAAGATACCGAATACAAAGTTCAGGAGGATACCTACAAGGAGAGTATATCCAAGTGAATAGATAGTACCTGCTGTGCTTGCGCCGAATACTGAGAATACAGGGCTGAGAAGTGTTCCGAAAACGCTGTCTGTAGGTCCGAAGGCACCCATAAGGATTATTGCAACGAATACTACTGTGATGTTTCCGTCGAATACTGCGCTCCATGCTCTCTTATAGCCAAGCTCTATAGCTCCGTTAAGGGTCTTGCCGTTGTTAAGCTCTTCCTTTATTCTCTCGGCTGTGATAACGTTAGCGTCAACGCCCATACCGATAGAAAGGATAATACCTGCGATACCAGGGATAGTCAGCGTAAAGCTGTCGATATTTCCAAAGAAGCCTGTGATACAAGCAATAGAACCTATTACCTGACCTATAAGTGCGATAGACGCAACAAAGCCCGGCAGCTTATAGATAACGATGATATATGCAGCGATAACGATAAATGCGATAAGTCCTGCGATGACCATTGCATTTTTTGCACCCTCACCAAGTGTAGGTGAAATGATGTTCGTGCTTGTTGTTTTAAGGTCGAATGGGATAGAACCTGCATTTATCTTATCTGAAAGAGCTTTTGCAGAATCATATGTGAAGTTGCCCTCGATAACGCACTCGCCGTCAGTAATAGCTGAATTTACGCTTGGGGCAGAAATGCACTTATCGTCCATCCAGATAGAGATAGAGCCTTTTCCGGCAAGCTCAGTTGTAGCATCGGCAAAAGCTTTTTTACCGCTGTTATTGAGTGTCAGGCTTACAACATACTTGATATTTCCTGTAGTTTCGTCCTGAGTTTGTCTTACCTCAGCCTTTTTAACGTCATTTCCTGTAAGCACCTGCTCGCCTTTTTCTTCTTTACCCTTTCTGAATACAAGCTTTGCAGTTTCGCCAAGCTCAGAAACGGCAGCCTCAGGGTCAAAGCTTTCTTCGTTAGCCTGCCATGGGAATGAAACCATTACCTTATTTTTCTTATAGTCTACATAGACCTCGCTGTCTGTGATATTAAGGCTTACAAGTCTTTGCTCGATAACAGCCTTTGCAGCGTCCATTTCTTCCTTTGTAGCGTCGTAATTATCGGCAGGTTCAAACGTAGCATTTACGCCGCCCTGAATATCGATACCCCAGCGGATATCTTCAACTCCCTTGATATAGCTTGTTTTTATATCTCCGTACTGAGTATGTATTCCTGCATAAGTAAGATATCCAAATGCAATTATACACAAAAGCACGATAAAAAACACGGGTTTTTTAACTTTTCGCACCTTTAATCCTCCTGATAAATTTATTAAGCCCAGAGGCTTTTCTGCCGTCATGGCACAATACGCCCATAACGAACACATTCACCTTATAATTATAAAACGTTTGATACAAAATGTCAATAGTTTTTATGAAATTCGCACTGTTACTTATATCATGATAATATTTCATCTATGAAAAAAGTTCTCTCAAAACCTGTTTCAAAAGCCTGTTTTAAAGGGGCTTTGTCTTGACAAAATCTCCTTTTAGTGATATTATTAAAAGGATAAATATTGCGACGTAAGGAAATTTTTTTGCGTCAGCTAAAAGGAGTATGTAAAATGATAGATATTAAGCTTATCCGTACAAATCCTGAGCTTGTCAAGGAAAACATCAAGAAGAAGTTTCAGGACGAAAAGCTCGTTCTTGTTGACGAGGTGGCTCAGTTTGACGAGGAATACAGAGCAGCCAAGACAAAGGCTGACGAGCTGAGAAATAAAAGAAAGGTAATGAGCAAGCAGATAGGCGGTCTTATGGCTAAGGGTCAGAAGGACGAAGCTGAGAAAGTAAAGGCTGAGGTATCCGCTATCGGTGCTGAACTTGACGCTATGGCTGAAAAGGAAAAAGACCTTGAAGCTAAGATACGTGAGAGAATGCTCGTTATCCCTAACATAATCGACCCAAGCGTTCCTATAGGCAAGGACGACAGCGAGAACGTAGAGATCGAAAAGTTCGGCGAGCCTGTTGTTCCTGACTATGAGATTCCATATCACGTTGACATTATGGAAAGCTTTAACGGCATTGATCTTGACAGTGCAAGAAGAACATCAGGAAACGGCTTCTATTATCTTATGGGCGACATTGCAAGACTTCATTCTGCAATTCTTTCATATGCAAGAGATTTCATGATAGACAGAGGTTTCACATATTTCATCCCTCCTTACATGATACGTTCAGACGTTGTTACAGGCGTTATGAGCTTTTCTGAAATGGAAGGCATGATGTACAAGATAGAGGGAGAGGATCTTTATCTCATCGGTACTTCTGAGCATTCAATGATAGGCAGATTTATCGACACTATCATTCCAGAGGGTGAGCTTCCAAAGACTCTCACAAGCTATTCACCATGCTTCAGAAAAGAAGTTGGCGCACACGGTATTGAAGAGAGAGGCGTTTACAGAATACACCAGTTTGAAAAGCAGGAAATGATAGTTGTCTGCAAGCCTGAAGATAGCATGGCATGGTATGACAAGCTGTGGCAAAATTCTGTTGATTTCTTCCGTTCACTCGATATCCCTGTAAGAACACTTGAGTGCTGCTCAGGCGACCTTGCAGACCTCAAGGTAAAGAGCTGTGACGTTGAGGCATGGAGCCCAAGACAGAAGAAGTATTTTGAAGTTGGTTCATGCTCAAATCTTGGCGACGCACAGGCAAGACGTCTTGGCATAAGGATAAAGGCAGAGGACGGCACAAAGTATTTTGCTCACACTCTTAACAACACAGTTGTTGCACCTCCAAGAATGCTTATCGCATTCCTTGAGAACAATCTCAATGCTGACGGAACAGTTAATATCCCTGAGCCACTGAGAATGTACATGGGCGGCAAGGACAAGATAACAAAGTAATAAAGTACGAAATATAAGAAAACGGACAGACGAAAAATCGTTTGTCCGTTTTTTTGATATTCCCACAACATAGGCAAACAAAAAAAAGAGGCGACCAATGGTCGCCTCAAAAAAAATCAATAATTCATCGCCAAAGGCGATACCTTAATTCCTCATTCCTCATTCAAATTAGAAGCGTCGTTTCTTTCTCACGATAAGAACGATAATGAGAATTATCACAACAAGCAGTCCTGCCGCAGAACCGATAAGAAGCGGTCTGTTTGTGTAGAACAGTACCCAACGGCTCGTTGTTACACGAACGTTGTCAAAGGTCTGCTTGCTTGAGTTGCCTGCCATATCCTTGTAGGATACCTCAACGCTGAGCTCTTCACCGTTGTTTGCGTTTATCGAGAATGTGAATGGCTCTGCGCTCTTTTGCATTTGCGTTACTTGGTCTGTATCCCAGCTGTATGCGTCCTCGCCGTTTATCTTTACTGATACCTCGGAAAGTGCAACGTTGTCTGTAACGCTCATTTTTACGTCTTTCTTTGCGGTGTTGTATACCTTGCCGCTCTCAAAGTCTGATACTACGCAGACAGGAGCCGTGGTGTCTACCGCAAAGCTAAGCTCTGCGCCCTTGCTTGCGCTGTCGGAAATGTTCTCAGCCTTATCTGTGGAAACGACTGCAATGTTGTATACGCCGTCGTCCGCAAAGACATCACGCTCGATAGTGTACTTGTACTGATACCATTCGCCATCCTTGCTGACCTTTTCACGCTTATATCCGCTCTTGTCAAGGTCAAGGTTCTTGTTGTCTCTGAACACATTTATTGTGGTATCCTGCGGAAGAACTTCGTCAACGTTGGTCTCATAGATCACAACTCTCGAGGGAGCTACAAGATACTTGCCGTTGTTATCGGCGGTGTTTTCGTCGAATGTGAATACTGAGCCGTTTCGGTTTACAGAGAACGTCATAACCTCTTCGCCGTCGAATTTTACGTCCTTGCCGTTGATATCAGCGGCCTTGCAGATGTTTTCAGATTTGTCCTTTACTGTGCAGTAAAGTGTGTAAATTCCGTCGTCCTTGAGGTCGTCAAAGGTGAAAGTCTCTCCGCCATCCTTCTTTTTCTCGGTCGGCTTGAGGGTGTTTTCCTTATAGCCCTTTTGGTCTGCGGCGATGTACTTGAGGTAAACGTCCGCAGAGCTGAGATTGATGTCAGCCGCCGTAACGCTAAGGCTGAGCTTGTCGCCGTTGTTTGCTGAATTTGGCTCAATGCCGCTTATTGCGAGGGTCGGCTCTGTGTTGTCGATAGTGAAGCTGTATGAAGCCTGCTGAGCGCACTCGTTGCCTGCCTTGTCACGACCTGTAACTGCAACTGTGTAATCTGCGTCCTTTGTGAAGCTTATCTCGGCGGTATGAGTATCGCCCTTTGACTTCCACTTGCCTATTGTCGGCGTCTCAACGACCTTGCCGTCCTTTGTGGAAGTGAGGGCTATCTTCATACGCTTTTCATCAAAGTTGTGCTCGTTTACTGTGACTGTGCAAAGTCTTGAACCGCTGTAAAAGCCCTTTTCGGCGATCTTTTTGTCAAATGTCACATCAATGGCAGGTCTTATCTTGTCGATCGTGAAAGACTTTGGCGACTTTGAGTTGCCGAAATCTGCGTCCTTTGCGACGTTTGAAGCATTATCCGTGCAGGATATATCAAATGTATAATCGCCGTCAGCAGAGAATGTGACTTGTGCTGTGTGAGTAGTTTGATCTGGGTCTGCGCTGTTTTCATTTGTCGTCCAGCCGCTTATCTTAGGGGCTGTGGAAGAAGACTGTATGCTTATCTTCACCTTATCGGGATCGAAATTGCGCTCTCTGATAGTGATGTGCGCTGTTCTGTCGCCCTTATAGATATCCGTATAGGAAGCGTCGGGGTTATTGTTGTCATATGCGACTGTGATAGTCGGCGCTGTAGTGTCGATTTTAAGGCTTATGTTCTGTGTGGAATAATTTCCGCTGTTGTCATAAGCTGTGACCTCGACTGTGATATCATTTGAATTGTTCTGTGCAGAGTCAACTGTTATGCTGCCTGTCCAGCCTGTTGAAAGGTCGCTCTTTCTTGTGTCGTCCTTTGCTGTGAAGCTGTAAAGGGTGCCGCTCTGCGTAACTCTGCCGCCGTTTCTTACACGATAGGAAACTGTTTTAAGTCCCGAATAAACGTTATTTTCAGCGATAGCTTCCTTTACGCTGATGTTTACAGGTACAGAGCCGTTGTAAATTTTAGAGCTGTTCGTGCCCGAAATTGCGATAGAAGGGGACTTTGTATCAACTATAATGCCGTTTGTGTTTATGTAGCTTACGTTGCCTGTCAAGTCTGTTATCTTTGCATACACGACAGACTGAGTATTGTTGTCAAGTGTGATATCTGAGCTGTTTTTCCAGCCTGTTTCACTTGAAAGTTCGCCGATAGTCTTTTCATCATATGCGATGATATACTGAGCGGACTCAACGCCGCTGAGGTTGTCTGCTGACGAAAGGCTACCATCGAGAGCCTTATCGCTGAAGCGTGAAAATGTTATTCCACCAAAGAAGCCCGACCAATCTGAAACGCCGTTTATTGAGATAGTGCCTGTTGGTGCGGTCTTGTCGATTACAAAATCGCTTACGGCTTTCTGTCCGCTTGTGATATCTCTTGATGAATTTTCCGCAAGATCCTTGCAGGAAACGCCGAAGGTGTAATTCTTTTCGTCTGAGAATTTTATCTCGGCAGTATGGGTATCGCCGCTATTTTTCCACTTGACGGACTTTGAATAGCCCTCGCCTGTGAATGTTACCTTGTCGGCGTCAAAATTGCGCTCTGTGATGGTGATAGTTGCGGTACGGTCACGGCCGAAATACTTTGCATTTCTTGCGTTGTTGTTATCAAACTGAACCTTGACTGTTGGCGCTGTTTTATCGATAACAAAGCTTTCTGAGAATTGATCTGCTGTGTTGCCGATCTCGTCCTTTGCATCTACGGAAAGGTTGTAAACGCCGTCGGCTGTGAAGTCATATTTTGTGGTGTAATAAGACTGTCCGCCCTGCTCTTTATAGGTATAGCCAAGCTCCTTGAAAGTCTTGATGGTCTTTTTGCCGTCCTTTGTGACGATAACGAAAGTTTTATCCTCTGAGAAATCGGCTGTGGAAACTGTTATCTCAGCCTTTCTCGCCTTGCTGTAATATGTTGCAGAGCCGTTTGAAGCGCCGTTTTTGTTGTCATATTTTACGGCTATCTTAGGCTTTGCGCTGCCGATAATGATAGTGCAGTTTTTGTCATCGCCTGCGGTGTTTTCCGAAAGCACATAGGTGTTAGTATTGCCACAGTTGTCTGTTACATAAAGGGTCAAAGTGCCATAGAAAACTGTATCGTCCTTGAAAGGAAATGTGACTTTAACAGTGCTGCTGCCTATCTGTCCGTCAAGAGATATTACTTGGCTCTCATAGCTTTGAGTTGTGCCTTCCTTGCCCTTGACAGGGGTGAACTCATAGTAATATTCTTTAAGTCCGCTGACATTATCCGTGAGAGCGATATCAAAGCTTATATCCTGTGAGGACTTTATCTTGCCGTTATCGTCTGCAGGGATATTGTGTGAATTGCGGAGATATTCGACCTCCGGCTTTGTTTTATCCACATAAAATTCGATCGTCTTTTCGTCGCTGTGGCCAACTTCGTCCGCCGCTATCATCTTGATAGTGTACTTGACTTCTTCATTTGCGTTTACTGTGAAATCGTAAACCGAACCGTTCTTTTTACAGCTGTAAACGCCGTCTGTATTGTCCAAAAGCTCCTTGACTGTGAACTGCTCATACTCTGCTTTCTCAGCGGTCTGCTTTGTGATATAGAGCACGGAATTTTCATAGTTAAGAAAATCTTCCGTTACGTTAAATTCGGCTTTGCTTTCCGAATTATAATAATTGTCCTTTACATTGTCGCCCGAAATAGTCATATCGGAGATAACAGGGTTTGTGGCATCTACGGCAAAAAACTCATTGCCTTTGAAATTTGTGGTGATCGTGTCAGAAACATTTCCTGCCTTATCATACAAAACAAGGTCTATCTTGCCTGCAAAGTCCGCCTCAATTCTAATGTCAACATACTTGCTGCCCGTCTGTTCATCGATTTTGATATTCTGCTGGTCAAATTCAAAGGACTGTGAGGAATACTTATCGTCATAGCCCTCAGCCTTTTCGCAATTGACCTGCGCTTTTGTTATACCACTGACATTATCGGAGATATAAAGCCTTAACATTCTCTCGCCCTTAACGAAAACTGTGTCATAAAAGCTTGAGAAATAACAGTCGTCAGTTGCCATTCTTTCAAATTGCGGAGCTGTGCCGTCAACACAGATATTGTTGACTCGATAAGTGAACCTGTCGCCCTTATCTACTTTATATGCGCCCGAAATGAGGATATAATTGTAATTGCCCTGATCGGCTGTGAAGCTTACCTCGCCGTTTTTAAAAGTCTTTCGCTCGACAGAGCTGTCCTTTACAAGAAGAACTTCGCACTCGTCTGCGATTGGGAAAGAATTTTCGGTATTGATCTTGAAAGTAAAGTCCTGTGTTTTAGACTTCGGGTTGAAAAACTCTCCGCCCTTTACTTCTTTGCCGTCGGCATAAAGCTTTATTTCAACGTTGCGATCGTTATACTCAACTGTGAAAGTCTTTTCAACAGGAGCGTTTGAGCGATCCTTTGCGGAGATAGTGAGCTTATAAACGCCCACTTCATTGAAAATTATCTTTTTATCTAAACCTGACTTATATCCCGTAAGGTCGATATCCGTTGTTTTGCCATTAATAGTATAAAAAGCTTTCACCTCTGCAAGGTTGTCATCGGAGGCCTTGAAATAGAGGCAGTTATCTCTTATTGCAACAGAAGCCTTATCTTCAATTGACTGGAGGTCGCCGTTTTGGTCGATAAAAAGTCCAAGCTCTGGGGCAATGTTGTCCCACTCGATAGACTTTTTAAGGCTGCACTTTCTGCCTGACTGGTCTGTATAGGATACTTCTATCTCGGTGTTTTTATAACCATCGCTCTCCAGCGGTATTCTGAAAGTATGTACATTGCTTTCACCGCTGATCTCACCGCTTATATCCTTAACTTGAACAGACTGAACTGCTCCAGTATTTTTAACGCTCACGTCCAAATTATTATCAGAACTGAAAGCGTCTTTTCCATTCCATATGTCCTTGACTGTGAAATAAAAATATTTGCATTTGGAATTCCTATAAAGCTTTTCACCATTCTTGCTGTCAAGCTTTTCGAGGTCTGTTCCTGCGGTCATTTCTGGGGCGTTTAAGTCGATATTAAAATCTATCCTGTCCGTTGTGAGGACTTTATCACCCTTCTTGACTTTCAGGTCAAGACTATATTTATCTTCCTGATCGAATGTCTTGCCGTAATAACTATCACAATTTTCGCCGTTGATCTCAAGATCTGTGCCATCAACAGGTGAAAATGTCACGGCGCTGTGATACCAGTCAGAGGAAACTTTCTTGCCTGTGATATTGTAATATGTATCGGTAAATTTGAAAGTTTTCTCAGCTCCTGCGCTGCCATTATTGTCGTATGCCTTGACTGTTACAGTTCCAACATAGTCCTTAGGGTCGAGTGTACATTTGCCGCTTGCCTTGTTATATCTAAGCTCAACGATTTTGTTATCAGTACACACATTGAGGGTGTTCTCGGCTTCGGCAGGATAATATGAAATATCAAAGTCAATGACCTTGTCCTTTGGATACCATATGCTTGCAGGGTCGTTGATAGAAACGCTGCCTATGACGATATTTTCAGTTATTGCTGTGACAGTCATATCTTTCGTTACGTTTTCGATCGTATAGCTGTAAACGCCGTTGTCAAAGTCCGTATCTTCGGCCTTTATCTCTTTTATCTCGTCGTTGTCTATCTTAAAGCCTTTGAAACTATAATACTGCGCAGGCTTGAAATTCACCACCGCAGATTTGCCGTTAAAGACCTTGATAGTATTATTGCCGCCGATAAATTCGCCGTTTTCGCCCTCGAGTTTGATCTCAAAGCTCTTGGTTTTTTCGTCAAAAGATTTCGCCGTTATAAGCTGCACTGAATAGTTCTCATCGGCCTTTGTCATTTTTATGGCAACAGCCCCCGAAAGCTTTATCTCTTCGCCTGTTTCACCATAGAAGCTTTCTTTCTGCTTGAATTTCAGCTTGTAAAAATAAACGTCGTCAACTTTTGTGCTCTTATCGATAAGCTTGTCCCATTCGTTTTCTTGACTGAGTTTGAGATAAAATTTTGAGCTGTTCTCCTCGTCAGCCTCGATATCGAACTTGACGTCGTCGCTTTCAAAGCCCACATAGTCGGAAAGTTCTTCCACTGTTAAAGCCTCGCTATGCCCATTGTCCTTAAATATGGCCGAGCCGAAATCAAGCATTACCGAGTCGTCAGTAACGGTCACTTGACAAAGGCGTTCCTTTATACTGTCGTTATCCTTTACATTCCCATCCGACTGGTCAGCACCAGCGAAAACGTCTGTTGTGCACATTGAAAGCACAAGCACAGAGGCTGTCATAAAGGAAGTCACTCTTTTGCCGAGCTTAAATTGCTCTTTGTAAGCAATTTTTTGTTCTTTGCACTTCATATACTTATTTTTCCTCTCCTTTTTCAAATTTCCTATCCTAAATTGCAAAAAATCGCAATTTTAAATCGCATTTCCATCACAAAGGGTTATATCCTCGCAGACCACAAAGGCTATCTGTGTATTTTGCATATTTTGATCTTGCTGCATATCCTGCGCTTGCGGCTGAGCAGCGTTTGCGCTTACGCCTATGACAGTAGTTTCGCCATAACCAGCGCCGAGCACCGTTGTCTCGCCGACGGGCTGGAGCACGGTGGTCTGACTTTGGGACATATCATACGCCATAAGCTTGTCTGTCATATTTTTGTTGTCAATGCTGACAGCTTTGAGCCCGCCGCTGACTTTTGGAAGCTCTTTGGTGGTGGTGATATTCTGCTTGTTTTTCAGCTTTTTGACTGCATTTTTCTGGGCGAGACCCGAAAGCTCTGATATGACTTTGCTTATCCTCAGCAGGAAAAACAGCAGCACCGCCGTCACAAACAGCGCACCAGCCAGCACAAAGCTTATCACAGACAGCAGACTAAGATTTTCAACGCTCATTCTTTATCCACCGCCTTTTCAGTTTCGTCTGTTTTATTTGTATCATCTGAATTATTATCAGCATAAGCCGTTGTTATCTTTGTTTTTGCTACCTCAACAGCTTTTTTTGTTTCAAGCTTCAATGAAGTGAGCTTTTCCGAGCTTTCAGAGATATCATCAAGGCTTTGCTCTATCTGCTCAACGGCTGAAAGGATATCGTCTTTTTTCACGCCGTCAGAGGCGAACTTGTCGCCATACTGCTCAACGGAATTTAGTATCGCATTGTAAAGCTCCAGCTGGACTATCTCAGCCTCGTCACCCGACTTTATAAGTTTCAAAAGGGACTGATAATTCTTGAACAGCGTTTTATACTCGCCAGAATCGTTTGCTTCCGTTCTAAGCTGGTCTATCTGCGCATAGAAATTGCCGATATCACGATAGATAAGCGCCATATTGTACTTGCTGAAAGTCTTGTCAGAATACTTTGCGGCGTTATCGAACCAGCTTCTTGCCGATCTCATTCGGATTATCTTGTTCGAGTCCTCGTCGCCGGAACTGTTTTTGCCGTAGGAATAATAATACCAATAAAGCTTGCCCGTCTCAAAGCATATCTCGCCATATGTGGCTGGGGCTTTTTTAAGCTCCTCCTCGTTCTTGTTTATGATATTCACAAGAAGCTGCTCCTCGTCAACGGAATATTCCGAATCTGACTTCATTGCCAATATAAGTTCAAGGTAGGCAGTTTTGTCCGCTGGCTTTATCTCTATCGCAGTCTGACAGATATCCATTTTCTGTGTTATATCCGCAGTCTGCTTTTCTTCTTCGATAAGATGTGCATAGTTGTTATTGCGCTTTGAATTTGCCATGTGGTCAAGGACAAGACCCGATGTCAAAAACGCCGCTGACAAGACTAAAGTCAGCGAAAAAGCGAACAATCTGCGCTTTTGCTTTTTTCTGTACATATCGTCGAACTTGTCGTAATTTTCGATATCATACAAAAGCTCCTCGCAGGACTGATAACGCTGGGCAGGGTCTTTTTCGACGCATTTGAGTATTATCTTTTCAAGTCCCGATGAAAGCTCGGGGCGTATCTCTCTTATGGGGCGCATTTCATATGGCGGCTCGCAGGGGCTTTGTCCTGTCAGCAGATGAAAAAGCGTTGCACCAAGTCCATAGATATCAGTTCTTGCGTCGGTCTGACCCTGTCCGCCGAACTGTTCGGGGGCTGCATAGCCGACTGTTCCAAGGCAAACTGTATCTGAAACGTTGCGCTCTTTAAATTCTCTTGCCGTACCAAAGTCGATAAGCATAACTTTGCCGTCAGGTCTGAGCATAATATTTTCGGGCTTGAGGTCACGGTATATTATCGGCGGCTTTCTCGAATGGAGATAGATAAGCACATCACAGAGCTGTTTTGCCCATTCTATGACCTTATCCTGCCGCTGTGCGCCGTATTCTTCAAGTTCCTTTTCCAGCGATCTGCCTTCGACATAATCCATTACAATAAGAAAAGTGTTATCGTCCTCGATTATATCCACTATGCTTGGCAGATTTGGGTGGTCAAGCTTTTTAAGCAGATCAGTCTCAACGATAAGGCTTTGCTTTACGACTTGAAAGTCCTTTACGCCGTCCTTTCTGATCTCCTTTATAGCCCATTGCTTGTTGGCCTTTTCGTTCATCGCAAGATAAACGACGCTCATTCCGCCCTGACCTATTTTATTGAGTATTTTATATTTGCCGTCAATAACGGAACCGATCGTCAACATATCTGCAAACTCCTAAACTTTCCAATTTATATGATTTTCAATTTTATAACAAAGCTATATGATCTAATACATCGACAGGTAACGGGCGAACAATGTTCGCCCCTACAATTATACTCCTGTCATTTTTTATATAGTTACCTTTATAACAGCGGCGGTGATATTATCGCTTTCACCACGCTCCATATTGAGCCTTATAAGCTCATCTGAATTGCGGTCGGCTGTTTCCTTGTCTTTGAGGACTTTCGGCGCATAGGAGCGTAGAAGCTCTTTATCGCTAACAAGGTGGCGAAAGCCGTCGCTGCAAAGCAGGAAGGCTGTATCCTGTGTGACAGCGCCCTCAATGAACTGGGGCGTAACGGAATTTGAAGCGCCTATACATTGGAGCAAAACGCTTTTTCTCGGGTCTTGTTCCGCCTGCTCTGGGGTCATTCTTCCCTCTCTCACCTCTCGTGCAACAAAGGTCTGATCTTCGGTGAGCTGGGACAAGCTTTTATTCGTCACGGCGTAAAGTCTCGAGTCGCCGATGTTGATGACGTAATATCTCCCCTGCGCCACAAGAACTCCGCAGCAGGTGGTACCAAGCTTAATCCCTCTGCTTTCGCCATAGGTATGTAGCTTTTTGTTGCAGATATCAATAATATTGTTCCAAGAGCTGAAAAGCTGTCCCGAGAAATTATCCGCCCCGAGCTGGAAAGGCAGGGCGTTATAAAACCAATCCGAAAAGGCTGATATCACCGTTGCGCTGGCGGTCTCCCCCTCAGAAAGTCCGCCCATTCCGTCGCAGATAAGCCCGAAAGCCACCTCGCCCAAGGCTGTGGAAGCTGTTTTGACTGTACAGGCATCTTGATTATTCTCTTTTACATTACCTCTATTACTCCGAGCAGAAACTAGATATGCCAAAATAGTAACTCCTTTTTTTATTCGCATACGCTCCATAACGGGCGAACGCTGTTCGCCCCTACACACAAACACACATTTACGTATTTTATGGTTGACAACGTCCCACATACTTTTGAATTTATTTATCAGAAAAATCTAAATTCAAATTCCTCGTTTGCAAACTTTATTCTTGTATTCTCTTCAAGCTTTATCTCAACATTGCTTTGAATCATTGCGCCGTTGACGTATGTATGATTTGTGGAATTTGTGTCAACAATGAAATAGTCGTTTCCACGCTTAACGATATTTGCGTGGCTCCTGCTGACTGCGGTGTTATCAGAAATGCAATAATCAACAAAGCTTGCTTCTTTTCCAACTCTGAAAGGCACTTTGTTTATCTCGATAAGTTCGTTTGTCTTATAGCGGTAAAGCTTTGGCGTGCAGTTAGCTGAAAGCATATCCTTGTTGAGGACAGTTGTCATTGCCTGCTGTGGAGCGGCTTTCGGTGCGCTCTGCTGGAATGTTATCCCCGGCTGGACGTTCATCTGCTGAGCTGGGATAGAATGCATAGGCTGATTATTTGCCATTGGTGCAACATTCTGTGCAGGCTGTGGATAATTCGGCATAAGCGGACCTGCGGAAGCCTTTACTCCCGGGATAGCCATCTGCGGTGCGGCCTGAACGGCCTCCTTGCCCTTTTTAGGCTTCTTTTCCTTGCTCTTCTTGCCCGACTTCATAAGTCCGCCGAAAAGTCCGCCCTTATGCGAGCTCTTTGAATTATCATTTATAACAGGCGGAACGTTCTGCGGCTGGTTAGGCTGATTTGGAACATTTGGTATGTTTGGAATATTTGGAATATTCGGTGTATTAGGTCTCTGCATATTCTGAACTTGGGTACGCTGGATATTCTGGATATTTGGAGCTGACTGAACATTTTGAACATTCTGCATTGGAGCAATTGGCGTGATCAGCGCTGCTGCGGAAACTGTCTGCGGAGCGCTCATTGCGTTCATAACAGGCTTGTCCTCTTCTTCTTGAACATTGCCGAGAAGCTCTTCCGCAATGTTTCTTATCTCAGCAAATGACATCTTGTCGGACTTATTGAGACTGTTGAGAAGCTTTGCGATATAGTCGCAATTCTCAGTTGGGTCAAACTGTGTTGACATAAGAAGCAGCTTGAAAAAGTTCACAACATTGACGTTTGCGCCGCCCTCTTTGAGTACAGGCAGGCAAACGAGCTCAGCCTTTGCGGAGCTTACGTCCACAAAAATATGCTCAACGTCAAGTACGATAGACTTGTCCTCGATCATATACTCTCCGCACATTTCAAATGCCTTGCAAATGCTTGAGATAACATTGAGAAAGCGTGTCTTATTGACAGTTTCCTCAAAGAACATTTTCAGCGACACCTTTGAAGTGATATTGTATTTGAAATACCTTTCCTCATCGTTCTGAAGATATATCATCGGCAGAAAGCCTTCGATATTGTTATTGAGCAGCATTCCAAGAGCTACTGTATCAAAATTCTCATTCTCGCCAAGGGTGTAAACAAGAAAGTTCGCTGTGTTGGCGTTTTCGTAATTCCATTGAACAAAGTTATCCATTTTTGCTTTCCTCCGTGATATTGGTTGTGGGTATAAACTATATAAATTATATAAATTTATTTGTCTTTAAGATCAGCGCCGTAAAATCTCAGCAGCTTCGGCATATCAAAATCGTTGTATATTACGCTGTATCCGTTTGTATCAAGGCTGTATGCGGCTGAGAACTTGTCATTTTCGATATCGGTTATGATCTTTCCGCTGCCGTCTATATAGCCCCAAAATTCGCCCTGCTGTATCGGTGCAAAATCAAGGCAGAATGAATTTGCGTCCTCATACTGCGGCTTTATTACGATCTTGCCGTCGGTATCCACAAAGCCCCATTTGCCGTTTTGCTTTACTGCCGCAGGCTCGTCGCAGACAAACATCTTTGCGTTTTCAAATGACTCGCTGCCCACCTGTTTGCCCTTGCTGTTGTAGAGCGCATACTTTCCGCCCTTTGAGGCGAAGAAATATCCGCCCTCTGAGCAAATGCCGAAATCATTTATTATTATATCGTCAAATTCAAAATCCGTGACCATTTCGAGCTTGTCGTTTATAATGCCCCACTTATCATGCTTTCTTACAGCGGCAATGCCGTCCTCGAAAGAGCCTGCAAAGTCGTATTCAAAGTTCTTTTCCTCGAAATCCTCGTTCACATAGCCGTACTTGCCCTTGTAAAGCGCAGGAGCATAATCGGCTGTGAAAGAACCGAGATAGCTGTATTCGTGGTCTGGCACAAGCTTCTTCTGTCCGCTAGAGTTAACATAATACCAAGTGTCGTTTTCATCGCAGACAGGGATAACTTCCTTTTCCTCGCTGTAAAGACCAACATCGTGATACTTTGCTCTGAGCACGCCCGAACCATTCGTTTTGATAAGTCCAACTCTGTCGCCGTTTTCACCGTTTGTGACTTTCATATAACCCTTGCAGTAAAGATAAGCATAATCATAGTCGAGGAAAGTCTCTTTGTAGAGCCTGTAAATTTTCTCATAAAGCTCGTCGATCTCCTTGCCGCTTGATTTTTCCCTTGCAGTCGTGACCACCTCAACTGCGTCATCATAAGCGTTCGTGTCGATAAGCTGGTTTATGTATCTCACATAGATATCAGACCTTGAAGGGTCTAAAGCCTGCGCCTGCTCATAGGTTTTCTCAATGCCGTCATCGTCTGCAAGCTGAACATAAGAGTCAAAAATTTTCAGCATAAGATCATAATTACTCGTATCAAGCTTCAAAGCCTGCTGATAATTATAAACAGCGTCGATATAAATTTCCTTCTTTGCGAAATTCTCCGCTTTTTTCATATACTTGTCGTATTCCTGCAAGGTGGTGGTCTTGTTGTTAAAGACCGCATACCAAGTCAGAAATGGAAGTATTATCATTATGAGGAGCAGAAGCTTTTTGTTCTGTTCGCTTTTTTTGTTTTGACTGTCTTTAGTTTGAGTGTTCTGACTGCTCAAGTCCTATGTCAGCTCCTTAGTATTCTATAATTTGTGTTCGCCCGTTGATTACACGCTTTTGTATTTTGTATGCTATAAAATTTTCGTCAAGCCGCCTTGCCCACAAAGCAGATAAGCACAAAATAGATAAGCATTCCAAGAAAAACGAACGGTGCAAAGGGGATAGTGTCCTTTGCCTTGTATTTTTTTATTATCATACAGCCCAGACCGCCAACAGCCGAGAGTATGAAAGAGAAAAGCATTACGGTGAGCACATTGGTGCTGCCGACGTAAAGACCTATCACCGCAAGAAGCTTAACGTCTCCGCCGCCCATTTGTCCCCTTGAAATGAGCATCATAACAAGCGCCACAACTGCGGACATCACAAATCCCAGACCGCAAACTTTCAGCACCACCTGCCACTTTACCATATTATAAAAGACCTCGGCAAAGAGGAAAGGCACTCTTGCAACGATCATTGCGATTATAAGATCGTTCGGGATAAGCTTCTTTCTTATATCCGTATAAGCCGCCATATAAAGCAGGAAAGTATAAACGAAATACTTCATAAATCGGTAATTCGCCAGCGAATTTGACTTTGCAAAAAACGTTCCTGCGCAGCATAGAACCATAAAGAACACGCCGCTTATGATAAAAAACTTCTTTTTCGCCTTTATGTATTCTTTCAGCTCCGAAAATTCAAGCATTTCGGGCTTTTTTGACTTTTCGGAAATTTTTCCAGCGCCTTTTTCATTTTTATCGCTATTATCGTTTTTATCATATTTTTCATACTTTTTATCAAAATAGCAGAAATATCTTACTAAAAAGGCCATACCCACAAGCGTTATCAGCACATTAATTATCAACTTTCCTATCAATCAAAAACAACCCTTTCAGTTTTCTTCATATTATGAATAGTAATTCAACGGGCGACCTCAGGTCACCCCTACAAACAGCGTATTTATGCAAATTGTAGGGGACGGCGAAATTTATCTGCTCGACGTTACTCGTAGATAAATTGACGTCCCACTTGTTTTGAATTTTATTAATTTTAATATCTATCCGGCCTTTGTGGTCTTATCCTTATACTGATAGATAACAGTAACGCCGGTATCATATCTTACATTCGAGGCTATATCCTCAAGGTCCTTTCGCATTTCTTCAGTTGTGTTTTCCGGCACGACAACGATGATATACTTGTTTCTCTTTGTCTTGTCAGACTGAACAGTCTTTTGCGTGCTGTCCTTTTGACCGACCTTGATAGTTGAATCAACAGCGTTGACTTTCTGATCAAGCTTGTTTGCTGCTCTCTCTATATCTGACTTGACAAAATTTATATCTATCTTTCCGTCTTTATAATATGACGCAGAGAACATATTTCTTGTCATAACCTTTATATAACTGTCCGCAGGGAAATTGCCGCCCGGCTCAACGCCGTCGGGATATGACGTCTTTGAATCAAGATAGAAATGGAAGCCCTGTCTCGACTGAGTTCTTGTACAGCTGCCAAGAGATTGCTCTATACCGCTTGCATAAGTCTCAAACTGATCGCCTATGCTTATTGTATCGTCCCAAGGTGAAACAGGCTCCTGTTCTTCTTCCTCTGCCTGTGAGCTGTCATTGCTCTCGCTCTTCTTTTCATCCTCTTTTTGTTTAGCTTCTGAGTTTGTGACGTTCGTGCCCCATATTCCCGTGCTGCCTGTTGTTTTTACAGTATATGTATAATCTATAAGACTAAATCCCATTGGCTTTATCTTATAGACCGCCACAACGTTGACGGTTTTTCCGTCTATCGCAAAGGTGGAAAGTCCGAAGTCAATGCCATCCATTCCGTCAACAACGCCCATTGCTTCAAGGGTATCGTCGATATTGCCGTTGTTGGAAATATATTTCTGCACAAGTGCTTTGCTAAGCGGCTGGGCGATGATACGGCAGACTGCGACGTTTCCTGCGCCATTTTTGAGCATTGTCGCCATTGAAGACATTATCGCCATAGGGTTGTCAGCAATACTTTTGAACGAGCCGTAAAGCTCCTGACTGGCATTTTTCACATTCTTGAAATTGTCCTGCATATCTTTATAAGTTTTAGATATATCGTCGATAGTGTTTATCTGACTTGGCGAATATTCGGAAGCGTCAGCAACGGTCGACTGAAAAGTATTAAAATTCTCAAGAAAGTCGTCCACTTTGTCGATATTTTCGTCATTAGCGTCGCCGCCGTGATTAAATCCAAGGCGGTTTATGACGTAATAATACTGCGAGACCTCCTTTGCAGTCTGGTCAACAGCGTATTGGATAGTGCTCTGTGCCCTTGTTGTGGTGGCAAGCATAGCAAGCGCCATAAACCCAAACATAAAGAAGGGCAGAACGAACGCCGCCTCGATAGTCAACGAACCGCTTATAAGCCTGCTTTTGCGCTCGACAGAACTTATCATATTTTTTATATATTTTTTTATCTTCATAGCTTTATACTTCTCATTCCCATAATATTTCCGCCGCCGTCTTCCCTAAATCAAATGCTTTTACAAATGTATAATGATTACTCCATCTTATCCCATTCGTCCTTGCCGACAGCCATAGTTTCAGCGGCCTCTCTTGCATATGCGTCAAGCTCGTCAATATTTGCTTTGTCGTGTGTCTGGGCAACAATGAAACCAGCTGTGTTATCTTCTTTATACTCAGAAAGGTTCGGGTCTCCCTTAACTACCGTCAGATAACCAACGCAGTCAACATCATTTTTATGCTTATCATCATAGAATGAACCTACAAATCTAACAAAAGTTCTGCCATTGATCTCTTGAATCTCATTTTCACTTATATCCAATGCTGGATTTACCATTGTATAAGTATATCCATTACTCAGATCCTTTGCCATTTGGTCGTGAACGGTATCCAGCCACTCCTCCGGCTTATCTGCGTCGATAGTGAGATTATTGTATTCGTCACAAAGTTTATTCACTGTAAGAAAACAGGAATCATCTTCTGTGCTTGTCATTGGATCAATAGTGCTACCAATCTTCCAATCGTAATCAAAATGCTTTGAAAATCTAAAGTGAACATCAATAGAAACTACACCGTACTGATAATCGACCTCTTCAACAGCGGACGATGTTTCTTCGTCATTAGAGGCTGTTGTTTCTGCCTGCGATTTATCCTGTGCGACCGTTGATTTTGTTGACTTGCTGTCAGTTGTGCCGCTGTCAGCGCTGTCTCCGCAAGCACAAAGTCCCATTGTCATCGTCATTGCCATTACTGCTGCAATAATTTTTTTCTTAGTCATTTTACTCTTCTCCAACAGTCATCGTCTCGGCAGGTATCCTTGCATACGAATCAAGTGTTTCGATATCCGCCTTATCTGCGTCTTGTGCGACCATAAAGCCTGCTGTATTATCTGTTACATATTCAGACAAATTCGGGTCGCCCTTTACTACTGTCAGATAGCAAACAAATGCAACATCTTTGCTTGAACCGTCATTATAGAATGTACCTTCAAATCTGACAAATTTTCTTCCGTTTATTTCTTGAACTTCCTGATTTGTGATATTCAGTTCAGGATTCAACACAGTATAAATTACACCATTGTTCAACTTCTGTGCAAGCTCGTCTTTAACTGTGTCGAGCCACTCTTCCGGCTTATCAGAATCAATAGTCAGATTATTGTACTCATTGCAAAGTTTCGGAATCGACAGAAAACAGGAATTGTCTTCTTTGCTTGTAATAGGGTTCATATCTCCATAAAGCTTCCAATCATCGTCAAAGTGATTTGAAAACTTATAATGAACATCAATTGAAACTACGCCGTTACGATAATCATTTTCTTCTGCTGTTGAAGAAGTTTCATCTTCTTTTGTTTCATTTTTTGTCTCAGACTGTGACTGTTCTGTTGAAACTGAACTGCTTTTTTTGCTATCTGTTGTACCGCTGTCAGCGCTATCTTCGCAAGCACAAAGTCCCATTGTCATCGTCATTGCCATTACTGCTGCAATAATTTTTGTTGTTTTCATTAGATTTACTCCCATTATAAATTAAAAAATAATGATTACTCCATCTTATCCCATTCGTCCTTGCCAACAGCCATAGTTTCAGCGGCCTCTCTTGCATATGCGTCAAGCTCGTCGATATTTGCTTTGTCGTGATACTGAGCAACAATAAATCCTGCAGTGTTATCTTCTTTATATGAAGATAGATTAGGGTCTCCCTTTACTACGGTCAGATAACCTACAAGGTCAACATCTTTGTCATAATTATCATCAAAAAATGTGCCTACAAACCTAACAAAAGTTCTGCCGTTTATTTCTTGAATCTCACTTTCACTTATATTTAATGCAGGGTCTACCATTACATAATTGTAACCATTGCTAAGATCTTCTGCCATTTGGTCGTGAACAGTATCCAACCACTCTTCTGGCTTATCTATGTCAATAGTGAGATTATTATATTCATCACAAAGTTTACCTACTGTAAGAAAACAAGAATTGTCTTCTGTACTTGTCATTGGATTTATTGTGCTGTAAACCTTCCAATCGTGGTCGAAATGCTTTGAAAATCTAAAGTGAACATCAATAGAAACTACACCGTACTGATAATCGACCTCTTCAACAGCGGACGATGTTTCTTCGTCATTAGAGGCTGTTGTTTCTGCCTGCGATTTATCCTGTGCGACCGTTGATTTTGTTGACTTGCTGTCAGTTGTGCCGCTGTCAGCGCTGTCTCCGCAAGCACAAAGTCCCATTGTCATCGTCATTGCCATTACTGCTGCAATAATTTTTGTTGTTTTCATTAGATTTACACTCCTTAAAAATTAAAAAATATTGAAATAAAATTAAAAACTAAAAACTAGTAACCAATGAATCCATTGTAAACCAGTCTGTCCGTACTGCTTCCATCCCCATCAAAATTGAGTGAATAAGACTCCTCGCCATTGACAGTTTTCTTTTCAAACATTCCCATAAATACGGAATCAACGTCAGCTTCTGAATGGATCTGCACCATTGTATACATCTTCGTCATATCAAAATTCTCTCTGTCAGAATCATTAAAGCCTGCGTCAGTCATTTTCTGACTTATGTTCATCTGCATAAGGTAACCGGTTCTTGCCACCATATTATCTTCATTTGCCAATATGCCAATGAGCATAAAAGCGTAAAGATATTCTTTATAATTAAGACTTATGGTAGCAGCCTTTGCGTTTGAAACATCTCCAACAGTTTTACTGTCTGGAGCCGACTCACCGACCTTGTCAAGACCACCTGACACTTTTTCTGAAAGTTCATTAGAAAAATTATTCAAAGCTTCATTAAGCTTTTCTTTTACATTATCTTCTGTACTATTAAGAGTATCTGTAACTGTTTTCTTTAGATCTCCACTCAACTCTGTTATCTTATTTGATATAACATCATTAAGTTCAGAAATATAGCCTGTTCCCGAATTTACACCCGAATCGACTGTCTTAAACAAATCATTTATTTTTCCTATTATAGTTTCTGATTTAACACCTGCTGCTTCCTGTAAACTATCGTAAATCGTATCTGTTACTTCGCCGATTTTGCCCTCAAGATACTCAATAGCAACTGTCTTCGCTTGACCATAAATATCATCTGTTGCGCCTTCTTTAAGCTTGTCAAGACAATTTTGAAGTTCTTCTTTTATTTTATCTTTACCCCAACTGGAATCAATTTTGCCTAAAACACCTTTTATACCATTCATAAAAGGTGTAACAGTTGCATTTATGACCTTATCAGATACGTCTCTTATCGTCTGATTCATATATTTTTTTACATCATCACCAATTTCTGATATCTTGTTATTTGCTGTGTTTTCTATCTTATCAAAAATGTTGGTTATAGAGTCATTCAAATAAGCTCCAGCTTCTTTTGCCGCATTTTCTATCAACTCAGCTGCCGCATCTTTTGCAATGCCTATCATTCCCTGCGGCGACATCGCCCAAGTAGTGGAACTCTTATACAGCGGTACAGATTTGCCTAAGCATAGCTGGTTCAAGTCATATGCCGATTCCGCCAGCGCAAGGGCTATTTTCAAAACAGTCTGAACTATCGGCACGCCGAAAACCGTCCAGCCTGCGATAGCTGTCGCCCACTCAAATGTCAGCGCATTGATATCTGGAGCGGACATTGCGTATATAAGATTAAGTATGAATCTTATTCCGAAAATAGAAGCTTTTGTCTTGTTGACTGCGCTGCTAGGAGTTCCGCCCCAAAGGATATATTCGCATTCTCCGCCGTAATAGTAATTGTTGTCCGCCGAGATAGCTATTCCGCTGAGCGTTTTTTCAAAGTCGTCCTTGTTTTCATACTGTGAACCGACTTCCTTATCCTTCTTTTCCTCAATGTTCGGATTGCCTGCGTCGGGGTCAATGTTCGTTGTATAGCAGCTGAACATATTCCGCATATATTCAACAAGGTAAAGCTTGTCACGGCCTGTCGCTGCGATATTGCCTACGGCTTCAAGGAACGAAGTCGTCTCTTCACCGCTCATCGAATCGGCGGTGTCTGTGACATTGTCATCGCTGGAACCTTCCGGGTCTGTCGGGTCAACACCGATATCTTGTTGCGATTTTGAATTGTTCGTCACCATTGCGTCAAGAAAGTCCGATGAAACGTCTCCCGAAAGTGTCTTGTCGTTCTTGGCATTTTCCTTCGCCGAAGTGACCTTGCCCTTGTCGATAAGAGCTTCCTTTCCTCCATCGCTGGCTTCGCTTTTTTCTTCCTCTTCAGTACCGGCTTTATATTCAAAGTTTGAAGCAAGATATTCAAAGAACTGCTGATTTTCCTCTTGAGCCTTTGTGGTAAAACCACTTTTTGTAGAAAACTCGTCATTTTCAAGCAGTCTGCAGAAAGCTTTAAAGCTATTACCTGTATCTGACTCAAAATTTGCCTTTGCACTATTTATAGCCGCTGCCATACCATTGCTGTCAACGGTATCCGGCATTATTTTTGACTTTTTGAAATCTTTTTCGTAATCCGCTTTTTCTACCTTACTAGAGTCATATTTTTCGGCAAGCTTATTTCCACAATACTTTAAAGATTTTATCCTATCTAAAATATCTTGATAGAATTCCTTATTGACTATTATGACCTTGTCACGAAGAGCCTCAACATCAGCTTTTTTCAGTGGCTGTGCTTCGCTCTCATAGTCTGAGGTCATAGTCTGCTTTGAACTGTTGTCAGTTACCTTATCTATACTTTTCTTCCAATCATCGCCTTTTTCTTCAGCTGCTTCAATATCGCTTATGACCGCATTCAGATCTTTTTCGATAGCCTCATATTTCGATATCATTATAGTACAATCATCAAAGACAAGTCTTATCTGCTTATTTGCCTCAACCGCAAGGGACTTTACTTTATCTTTATAACTATTTACATAATTATTCGTATAATCTGCTATATCATTGATATCACAAATAAAGCCCTCTATATTTTTAAAATATTCATTTATTTTACAATCGTTACCTTCACAAGAATAAAAATAATCCTTAAGTGCCCATATATTCGCAAGATATGTTTTATTGTCATCATTATTTATCCAATTATTTATAGTCTGCTTGAGCTGATAAACCTTAATGACATTATCTTCACTTAACTCTCCATTTATATTAGACTTTTGAGACTTTATATCATCTACAAATGACTCCATTGTTCCATAAAAGCCACCTTTATAATCGGAACTTTCATTAAAATCAGTCTTTTCATCATTCATCTCGCAACCAGATGTGAGACCTATATTATTACTTTTAAAATATTCCACATTAGACAGTACGCCCTCAAGACCTTTATGAGTATAGGCTTCATTAGTTACTGTATAGCCCTCTTTAAGACCTTCACCCATATTTTCTGTTGCTTCTGATGATTTATTAATTATTTCATTGTAAAGGATCACATTAGAATTAACATTTAGCTTATCTGCACTTGTGTCCTCAAGGACCTTTATGTAAACAAGATATTTACTTACGTTATCATAATTTTTCTTTGCAAGCGAAACTGTCTTTAAATATGCGTCCTTGAATAACTCTATTTTATTCTCACAGTCTGCTTCGATCTCATATCCAAGTATATCCTGCGTTACACTTGTATGTTTTTGTTTTCTTGCTTCATAAAGTTCGTTATAAGCCGTCTGACAGGAATCACCTATCTTCTCAAGCTCTTTTTCATAATTCATCTTTGCCTTGATAGCCTTGCTCTGCTTGTCAAAGCCGCTAAAGCCTGAGAACTTGTTTATAAGTTCCTGTGATACCGCAACAACGCCACGATACTTCATATATTCTAGTATCTGTCTCTTGAGTATGTTTGAATGATATACCTCAGAGCCGCCGACATATGATACATCGCAGGTGGCATTTGTGAGATTTATAAGCGTGTCAAAATCCGCCGAACCTTCGCTGCCTGCTGTTGAAAGCCAAGAGGTAAGGCTGTTTATGTAATCTCTTGTGTATGAATCCGTTGTGTCGAGGTCGCTGATATTGCTGAGAGAATTGTTGAAATATCTCTCGAGATTGTTCGTAAGGTCGTCCTCAGTTGCGCTCATTGCGAAAATTCCGTAAACGTCTTTGAGAATTTCATTGTAATCAGAAAGCGCCGCATTCATCGTAAGGTCGCTTGCGCCCGAAAGCACTACGTTTGCGGAATTGACCCTTGAAAGGTCAACGATCGTTCCTGCAAATGTGAACATTGGTATCATTATAAGCACAAGAAAAATTGATATTGCGCCATTGATATTCTTTCTTATTCTTTCTGTTGAGCGTTTTTTCTTTGGCTTGACGTCATTATCAACCTCTGAAAAGACCGCAAGCTCTGTATTTTCATTTATTTCAGCTAAATTTATATCTGAGTTTTTAGCTTTTCTGAATTTTCCAAATATCATCAATACTTCCCCCTAAGAAAAATTTATCCGCATTTCTATATTGCTATATTTTTATCCAGTTATCCGGCCGCATTAGCAGCTTTCTCGGCATCTTCTTTGAAGGCGCCCTGCACCTTTTCTTTCAGATAAGATATCTTGTCCGAAATGTGCAGCCTATCGCTCAAAAACGTCACAAAGTCATAGACCATATCGGTATTTCGCACAAATTCCGCTCCGTCGCAGCTTGCCGCCGTGGCAGTAACAGTAATATCGCTTGAAACGCCGTCCATTCCTATGTAGCTGAAAACCTCAGGGATAGCTCCCTCACGTTTTATGGTCACGCTGACGGTCTGATTTATAAAATAATTCTTTGCGTTTATATCGCAGGTAACGCCTCCGCCGCTTATAATGCTCAGATTGTCGATAAGACTTGTGAGAGACGAATTTATCGACTTGATATCCGAATTGCCTGCAATCGGGTCGGAATAAAAATATCTGTAAAGCTTCGCCTTCTCGTCATATATCGTGTTTACAGAATCCTGAGTGAAATACTTATTGTCCTTGAAATCAAAATTCACATTGTCCGCTGTGTGCTTGCCGACTTTTTCATAACCAGTCACAGCCATACTCTTGCTGACGATAGAAGCAACTTTCTGGGTCTGCGTGTAGATAAGCACACTTTGCAGAATATACATTCCGATATAAATAAGAAAGAACATACAGAAAAACACGATAGGAAAAATAAACGTTGCCTCAACGATAGGCACAGCGCCCTTTTCGTCCTTGATGTTTTCGCCTTTCTTCCCGAATATCCTGTTCAGTTTAATACCGATCACCCCTATAAGAATTTATGTTTATGCGTTTGTATATTTTGTTTATCTCGAATCAGCCCGCAGCAAAAAGCTGTGAGCTGTTTCCATATAAACAATAGCCTTTAAGCTTATGTTTACAGAGTTTCGATAGCTTCCTTGATCTTTTTAAAAGCTGCTGAAAGTACATCAGAAATACCATCCTTAAATACAGCAACAAGTGCAATTACAACGATGATGATAAGTACGATAGCCACCATATTTACTTCACCGCTCTCATTGTCCTTAAAAGCATTAAGCTTTGACATACCCTTCAAATATGCTGAGATCATCATTTCATTAATTTTCTTCATTTTTTTTCACCCCCCTATTACATTAATGAGTTGCCTATCGCCGGAACAACAACCATCATTATTATCGCTATGAACATTATCATAGACGGGAACATAAGCTTAGTTCCAACGCTTGCGGCTTTTACTTTTACTCTGCTTCGCTTTTCTTCCCAGCTGACAGTTGTTAACTCTTTAAGAACTCTCGTGAGTTCGCTTCCGCCCTTTTCCATATTCTGATTAACGGAGTTTGCAAACTTTCTTACCTCCGCCACCGAACACCTGTCGGCAAAATGGAAAACAGCTTCTCTGACAGGCACGCCGTTGTTCATTTCAACGCAGGCCTCCTGCATTTCTTTATAAATGGGCCTATCGTTTGCGTATGCCACCTTGAACCAGGCGTCACGAACGATAAGTCCCGCATTTATAAGCAATGTGAATTTTGAAAGCATTTGCGGCAAGTCCTCGAGGATATCCTCTCTTCGCTCGTTGACGTTTTTCTTTATCTCACCGCTCATATATTCCATAAGAAGCGCAGAAGCCACAACGCCAAGCACACCAAGCATAACATTATTTGCTATGGCACCGAGGCAAAAGCCCATTGGCAAGAGAGTTAGAAAGTATGCAATGCTTCCACCCGTGATAACGTAATGATAAAATTCAGCGTATTTTCTGCCGTATATCTCGCTTATCTCTTTTATCTTCTTGCTTCCTCTCTCGGTCTTGATGTTGATGTGAAAAAGCGTTATGAACCCAAAGCCGATAAAATATATCTCGCCGAACATAAACTTTTTCTTGTCGATAGCGTCAATGACCTGACCGTAAGCGTTTCTGTATTTTATGTACAGGAACAGCCAGAACAATATAAAAAATGTTCCTATCCCTGCCATTACATATGAGCTTGTAAAACTCAAATTATTCACCTCAATAATTTTTCTAAACTTTTTAAAGACTTGTACCAGCGGGCTACCACAGGTCGCCCCTACAAGAAAATCTCTAAATCTTTATCTTAGTCATCTTCAGTCCGATAAGATAAGCGATTCCGATAAGCACGATACCGATTATCTTTGCACCGATATCAAGAATATTCGTGCCTGTCGAATCAGATGTCGCCTTCATCATCAGCACCACAAGAAACGGCAGCGCCGCCATAATATTGAGCTCGTTTCGTCCGCTTGCCACAATGGTGTTTATCTCAAGCTCAATGTCGATCTTGTCTCTTATCATATCATAGCTTTCAGATACCACCTGTTTCAGATTACCGCCCAAACGGTTGGATACCTCAAATACGTCCGAGAAGTTCGTTATATCCTCAAGTCCGCTCCTGTCCCCAAGGTCAAGGAGCAGCTCCTCGATATTGTAGTTGTTCTGAATACCTGCATTTATAATGGCAACTTCCTTTACAATGTCGGAAGTCTCGCCGTACTGCATTTGCAGATCGTTATAAGCTCCGAGAAAAGCGTCGGGAGTGTTTTTTCCTGCCGCATATGAATTGTTTATTGATTCAAGCAAGTCCTTGAACTGCAAAAGCAGCCTGCGCTGTCTCTTTTTCAAAAGGCTCTTTCGATAAAGTTTAATGCTGAAAAATCCCGCTATCGCACCTGCGATAATGCTGAATGGGATAGAGTAAAAGAATATATACGCACCCGCAGCCACAGCCGCCACACCCATAAGATATCCCGTGAGAGTGTCCACAGGCTTCATATGATAAACGTGGTAATCGTCCGCATTTCCAAGCAGACCCTTTTTTTCGATATACTCTTCTTTTTTCTTTTTTGCTTTCTCTTTCTTAGCCAAAGCCTTTTTAGCTTTCTTAGACTTCTCACCGCTTTCCGCAGTCAAGGTTTCCATTGCCTCAGCGTCCTGCAATATCGCCCCAGAGAAATTCGCATTCGCCGCAAAAGCAGCGTTCGCCCCGTCCATTTGAACGGTATTCATATCCTGCATTTGCGCATTTTCGTTATTGTTCTTATTCTTTTTCCTCATATATTTCTGTCCTTAATAATTATGATCTTATAAAATAACTGTCGTAGTTAGATAACCTCAGTTATTCCCGAAAGCTGGAGCTTGAAAACATTCTGCATTGGATTGGAAGTTCGCTTCAATGAACCCGATACCTTTTCAAGTGTGGTGTTCTCGTCCTCTTCAAAAACATAAAGCGGATTGAGCTTTATCTGCCCGTTCTCAAAGCCAAGCACTTCTGTTATCTCCATAGTCTTTCTTGAATGGTCTCTAAGCCTCGAAAGGTGTATTATTATGTCGATAGCAGAAGATATCTGCTGTCTGATAGCTTCCAGCGGCAAACCGTCCGCACCCTGCAAGACCATTGTTTCAAGTCTGCTGAGCATATCCTGCGTTGAGTTTGCGTGGCCTGTTGAAAGCGAGCCGTCGTGACCCGTGTTCATCGCCTGGAGCATATCAAGGGCTTCACCGCCTCTGACCTCTCCAACAACGATTCGTTCCGGTCTCATACGAAGTGATGATTTGATAAGGTCTCTTATCGTGACCGCACCTGCGCCCGAAGCGTTTGCATTTCTCGTTTCAAGGCTTACAAGGTTGTCAACGCCCCTTATCTGTAGCTCCGCAGAGTCCTCGATAGTGATAACACGCTCGTCCTTTGGAATGTAATTTGAAAGAGCGTTAAGAAATGTTGTCTTACCCGAACCAGTACCGCCGCAGATGAAAATATTGTACTTTGCCTCAACTAACAGCTTTAGCTTGTCCGCTATCTCCCTTGTGATAGAGCCGTACGAAATAAGCTTCTCGATAGTCATAGGTGTCTTAGAGAACTTTCTTATTGTAACAGTCGGACCGCAAAGAGCGATAGGCGGCAAAACCACGTTTACACGAGAGCCGTCTGGAAGTCTTGTATCAACGATAGGGTTAGACTGATTGACCTCACGTCCTGCCTTACCAACGATACGCTGAATGATATCCTCAAGCTTTCGCTGACTTTCAAAGCTCTCATCGAGCCTTTTTACACGTCCGGCCTGCTCGATAAAAATATTATCAGCGCCGTTTATCATAACCTCCGTGATAGTGTCGTCGTTCATAATGGTGTCAAGGAGACCAAAACCTCTGATAGAGCTGAACACCTGCTGAGCGATATCCACCCTGTTTTTGATAGACACATACCTGTTGCCGATCATATTGTCGGTTATGGTCTTTATCTGCTCTTCAAGCTCCTCGTCCGAAAGTGTCGAAAGAGAGAGATTATCCACCGCAAATTTCTTGACGGCGGCAATTATCTCGCTGAAATCTTCATTCATATTTTTCACCTGTGTTTTTTCTATACTTAACTTTTTGCCAATTTTATTATAAGATACAAAGCGTTCGCCCGTTGTTTACCCGTCTTTGTTCTGTCAAGTTTCTATTTTACTTAAAGCTTTCCCCCGAGAACATTCCAAGGGTAGTGAGTTTGAAAACAGTCTGTTCAAACGGTGCATTGCCGAAATCAGGCACGCCACCTGCGATCTTTATCCTAAGCTCGTCCGCAGTCAGCGAAGTCTCGTTAGTAAACCTGTTGTAAACAAGGTTCATTCGCTCGATATAAGGAAAATTCTCCTGCTCCTCCTTTAGCTCAAACGCCCCTGCAAGGCTTCTCAACTTTGCGATAGCATTGTCAGTACCGAGAGACACAACAAAAGTCTTGTACATAAGCTTCATAAGCTCAAAATGCAGCGGAGCAAAATCAAAGTTGAAATCAACTATCATATAAGTGTATTTTCCTGCCGCCTTGAGAGTTCTAATAACGTCAAGTATCTCCTCATCGTTAAGCTCGAGAAAATCCAGCACGCTTTCGCAAGGTTCATAGAAATAAACTCCCGAAGGGTCGTGCTTTACGCAGCTTTCAAGCTTTAGTCCAAGATTTGCGTTCTGGCTCTTGATAGCGTAAACAACATCGCCGAATGTGACCTGCTGACCCTCGCCCTTGAAAACGTGGTTGCAGTTGTTTTTCTCAAGGTCAAAATAAAGCACGCTTTCGCCTCTTGCTGCCAAAGCTCTCGCATAAGCCGAAGCGACAGATGTCGCACCTGCTCCGCCACAGGCAGAAAAAACGCCAATGATCTTTGTGCCGTTGTCACCACCATTGTCGTTGTATATAATGCCTTTATGTATCTCAGAGTAAAGGTCGAGAATCTGCTTATAGATATTTTCCACCCTCTGATATTTTCCGATAGCCTTTTCGCCGTTGAGTTCGTTTATCTCGTTAGAGTTTGAGAAATATGCCACCGCACATCTGTCCTTAAAGGGAGTGAGGTCAAAATTCTCCGCAGCGATAACAATATCGTACTTGCTCATCTGCATATTGCTCTCTGCGATAGCAGGGTCGCTGAAAGAGAAAATAGTTATTTTATCGAAATACTTGCTGTTAAAGGTCGAAACGAACCTTTGCAGATAAAGATCATCTGAATCGATCAAAGCTATTCTTATTTTCATTTTCCAAACTCCTTATAATTTTATAACTTAATAACTTTATTATATTTAATACCAGTTAACTTAATATTTATTTTAAGTCATCATATATTTGTATCTTCATTATTTTTTAATTATATACTATATTAATAATGATCTTTCCAAAATGCTGAAAATGATCTCATCTGAGCTACCCTTTGCGATAAAGATCGACAGCTATGCAGACAGCTTCACATTTCTCGACTTTATCCTAAAAAACATACATATGATACACGATCACATTATCCCAATAAGCAAGAGCCTAAAGCCCACATTTTTCAATAAGCTGAAAAATAATTGATATTTAAAATTTAAAAGCTGCCTTCGGGAGGCTTTTTTTATCTCTGCGGCGGTTTGCAACCTGCTACGGTCGTTATTCTTTTTTTCTTATTATAAACCGCCACCTTACCCTGTTCAAATTGCTGAACAGTACAAACAAACATTATCGTATGCTGATTGTCATAGCAATATACACAATCCGCCGCAGGCACATTTGTTGCCTGTCCGACCTTGCTTCTCCAAAAATTTGTATTCAGTTCAAGATTCACTTTCTTCTGATACTGATTTGAACCTGTTTTATCAGCCTTATCGGCATTTTCTTCTCTCTCTTTTGCACGCTCTCTTCGTTCTCTGCGTTCTTTAAGTCTTTCCTTACTTCTTTCATTCGATACTTTTGAATATTTATCCATTAATTTGCAGCCGTACCTCGTCAAAATTACCATAATGACAGTTACAATAAGTATTAAAACCAGAGGTATGATATTTTCGACTATCATCAAAAATACAGGTATTATGATATACGACATAATTGCAGCGACCAACGCACATTTTGTTTTTTCCTTTTGCTTTGAGAACATTGTAAGTACCAACAAAATAATAATACAATGTAAATAACGCCGAAAACAATACTTATTACATTTCTCTTGATATTTCTATATATTTGCATTATATCACATATATTTATAACTGTCAATAGTTTCAGTGAATACTTTATCAGCTTTATATTTTTTCAATCATATATTATACTGTTATTAGAGTATTATTATTTTAAGGCAACACTTTTCTGTTCTGTTTATTTTGAAGATGTGTAAAAGTGCCGCCTTTTATTTTACAAAATTACAAAATTACAAAATAATAAAAGCGACCTGCATACAATATGCGTATGCGGTCGCCTTAAAACCTCAAAAAAGATCAGATAGAAAGGGCGGTATAATAAATGAACAGCGGCAAGATCGTGATAACCCTTGAAGAGTATAGAAAAGCTCATAACATAAGCAAATATAAGATAATAAAAAATTGCGACGTAAGTGCGACCCAGTTCAACAGCTATTGCAATAACAAAATATCGAGAGTTGACCTCCCCGTTTTGGCAAGAATATGCAGCTATCTTGATTGCGATATTGGCGATCTTCTTAAATTTATCACACCCGATGATATCGCCGAAGATGAAAATAATACATAGCGCAAAAAAAGCCCCGCACATTCCCGTGCAGGGCTTTTCCTTATTATAATAATTATAATACTATAACGTTCCGAATAATAAACTATTCTTCTGCGCCATTATCAGCACTCTCACCATTATCCTCAACAATGACCTCAGCATTTTCCTCAGCCTGAGCCTCTGCTATCTCCTCGGCAGTAGCCTTTTCTACCTCTGCTGTTTCAGCTTCATCGTCATGCTCAGTTCTTGTGAATGAAACCACTCTGCCGTCCTCGCCGACTCTCATAAGTCTTACGCCACGGGAGTATCTGCTCATCATGCTGATATCGCAGGCTCTTATTCTGATAACAATGCCGTCTGTGGATATCATGATGATATCATCTTCATCATCAACGACCTTTATTCCGCATACTCCGCCACTCTTATAGTTCATAAGACCATAGCCGCCTCTGTTCTGTACCTTATAAGACTCCAGCGGAACACGTCTGCCAAGACCATTTTCTGCAACAGTGAGAACGCTTGCACCCTCTCTTACTCTTGCCATTGATACAACATAGTCGCTGCCCCTGAGTTTTATAGCCTTTACGCCGTGTGCAACTCTTGACATCTCTCTTATATCTGTTTCTCTTATCCTGATAGCATAACCATTATGCGTTGCAACGATGACCTCATTGTCGCCAAAGGTCATTCTTACTCCTGCAATCTCGTCGCCCTCATCAAGACCGATTGCAATAAGACCATTCTTTCTTACATTTCTGTAGGAAGTCAGCGGAGTTCTCTTTATCTTGCCGTTCTTTGTTACCATAACGATATACTTGCCCTCGTCAAAATCGGCAGTTTTTATCATTGCGGCTATCTTCTCGCCCTCTCCCAGTTCAAGAAGATTTACTATATTTGTGCCTCTTGAAGCCTTTGAACCTTCCGGAAGCTCATAGCATTTTAGCTTATACATTATGCCCTTATTGGAGATAAAGAGTATATTATCATGTGAAGAACAGGTCTGAAGCTCGTCGATATAATCGTCCTCACGCTGTTTCATACCCGTTACGCCACGTCCGCCACGCTTCTGAGCCTTATACTCTGAAACAGGCATTCTCTTTATATATCCTGCATTTGTATAGGTAACAACGCTTTCCTCAACAGGGATAAGATCTTCAATATCAACTTCACCGCTGACATTTTCTATCTGAGTTCTTCTCTCGTCACCGAACTTATCCTGAATAGCCTCGACCTCTTCAATGATTATATCAAGTATTCTCTGATGATTTGCAAGGATATCTTCAAGGTCAGCTATCTTGACTTCGATCTCAGCCAACTCGTCGATTATCTTCTGTCTTTCCATACCGGTCAGACGTCCGAGGGTCATATTTGCGATATGGTCAGCCTGAATATCTGTAAGACCAAAACGCTGATTAAGTCTTTGCTTAGCCTCAGGGATATTCTTAGAAGTTTTCATTATCTCGATAACTTCGTCAATATTGTCAAGTGCGATAACAAGACCCTTTAAGATATGCTCTCTTTCCTTAGCCTTGTTAAGATCGAACTTAGTTCTTCTTGTGATAACATCCACCTGAAAGTCTATATACTGCTCAAGCATTTCCTTGAGGGTCAGCACCTTAGGTATACCGTTCACAAGAGCGAGCATTATAACGCCCACAGTATCCTGAAGCTGTGTATAGCTGAACAGCTTATTGAGAACTACCTGCGGATTAGCGTCCTTTTTAAGCTCGATAACGATCCTCATTCCGTCCTTGCCGGATTCATCGTTGATATAATGTATTCCGTCGATACGCTTTTCCTTAACAAGGTCAGCGATAGACTCAACAAGTCTTGCCTTGTTTACCATGTAAGGTATCTCAGTAACGATAATGCAGTTTCTGCCCTTTATCTCCTCGATAGAGGTCTTTGAACGCAGTGTTATCTTTCCTCGACCTGTGCCGTAAGCCGCTCTGATACCGGACCTGCCCATGATGATACCGCCTGTAGGGAAGTCAGGACCCTTTATGCTCTGCATAAGCTCATCAAGTGTGCAGTCAGGGTTTTTCATGACAGTTTTCATGCCCTCGATAACTTCATGGAGGTTATGAGGAGGGATATTCGTTGCCATGCCCACAGCGATACCTACTGAGCCATTACAGAGAAGATTTGGAAATCTTGACGGCAGCACAACAGGCTCTTTAAGTCTGTCATCATAGTTTGACTGAAAATCAACAGTTGTTTTGTTTATATCTGTCAGCATATTTACTGACATCTTAGCCATTTTAGCCTCAGTATAACGGTAGGCAGCCGGAGGGTCGCCGTCAACGGAACCAAAGTTTCCGTGACCGTCAACAAGAGGATATCTCATTGAGAACTTCTGAGCAAGTCTTACAAGTGCGTCATAAACTGATGCGTCACCGTGCGGGTGATATTTACCAAGCACAGATCCGACCGTATCTGCACATTTTCTGTAAGCTTGATCAGGTGTAAGACCATTTTCATACATGGTATATAAAATTCTTCTGTGAACAGGTTTAAGTCCGTCCCTTACATCAGGTAAGGCTCTGGATACAATTACCGCCATTGAATATTGAATGAAAGATTCTTTCATTATCGCTTCAACATCAGTGTCAATAACGTTATAATCGCTCACTTTATCCACTCCTTTTTAACCTTTCGGTTTACTTTGAAAAGAACATATCCTGTTCTTATTTATTATCTATCATTTCATAATCGCTATCAAGCAGCTCTGAAAAAGTTTTTCTAAGAGTTTCCTGCTGCTGCTCGTTCATAACTCTTTTTGCAAGCACATAAATAGTTTCTTTTTTGAGTATTATAATAAACATCTCGTCATTTTCCAAAACGTTTAGTGAGATATCCTCAAAACCAACTATCCTCGGTGGAACAGGAGTAAAGTCCTCCTCCTGCTTTTCCTCCTCTGTCGGCAGCGTTTCTATTTTGAAGCTGTCATCATAGAGGGTGAAAACATACTTGTCGTCCTCAAGAGGTTTAAGTGCCTGCATAAGATATTTTCTTATTCTTCTGGTGTTATACCATGTGAGAACGATTATTGCAAGGCATATGAACGCCAGCACCCAGTTAAGATATCCCGAAGGGTTTCTCACTATGGACACTATAAAAAGCACCGCAACAACGCCGAAAGCCGCTGTTATCTTCCAGTTATGCGCATAAACGAATTTCTTCTGAAAGGCTAAAAAAGCTCTTTCCTCTTCCTCGTTTTTCACATCATACTCAAAGCTCAAAACAGGCTCTTTTTCTATCTGTGCTTCTTCCACCCCATCAGCATTATCAACAGCTTTCTCAGCCGTTTCAACAGCTTCCTCTGTCTTTACCTCTTCAAGCTCTTTTTCCTGATTTTTATTTTCGTTGTTATCCAAAGCAGTATCCTTTCTTTAAACGTCAAGATCCTTTACATACTCTGCATTTTTCTCTATAAATTCTTTTCTCGGTGCGACCTTATCGCCCATAAGAATAGTGAATATCTCGTCCGCCTTAACAGCGTCCTCCATTGTCACCTTTATCATAGTTCTTCTTTCAGGATCCATGGTTGTTTCCCAAAGCTGTTCAGGGTCCATCTCACCAAGACCTTTATATCTCTGAACGTTTACTTTCAGATTGTTTTCACCCGAAAGTTCAGAAATATACTGATCTCTCTCTGCGTCTGAGAAAGCATATCTGACCTGCTTGCCCCTTGCGACCTTGAAAAGCGGCGGCTGAGCAAGATAGATATGACCATCCTCGATAAGAGGACGCATAAATCTAAAGAAGAATGTGAGCAGAAGTGTTCTGATATGAGAACCGTCCACATCGGCATCGGCCATGATTATAACTTTGCCGTAACGGAGCTTTGAAAGGTCAAAGTCCTCGCCTATTGATGTTCCCAGTGCGGTAACAACAGGCATAAGCTTTTCATTGCCGTATACCTTATCTATCCTAGCTTTTTCAACGTTGAGCATTTTTCCCCACAAAGGAAGTATAGCCTGATATTTTCTATCTCTGCCTTCCTTTGCAGAGCCGCCCGCAGAATCTCCCTCGACGATATAGATCTCAGTGAGTGAAGCATCTCTCTCAGAACAGTCAGCAAGCTTGCCAGGCAATGAAGAGGATTCAAGAGCAGATTTTCTTCTTGTAAGCTCTCTTGCTTTCTTTGCGGCTTCTCTTGCCTTTTGTGCCTGAACGGACTTATCAAAAATAGCCTTTGCCACAGTAGGGTTTTCCTCGAAGTAGTTCATAAGCTTTTCGGTAACTATCTTGTCAACGAAAGGTCTTACCTCAGGATTGCCAAGTCTGCCCTTTGTCTGTCCCTCAAACTCACAGTTTGTGAGCTTAACGGATACTATAGCTGTCAGACCCTCTCTTACATCGTCGCCAAGAAGCTTATCGTCGTCTTTAAGATAGCCGAACTTCTTACCGTAGTTATTTATTACCTTTGTAAGAGCATTTTTGAAGCCTGTTTCATGAGTACCACCGTCAGGAGTATGGATATTATTAGCAAATGAAAGTATAAGGTCATTATAAGTATCGTTATACTGCAAAGCTATCTCGGCAAAGGTATCGCCCTCCATGCCGTTGACGTAGATAACTTCCTCAGAAAGCGGAGTAACGCCTCTTGTTTTGTGGATATGCTCCACAAACTGTCTTATACCGCCCTCATAATGGAGAGTTTCGCCCACAGGCTCGGCTTCATTTCTCTTATCAGTGAATATTATCTTTATACCGGCATTAAGGAATGCCTGTTCTCTAAGTCTTTTCAGCAGTGTTTCATAATCGAAAACTGTTGTTTCCTGAAATATCTCAGGGTCAGGCTTAAAGAGAACGGAAGTACCTGTTTTATCAGTATCGCCGATTATTTTCAGCGGCTCTGAATAATTACCTCTGTCAAACCTCTGAAAATGAATATGTTTTCCGTCATAAACTGTAAGCTCAAGATATTCCGAGAGGGCGTTTACTACAGACGCACCAACGCCGTGAAGTCCGCCTGCTACCTTATATCCGCCGCCGCCGAACTTTCCGCCTGCGTGGAGAATGGTATAAACTACCGTTGCAGCAGATATTTTCTCCTTTGGGTGTATACCTGTAGGGATACCACGTCCGTTATCGGTAACTCTGATAATGTCCCCGGGAAGTATCTCTACTTCTATCTCAGTGCAATATCCTGCCAATGCCTCATCGATAGCGTTGTCAACTATCTCGTAGACAAGGTGGTGAAGTCCCTTTGGACCTGTTGATCCGATATACATACCAGGTCTTTTTCTTACCGCTTCAAGACCCTCCAGCACCTGTATCTGATTTTCATTATAATCATTTTGCTTATCCACCATGGATATTTCCTCGGTGTTCTGGATCTCGATCTCGTTGTTATTTTCCAAAAAATAACCCCCTCATCACTTGGTTTTTATCTTATAATCTTATATCTTTGATTCATCATTCAGGCATTCTTTTGCTTCTTTTCAAAAGTGTGGCACAGCTCATCTGACTTATATACACAGTTTCCGTAAAGTCTTTATCAAGGCACACCACAAAGCTTTTAGGCATCTCATATGTGCAGTTCACAACACGTCTGTTTTTTGCCGCAAAATTTAGAAATTCCTTTGTGTTGGCAGAAACAGAGGTGTTCTCTATATCGAAGATCCCTATGATATCTTTAGTATTGACTAAATAGTTATTTCCTAAATGCAGAAACATCACTTATTCTCCTGAACTATCATTCCGTTTTCTATATTGAATATCTTTCCATGGCTTTTCTCGTCAAAGGGGATATTCCTGTCACAGCAGGTTATAAAGACCTGCATATCGTGTATTTTCGAGATAACGAACTTCTGCCTTGATAGGTCAAGCTCGCTCAAAACATCATCGAGAAGTATACACGGGCTGTCGTCTATCTCCTCGGCAAGTATATAAGCCTGCGAAAGCTTCAAAATAAGTGCGAGAGAGCGGTGCTGTCCCTGAGAAGCGAACTGTCTAACTGCCAGTCCGTTTATTTTTCCCGCAAGGTCATCTCTGTGAACGCCTTTCTGTGTAAATCCTGCTCTTATATCGTCATCAAGATTATTTTGCAGACAGCTTAGATACTCTTCAGCCATTTCTCCTGCATAATCTTTTCTGCCCTCCAGATTGGAATACACAGTGGAATAATATTCAAGCTCCAGCCTTTCTCTGCCCTCTGATATATCCTCATAAAGCTTTTTTGCGAACATATCGAGCTTTTTGGTATAATTATATCTTAAAAGCGAGATATAAGCCCCAAGCTGAGCAAGCTGGATATCCCACACTTCAAGCTCTTCTCTTTTTGATCTGCCGTAACAGATATTTTTTAACAATATATTTCTCTGCTCTATAAGATCATCATATTTTGAGATAACAGAGCTGTAGGAATTTTTTATCTGTGACACTGAAAGGTCAAGAAACTGCCGTCTGTTTTCGGGAGAGCCTTTTGAAAGCTCCAGATCCTCAGGAGTAAAGATAACACAATCAAGGCTTCCGAAAAGCTTTGAGGGAGTTTTCAGCTTTACGCCGTTCAAGGTGACGTTTTTTTCTCTCACATTAGGTCTTGCCATTGCAAAATGTATATCCTGACTGCGAAAGCTGTTTTTAAATGAAATGTCGATATTCATGAACTGTCCGTTTATATCTATCATTTCTCTGTCTTTTGTGTTGCGAAAAGACCTCACTCCGCTGCAAAGCCATATAGCTTCTATAAGATTTGTTTTGCCCTGAGCATTCTTTCCGCAGAAAATATTCATTTTCTCATGAGGATATATCTCGACTTTTTTGAGATTTTTAAATCCGTCTGCGGAAATTTTGGTTATCACCATTTTATTTTACCACTATCTCTGTAGCTATCTCGTCTATCTGCACCTTATCCCCGGGGCGGATCTTCTTTCCCCTCATAGTGCAGACCTCACCGTTTACTTTGATTCTCTCCTCGAGGATTATCTCCTTGCCAATGCCGCCTGTTTCCACAACGCCTGCATATTTAAGCAGAGAATCGAGCTTTATAAACTCTGATTTTATATTTACATCTATCTGTTGATATTTCATATTCTTATTCCTTTGCTAGTCTTACAGGGAGAACGAGGTAAGTATAAGCGTCGCCCTTACACGGAACTATCTTCATAGGCAGCAGACTTCCGCTCATCTGCAATTTGACCTTATCTTCCTTTATGACCTTCAGAGGGTCAAGAAGATATTTGCACTTGAAGCCTATCTCGATAACAGGACCTGCTATATCAGCCTTTATCTCGTCTGTTATCTTTCCAACGCTTGTTGAGCAGTTTATTTTTATAGAATTATTTTCAAAATAGCATCTTGCAGGTGACGGTGTTCTGTCACTTATAAGTATCAAACTTCTTTCAAGAGCGGCAATAAGCTCTTTCCTGTCAACAATGACCTCAGTTGTGCAAGTAGTTGGTATAGCTGACTTATAAGGGTGGAACTCGCCCTCGATAAGTCTTGAATAAACAAGATAGCCGTTTAATTCAAACACAACATGATTTTTTGAGAGATAAACGGAGGCTGTTTCTTCGTCATTATCTCCCAGAAGTGCTGCTATCTCAGAGAGAGTTTTTGCAGGCACGACGAATTTAAGACTTCCGTCATACTTTATAGGCTCATATCTCACAGCAAGTCTGTATCCGTCAAGGGCAACAAGAGTAAGAGTACCGTTTTCGATCTCAAAAAGCTCGCCCTTAAGAACAGGCTTAAGGTCTGTAACAGCCACGGCAAACTTTGTCTGATTTATCATATCCTTAAGAACAGGCTGAGAGATAGTTATCTTGTTTTCTTCCTCTTTCTTAGGCAGTGCAGGATATTCCTCTGCTGATGTTGCAGGGATATTGAATGTGGTAACTCCTCCTGAGATCGTTACCTGAAAATTTTCAGAAACCTCTATAAGGATCTCTTCAGAAGGCATTTTTCTTATCATTTCAGCAAAAAGTCTTGCATTAAGTATAAATTCTCCCGAATCGTCGCTCTTTACCGGAATAACAGTTTTTATACCTATCTCAAGGTCATAGCCGGTAAGCTCCAGCACTGAGTTTTCAAGCTTGAATTTTATTCCCTCAAGAGATTTAAGTGCAGCACGTTCTGACACTGCTTTTGAAACATTTGTTACTGCTCCGCAAAGTGAAGCATTATTACACAGAATTTTCATAGCAATTTCCTTTCTAAAAAATTACATTTATCTGACTTTTGTTTTTTCAACATATGAATTTCTCAAACTTATATTTTTTGCTTTGATAATATATAAATAAATCAATATTAAATTAGTATTAGTAGTAGAGTGTGTTGAAATGGTTGAAAAGTCATTCAAAGCCTTTTACAGACTTGTTTTGCTTTTCAAGTTTATTTTAACATCACTTCAACTGTGTTTTCAAAAACTTTTTTTGTGTTTGAAAAGTTGAAAAAATGTTTGTTGAATGTTTATTATTATCGCAAAAAATGTTGAAACCTGAAAATCGGTGTTTTATTTTATAACACCATGGTTTAAACTTCATTGTGCAAAGTTTTGAAAAACATTCCGCAAAGCTTTATATATCCAAGTCCGGATATTCAACAAAATTGTTGAAAACTATGTTGAAAATGTTGAAATAGTCCGTTTAATTGTCCTTGAGGTTTTTGATTATGTCGTCAACGGTATCTTTTAGCTGTTTGTTCTCTTTAAGATTTTTAACAACGTCCTGATAGTGTATGGTCATAGTTGAATGGTTTTTGTTAAGCACATTTCCTATCTGTATAAAGGTCATGCCCTTTACGTCCTTGAAGATATAGATAGCTATTTTTCTTGCAAGGGATACGTTTGCACGTCTGTTTGTTGATTTTATGTCGTCAGCAGTAACGTCAAATGCTGCCGCTACCTCCTGAAGTATCCTGTCAACCGTTATCTCAGCAGGGTGATTTTCAATGATTATTTCTTTGATTATCCTCTGAGCCATAGATATGGACGGGCTTTCATTCGTATAAATGGTAAGAGCCTTTATTTTGTTTACAGTTCCCTCAAGCTGACGTATGTTCGTCTTTATCTTCTCTGCTATTATCCTTACGACATTGTCAGAAAGCTGTAAGTCCAGCATATCAGCCTTTTTCTTTACGATAGCCATTCTTGTTTCAAAATCAGGCGGTGTAACGTCTACCTGAACGCCAAGTGAAAATCTGGTAAGTATCCTGTTTTGAAGCTTCGATATCTTTGACGGTGCAATATCCGATGTGAGAACTATCTGTTTGCCCGCATTGTAAAGATCATTGAAGGTATGGAAAAATTCCTCCTGCATACGCTCCTTGCCTGCAATGGTCTGTATATCGTCTACCATAAGATAGTCGGCATTTCTGTATTTATCATGAAATTTATTAGTTTCCTTTGACTCGATAGCTTTAACGAGCTGGTTTATAAAGGATTCACCTGTGGTGTAAATAATTTTCAGCTCAGGGTGATTTTTCTTTACCTCATGCTCGATAGCTTTCATAAGGTGAGTTTTTCCAAGTCCAGAATCACCGTATATGATAAGTGGGTTGAATATAGTATTTGTGTTAGACGGCGTTTTCTGATCTTCGTCATACTTATGTGCGACAGCCGTGCTGAAAGCATAGGCAAGATCATTCGATTTACCTTTGATAAAGTTATCAAAGGTAAGATTGTTGTTTTCTTCATCAGAAAAGTCAGCCACCTTGACTTCTATATCCTTTTCCTCAGTTTCATTAACTTCTTCTTTGTCTTTAACAAGTATTTTTATATCTACCTCAAAGCCCAAAGTGTTGAGAAAAGCTTCTTTTAAAAGATTCTCATAGGCGTTCATAGTGATATCTCTTGAAAAATCAGAATCAGTGAGCAAATAAGCCACATTGTTTTCAAGCTTCATCGGTTCAAGTATCTTTATCCATTTGTTATATCCCGGCTCGCTGATACTTTTGCAGTTTCGGCAATATTTCAGGACCTCCTGAAATACGTCATTAAAGGAATCCATTGTTTCTCCATAACCTCCTAGAAAATAGCTCTGCCTGTGCGGTGTTTCCGCTGTCCGCCGTGACCCCTGTCAAACAGACGGCAGGTCAGAGTTTTAAAAAAAATATAAACAGGCATAATTAATCAATTCTATACTATTATAGCACACTTGACTTAAAATTTCAAGTCCTATATATTATATATAAGGAAAGAAATAAGGATAAAAAGTATGTTTTTCAAAGATAAGAAAAAACACTTAATACAGATAAAATTTATATTTGGCACACAATATATTGTATGCTCATAAAAAATGAGGACGTAAGCGGCAGGTTTTTCGGACAGTAAGCCCCTCAAAGCAAAGAAAAATAATATCAAAAAAAATATAAAAATATTATGAACAGGCTTGACAAATGGTGTGTGAATGAGCTATAATATTAAATTACAAGGGCTTTTTTCATAGCGATATTGTAATTTGCTGTGACCCTATAAGTTTAAACATCTCCGAGGACGTTTTTTTGTATAAAATGACGGAGTGTTGAAAGCGGAAGGAGGAGAATTCGATGAAAAGAACATATCAGCCTAAAAAGCTTCAGAGAAAGAAAGTTCACGGCTTCATGAAGAGAATGTCTACTGCTAACGGCAGAAAGGTACTCGCAAGAAGAAGAGCAAAGGGCAGAGCTAGACTCAGCTACTAAGAGATACAGGCAGTTTCTGATGATAAGTCTGACAGGCATTATTCAGGCGGTTAGTTACGCCTGAATCGATGTCCCTAGGCAGTTGTATTTAAGCGTCGTTGGACGCTGCCTCAGATGACCTATATACCATTCATTGATTTGCATGGTATTGGGTCTTTATCTTTTTTTGGCAAAATTGCCGTGAAAAGGCGAAAAGAGTAAAAACAGTACACAATGGGGAAATGAAGATGCTGTTCACAACGGTTTTAAAGGATAACAAGGCATTTTTAAGATGCTATAAAAAGGGAAGATTTTGTGCAGACAGTTTTGTAGCAGCATATTTTTATCCCAACGGTAGCCCGTATAACAGGCTTGGAATAACGGCGGGCAAAAAGCAGGGCTGCGCGGTAACAAGAAACAGAATTAAGAGAATAGTAAGAGCCGCCTACAGACTTAACGAGGCGGAATTTCCGCTGGGCTATGATATAGTTTTTGTGGGAAGAAACGATATAGGGGAAAAGAAAACTCAGGATATTGAAAGATTTATAAAAAAAAGACTCATAAAAGAGATGAATAAGCCTGTTCCAAAGAATAACAGGTCAGGCAGGGCAAAGAGAAAGTAAAATGAGTAAACTGGCTCAGCTGCTGATAAGGTTTTATCAGCGATTTATAAGTCCTCTTTTCGGACCAAGGTGCAAGTATTATCCAAGCTGTTCGGCATATGCGCTGGAGGCTTACAGAAAGCACGGCTTTTTTAAAGGCACGCTGCTCACTGTATGGAGATTGCTTAGGTGCAACCCGTGGAGTCTGGGAGGGGTTGACTATGTTCCTGACAAGCTTACCACTGAGTATTTTAAAATCAGAAAAAAATAAGCCTGAGAGCTTAATCAGATATATAGGTTATCAATATGACAAATAATTGATCTGGAGGATATTAAATGGGTATTATTGCGACCCCTTTGGGCTGGATAATGAAGGGCTGCTATTTTGTATGCAAGAACTACGGAATAGCACTGCTGCTTTTCACTATCCTTACAAGACTTATAGTATTTCCGCTTAACGTCAAGCAGCAGAAGAGCACGGCAAGAATGACCATGCTTCAGCCTGAGCTTGAAAAGATAAAGAAGAAATACGCTAAAAACCAGCAGAAGATGCAGGAAGAGCAGATGAACCTTTACGCCAAGGCAGGCGTAAACCCTATGGCAAGCTGTTTGCCAATGGTCATCACAATGGTAATTCTGTTTGCTCTTATCCCTGTTATTTACGGACCTCTTACCTACGTTTCAAACGCAGATAAAGAGGAGCTTACAGACTCAAACAACATGATATCGAATCTTTATGTTGTCAGTGCTGAGGTAAAAAGCAAGGATACTACAATAGAAAAGCTTATTGAAAAGTTTGAGAAAGACGGTGCTACTGAGGACGAAGCTTATGATAAGCTTGAAAAGCTTTTTACAGACAAGGACAAGTATCCAAAGTCTGCAAAGGCACTTTCTAATGACAACAAGATATCTAACGTTATGAATGCTATTAAGGCTCATAATGATATAGATACTTTTATTCTTAATGAGAATTACTTCTCCACAAACCTCATTCAGTCAAGACCTGAGCTTATGACTTTCGTTTTCACTGAAAAAGAGGGCGGACAGTATGCAGATGTGCTTCCAACAAGCGTAAAGGCTGCGGCTGAAGATTTCAACTACAGCATTTTCGGACTTTTCCTTGGAAAGATACCAACAATGAAGGATCTTTCCTGCATTATCCCTATTGTATCAGCACTTTTGCAGCTTATAGTGACATTCGTTTCACAGCATTTTGCAAAGAAGAACAATCCTGACGCTGCTAATATGGGCGGAATGGGAATGAAGATAATGCTTTATGGTATGCCTATCTTCTCACTGTGGATCGGTTTCAGCTATCCGGCAGGTCTTGGTCTTTACTGGTGCTATTCTTCACTGTTTGCACTGGGACAGACTATCGTACTCAATAAGATCTATACACCTGAACACGTTGCAGAGCTTGTTCAGAAGGATATAGCAAAGCAGAAAAAGAAGGGCAAGCCTACTCTTATGGAGAAAATGGCTGAGGCTCAGATGATACAGGCTGGTAAGGATCCTGCTGAGATCAGAAAGTCACTTTCTGACGATGAGGATTACGATGAGCCTAAGAAGAAAACGAAGACGGAGCTTAAAGACGAGCAGAGAAGACGTCTTAACGAAGCCAGAAAGAGAATGGCTGAGAAATACGGCGACGAATATGACGATTCACAGGATTGACCTGTTGTTGACTAAACTTTTTTAGCGAGAGGAGCAGAAAAAAATGAAACAGATCTTTACAGCCGCAACTGTAGACGAAGCAAAGAACAAGGCGGCAGTTGAATTTGGAACAGAAGTAGAAAAGATCACTTTCACAGTTCTTGAAGAGCCTAAAAAGGGCTTTTTCGGAAAGATCAAGGGTGAGGCAAAGGTAGAAGCTGAATATGAGCCTGAAACAAAGGTAGAAACTGTAACTGAAAAAACAGAGGCTGTTGAAGAAAAGGCAGAAGTTCAGGAAGAAGTCAAGGCAGAGGCAGAGTGGAGCGACACTTTGCAGAAAAAGGCTGACTGTGCAAAGGAATATATACTCAATGTTATAAAGGCAATGGGCATAGAAGACACAGAGATCGAGGTAACAAAGCTTGAAAACGGCGCACTTTTTGAGATAAAGAGCGAAGAGTTCGAGAAGCTTATCGGCAAGAAGGGCGATATCCTCGATTCACTTCAGTATCTTGCATCACTTATATGCAACAGGATAGACAGAGAATATTTCAGAATATCCACAGATTGCAATGGTTTCAGGGCAAGAAGAAAGACTCAGCTTGAAGAGCTTGCAAGAAAGATAGCAAACAACGTAAAGAGAAGCGGTCGTTCATCAGCTCTCGAGCCAATGAATCCATATGAGAGAAGAATCATTCACGCTGCTGTATCAGAGATCGAGGGTGTAACATCTCAGTCAAAGGGTGAAGAGCCATGGAGAAAGGTAATAATCAGCTCTACAACACCTAGAAAGTATGACAACAGAGGCGGCTACAAGAAGAACGGTGGCAGAAGAAGAAACAATAATAATCGCCGCTCAAAGGGTTTTGACATAACAACAAGCTTTGAAAAGGACTACAAGAAGCCAAAGCCGGAGGACACAATGAAGGATTCAGGTCTTTACTCAAAGATAGAGTTCTAAATTAAAAATGACAATAAGAAAACACGCTGAACAAAAATTCAGCGTGTTTTTTTGCTATTTTGCTTGTTTTTTATTGTAGGGGACGGTGCCCCCGACGTCCCGCTTATCGATGTTTCGGTTTCAATATCATTTGTATTTTTTACACAATGTTCGGCGCAAAAATTTATAATATTGTCTGCTTCTTTTCATTCGTGACCAATCCAAGTCCAGCCGCTTCGATGTCGGGCTGTCGAGGGCGCCAGCCCCTACACATTTGTGTCTACAGTTTGTCCGCCGCAAAATCGCTGTCGCTCTTTGCGGATTTTACTTTGTATAAGAAACTACAAAAGCGGTGCAGAGATTTGTTCTCCGACACCGCTTTGTATTTTGCTTTAGTTTGTATTATAATTTTTTCTTTTTCATTTGACCCTTGTTGCGTGGATATTTCTCAGGTGTTTCAGATACTTTTCTTATGAGGATAAGCGTTCTGCCGTCGCCTGTTGGAAGCTCATAGTCAAAGACCTCTTCGACCTTTCCTCCCAGTATCTTAATAGCATTCTTAGCCTCTTTCAGCTCGTCATTTCCTCCTGAGCCTTTCAATGCAACGAAATATCCTCCGACTTTTACAAAAGGCAGGCAATACTCGCATAGGTCGCTCAGGTTTGCCACTGCTCTTGCTGTGGCAATGTCAAATTGTTCACGGCACTCCATACTTCTGCCAAGCTCCTCTGCTCTGCCGTGTATGCAGGTCGCACCAAGGTCAAGACTTTCTGAAAGCTGTGCAAGAAAATTTATCCTCTTGTTAAGGCTATCCAAAAGTGTAAGCTTTATATCGTCACGGACGATTTTCAGCGGACAAGACGGAAATCCTGCCCCTGTGCCGACATCTATTACCGTTGCATTTTCTTTTACCTCGAAAAGTGTGAAAGGATAAACGCTGTCAAAAAAATGCTTTATTGAAATTCCCTCAGGGTCAGTGATAGCAGTAAGATTTATTTTCTCGTTCCATTCACAAAGCAGATCTGCATAAGCTTCAAAGCGTGAATAATCACTGTCAGATATTGTTATATCATAATTATCAAAAAGCTTTATAAAATCGTCCTTAGAAATAAGCTTTGACATACTATCCCTCCCTATGGTCATTCTTTGATGAGAGCCATACCAAAAGCACACCCACGTCAGCAGGGTTTACTCCGCTGATTCGGCTTGCCTGACCAACTGATACAGGCTTTATTTTATTGAGCTTTTCAATTGCTTCAAGTCTAAGACTTTTTATATCATTATAGTCAATATCCGCAGGCAAAGCCTTTTTCTCCAGCTTTCGCATAGCCTCCACCTGTTCAAGCTGTATCTTTATATAGCCGTCATATTTTATCTGCAATTCTACCTGCTCTTTTACTTCTGCTGAAAGCTCAGGTCGTTCCTTATCAAAAGGAGCAAGACCGTCATATGACACCTGTGGTCTGCGGATAAGCTGAGCAAGCTTTATGCCGTTGTTGAGAGGGTCAGTGCCTACAGATTCAAGATAGGCATTTATCTCAGGATCTGGTGCAATATTTATTTTTGAAACACGCTTTATCTCAGCGGCTATCTGTTCATTTTTGTCAAGCAAATGCTGATATCTTTCGTCTGAGATAAGCCCTATCTCATGTCCTATAGGCGTGAGCCTTATGTCAGCATTATCTTGTCTTAGCAAAAGTCTGTATTCGCTTCTTGATGTGAGCATTCTGTAAGGGTCTGAACAACCCTTTGTCACAAGGTCGTCAATAAGAGTGCCTATGTATGAAGACGCTCTGTCAAGAATAAGCTGTTTTCTGCCGAGAATTTTCAGTGCGGCATTTATGCCTGCGATAAGACCTTGTGCGGCGGCTTCTTCATATCCCGAAGTGCCGTTGAACTGACCTGCGCCGTAAAGACCGTCAAAAGCCTTGAACTCCAGCGTAGCAGAAAGCTCTGTAGGGTCACAGCAATCATATTCTATGGCATAGGCGTTTCGCATTATCTCAACGTGTTCAAGTCCTTTTATAGTGTGCAAAAATTGAAGCTGAACGAACTCAGGCAGTGATGACGACATACCTTGCAGATAATATTCGTCAGTGTCAAGACCCATTGGCTCAATAAAAAGCTGATGCCTTGGCTTATCCGAAAATCTCATTATTTTGTCCTCGATAGACGGACAGTATCTTGGGCCAATAGCGTGTATCCTACCCGAATATATAGGTGAAAGATGTATGTTATCTCTTATTACCTTGTGTGTTTCCTCATTTGTATAAGCCACATAGCATTTGACTTTATTTTCAAGCTTTTCATGATTATCAAAAGAAAATGGCGTTATATCATCGTCACCGCACTGAACTTCAAGCTTGTCAAAATCTATGGAACGCTTGTGTACACGGGCAGGAGTGCCTGTTTTGAAACGTCTTATTGTCATTCCTGCCTTTTTAAGACATTCTGTCAGACTAAGTGCAGGCAAAGTTGCGTCAGGACCGCTTGAATATGATACTGCACCCACATGGACAGTGCCGCCAAGGTAAGTTCCCGTTGAGATGACAACAGCCTTGCAGTCATACTCAGTGCCAAGCTTTGTACGCACACCACGGACAGTCTTGCCGTCCTCCTCAAATAAAATATCAGTTATCTCAGCCTGCTTCAGATAAAGCCCGTCAGTATCTTCAATAGTCTTTTTCATAAGCTTATGATATTCAACACGGTCTATCTGCGCCCTCAGACTATGAACGGCAGGACCTTTTCCACGGTTGAGTATCCTGCTTTGCAGAAAAGTTTTATCCGCCGCCTTGCCCATTTCTCCGCCCAAAGCGTCTATCTCACGAACAAGATGTCCCTTTGCAGTTCCGCCTATAGAGGGGTTGCATGGCATATTGGCAACACCGTCAAGTGTTATGGTAAAAAGTGCCGTCTTTAATCCAAGGCGTGCCGCCGCCAAAGCCGCTTCACAGCCTGCGTGACCTGCACCTACCACAATAATATCAAAATATTCCTTTTGCATAATAAAACCACCTGTCTAAAAATAAGACCATATAAATTACTTTCCTACGCAGAATTTTGAAAATACCTCGTCTACCACCGCTTCTGTAGCTTTTTCTCCTGTCAGCTCCAAAAGTGCATTTGCGCCATTATCTATCATCACAGTAACAGCGTCCAAAGTCTCTCCCATATCAAGGCTTTCAAGAGCCATGGCAAGATATTTTCTTGCACGTTCTGCACAGGCTATTTGACGCTCGTTTGCAAAAATCGTGCTGTCAGCGTCATATCCGCCAATGCCCAAAAGCTTCTCTGTGGCTTTTTGCAGCTCTTCTCTGCCCTCGTCAAGCTTCGCAGAAATCTCTATCACATAGTCTGAATATTTTTCAAGCTGCGACCTTTCAACAACATTTTCAAGGTCAGACTTGTTGAGAACTATGATAACTTTCTTTCCAAGCTTTTTCACATATTCAAGAAGCTCCAAGTCTTCCTCGTCAAGCTTTCTTGAAATGTCGAAAACTTCTATCACAAGCATAGCGTTTTTAAGCTTTTTCTTTGCAATATCAACGCCTATTTTTTCAACCTCATCATCAGTTTCATGTATTCCTGCAGTGTCGGAAAGCTTCAAAATAAGCTCGCCAAGCTTTGCACTTTCTTCAATAACATCTCGTGTTGTGCCTGCCACATTTGTGACTATGGAGCGGTCATATCCCAACAGCATATTCATGAGGGTCGATTTTCCAACGTTCGGCTTACCTGCGATAACAGTGTCAACACCGTTTTTCAGTATCATACCGCTGTCATGATCTGCTATTATTTTATCAAGCCCTGCCAAAGCGTTTTTAAGGCTCTCTCTGAGATTATCCTCAGATATCTCAGGCAAGTCCTCCTCTGGATAATCCACCCATGCCGCAAGTTCGCCTAGTATTGTGACAAACTTTCTTGACATATCAGAAATCAGCCTGAAAAGCCTGCCCTCTTTTGTAAGATTTGCAGAATTAAGTGCATATTCTCCCTGAGCGGAGATAGTTTCCATTACGCCCTCAGCCTGAGTAAGTGAAAGCTTTCCGTTGAGAAAAGCCCTCTTTGTGAACTCGCCCCTCTGAGCAAGCTCTGCACCCTGTTCAATGCAAAGTCTGAGAACTTTTTTTGTAACATATATTCCGCCATGGCATGATATCTCGCAGACGTTTTCACCGGTGTATGATTTAGGCGCACGGAAAACCGTCAGAACGCCGTCATCGACTTCTCTGCCGTTTTTGTCAACTATTTTTCCGTATGCACAGGTATAGCCTGCCATGTTTTCAACACTTTTGCATGACAGCGGTTTAAAAACCTTTGCACCTATGCTTATGGCATTTTCTCCGCTTATTCTTATTACAGATATACCGCCCTCAGCGAGTGGTGTCGAAACTGCACATATATCTTTCATTTTTACCTCTTTTTACTCCGACAGAGCCTTTCCCTGCCATGAATTTCTTCTTCCCATTTCCTTGTCTATCTCGTTCATAACGCAGAATTTTTTCAAACTCCACAAAGGTGCAACAAGGTCGTCCTTTGCACCGTCACCTGTCACACGCTGTATTACTATCTCCGCAGGCAGAAGCTCCAACTGGTCGCAGACGATATTAACATACTCGTCCATTTCAAGTGCTCTGAACTCTCCACGCTCATACATCTGCGCAAGCACAGTGCCTTTTAAAACGTGCAGAAGATGTATCTTTATGCTTTGTATATCAAGCTGACCGAGAGTTTTAGCCGTTTCAAGCATCATATCCCTATCTTCACCGGGAAGCCCGTCGATGATATGCACGCACACATTCACATTGCGTTTTCTCAGCATTTCATAGCCTTTGAGAAAATCCGCAAAAGTATGACAGCGGTTCATTTTCAAAGCCGTTTCATCATGGATAGTCTGTAAGCCAAGCTCTACAGTAAGAAAAGTCTTTTCCGCAAGCTCACCGAGCAGGTCGGCTTTTTCTTCGTTGATGCAATCTGCCCTTGTTGCGATAGAAAGCCCTGCCGTATTTTCAAATGACAGGGCTGTATAAAACATTTTTCTCAGCGTTTCAACGTCAGCATAGGTATTTGAGCCTGCCTGAAAATACGGTATGCACAGACCCTTGCTCCACTTCTTGCTCATTTTCTCCCTTATCTCTCTGTACTGAGTAAGGATATCCTCATGAGGGTCGCCTGCAAAATCTCCGCTCATTTTTGCAGAGCAGAACACACAGCCCCCCACACCTTTTGTGCCGTCTCTGTTCGGACAGCCAAGGTCAATATTAAGCGGTATCTTGAAAACCTTAGTGCCGAACTTGTGCCTTAAATAATAATTATAGGTATGATATCTTTTATTGTCATCAGAATAGGGAAAAGGGTTATCAAATCTGCTATTCATCTGACGGTCCCTCAGTTTGCTCGGTGGTAGGTTCTGTAGTTTCTGTCGGCCGAGTTGTGGTCTCAGTTGCCTTTGTTGTGGTCGTGGTAGTAGTAGGACCAGGCTGTACTATAGGCTCAGTTTCGGTGACAGTATAGTAAGGCTTGTCATTATTTGTGGTAGTGGAAGCCGTTGAAGTCGTTGTGGTGCTTTTAGTTTCCTCCGGTCTGTCAATAGCAGTGGTAGTTGTTGTTTTTTTCTTGTCCTCTTTTTTCTTTGTGGTAGTTACTTCACCGTCCTGCGGTTTTGCAGTGGTGGTGATAACATTTTCGTCAGGATCATCACTGTCATTATTAGTCGGATGATCGAAGCTGTTGTGATTAGAATCAGTATTGTCAGGAGTTTCCTTTATAGGGTCAGTGACCTTATTGCCGATGCCATAAATAAGAGAGATACGCTCCTCAACAGCTTTCATGGCGTTAGGAAAAGGTATACTGTTATTATAAGAGTCCTCCAATGCCTGAGTGTAATCCCCTGAAAAGAAAGTCTTGAATGTTAAAGACAGATTGTTGTCCTCAACAATGTCGCTTCCTGAAACTGAAATAAAGAATATGCAGGCAAATAGCATTATGACCGCTATGGAGAGAAGATTTATAAAGCTGTAATGCTCCTCCAAATTCGTTTTGGCAAGCTCTTCAGCCGCTTCCTCCGCAGCCTCGCATTCCTCCGGTATTTCATATTCATTGTCATCATGAACGATATTGAATCGTGTAGTTTTCTTATCCATTAGTATTTTCCTCTTTTTATGCTGCGTATTCCGCCGCAAGTGTTATAACGCTCACTGCAAAAACAAGCACTGTCATAATGGTCTTTGTTATCATAACTCTGCCATAAGCCGCCTGAGACTTCTGTGAAAGCTTTTTAAAAATCTTGCAGAAAGCCCTTTTTGCAGGTGGGCAGACAATAAAGAACGATATTACTATAAGGGTGATATTTTTCAGCACTGCACTTTTTACAGACACGCTCAAGGTGTATTTCACATTTACTCCTGCAAGTGCAAAGAGCCATTTTTTGTAGCCATAGAAGCTGTCAAAATAAAGTCCGCCAAAAATAACGAGAGCAGTGAGGACAAGATAGATATACTTCACAAGGTCAGGCAGCTTTGAAAGCGGTCTTTCAAGAAACAGCTTTTCAAGGATACAAAGCACAGCCGCACAAAGTCCGACGATAATGAAATTCACCTTTGCCTGATACCATATAGAAAGTGCCAGTCCGCAAAGTATATAGCATACAAAAGTAAAGACCTTGTTCATGTTTTTTTTGCAGCAGAAAACCTCGCTGAAAAAGTCAACAACAGTTGTATTGAAGCTTTTTATCATACCAGTGAAAAGTCCGTCAGCCTCAATGTTTGTGTAGTTGTCGGGATAAACAAAGCCGTTTGTAAGACCAAGACCCTTTGCCATATCCGAAAGCCCTGTGAAAAGAAAATAATACTGTGCCAAGAATGACAGCATACCAAGCCAACAGCCAAGGGTAGTTATCTCTTTGCCGTTAAGTCCTGCAAGCTTTATCTGTTCAAAAACGCCTGCAAGAAGCACCACCTTGCCAAAACCGAAAACTATCTTATTAAGTCCCTGGTTGAGCTTTGCTCCTGTGATCTCACGATGCCTTATCTGTGGCTCAATATCACCGTATCTCACAAGAGGTCCCACAAGCATGAAATGCAGTGACACCATATAAGTCAGAAGGCAGAAAATGTTTTTTTCTGCTTTGCAGCTGCCCTTGAAAACGTCATAGACATAAGAAATTCCTCTGAGCATATAATAACCCATACCAAGTGGAAGTATGGCAGCGTCAAAACTGAGCTTTTTTACCTTATTATAAAGGATATTCTGACCGAATATCAGCATAAGAGATACGTTCATTATAATATCCAGCACCAATAATATTCTGCAAAGGGCTTTGTTCTCACGGTTTTTTGAAATAATAAGACCAAATATCCAATCAAGGATAACCGACAGGAAAATAAGACAGAACACAAAAGGTCTGCCCCAACTGAAAAACAGCAGGGAACAAACTATCAGAATGAGGTTTTTATATTCTGCGCTTCTGTCGAAAAGCGAAATAATGGTCATTATCGGGAACATTCCCAGTATAAATATAAGATCGGAATAAACCAAAATAAATTGCTCCTTAATATTTTTATGTGTTAAAATATTTTTATATTTTTTTACTTATGATTTATACCTATAATTTTATCACAATTCACTAAATATAGCAAGCAAAATTATAAAGAAAATCTAAATTTTTCAGTTTTCTTCAAAAAGTATTTGCAATTAATAAAAACTGTGGTATAATTATAGTAAATAAATGTGCAATTCTACTTGGGGAAGGAGTGGCAGAGTTGGCTTCAATTTTAGTTACAGGAGCAAGCGGAATGATAGGCTTGTACCTTACATCCAGCTTACTGCACAAAAAGCATCGTGTATTCGGTATAGATACACGCAAAAATGAGTTTATTGGAACTGATCCAAACTATACTTTTATCCAGTGTGATATTACAGATAAGGACGCTATTACAAATGTAATCGATAGCAACAAGATCGACGTTGTCGTACATCTGGCAAATTCTGTAGATAACGATATAGATCCATATGTAACAGACGCTGAGATGAAAAAGAGCAAGATATGTGATAAGTTCATATATGCGGCTGCAAACAAGGCTGAGGTAAGGAGCTTTATCCTGCTCAGCACAACAGCAATATATGGTGTACAGAAAGGCAGAGAACCAATAAGGGAAACTGCTCCTGAAAAGGGAAATTCAAACTATGCAGATCTTAAGATGACATCTGAGAAGATAATGCAGAAGGAATTTAAAAAGTCTGAAACTATACCTGTTATTGCCAGAGTAGCTCCTATTTATGACGCTGAGTATACACAAAATCTGAGAGACAGAGTATTTGACGCAAAGGAAAATGTTGCATACATATTCAATGATGGAGAATACGGCTTTTCATTCTGTTGTGTATTCAATCTTATCGACTTTATAAATGGTATCATCAATGTGCCGACAGGAAGATATGAGGGAATCTACAATCTTGCTGATTCAAGGCTGATAACGGCAAAAGAGATAATTGATTATGAAAAGGAACATCACCGCATAGGTGCAGTTATCCAGAAATCACCTGGAATGGGAATAAGCATCAACAAAGGTAAGATGAAAACTGATTATCGCTATTTTGACCCATCTATCACATTCAACAACTGGAACATAGACAACACAAGGGCAAAGAGAATAGCACCTTTCAGATGGACACTTTCAAACACAAAATAAACTCACAAAGGCAGTCCCAGGGCTGCCTTTTTTGTATTGTTCCATGTGGAACATTTGATATAACAGGAGAGCTAAGATATCATGGAAAGCAATAGGTTAGTTAAAATATTATGTGTTGTCTGTGCGGCAGGCTGTTGTCTTTTCTCTTGCGGAAGCACAGGGGAAGAAAAGCCCAAAAAGCTTTCAAGCGTCAGCACAGGAGTCACCACAACTGTGACCACAAATAAAAAGTCTGCCGAAACTATCACGGGTTCAGTGACTACTATACAAACAGCAGCGACTTGTACAAAGATAGTTTTTGATGGCGGCTATACCCTTTTTGCAAATGTGCAGGGGGGATATACTCTTATAAACAGTTCAAATGAGATAGTGAACTCTTTTGAGATAACTGATGATAACGGTGATAAGCTTGTACTGACTTGTGACGAAAATACTGTCACTGTCACTAAGAACGGAAAAAAGGTCAACTCGTTCAGCTATAAAGGCACAAGGATAATAATATCAGCCAACGAGGTCTACTATGCAAACACAAAGGTGACATATGTTGATGAAAGCTTCAGCAGCTTTAACGTAACTGACAAGGTGATTATAAGGTGTATCGCAGAGAACAAGTTTGAAATTGTAAAAGACGGCAAGACAGTAAAGAAAGCTACTGTAAAAGATGTGAACGGCTCAAAGTATGTGCTTGAAGCCATGGATAAGGGCATGGAGATAACAAACACTGATAATGAGCTTATGGAATCCATAGTGGTAGGCAATAACTACATAAGCGTGTCAGGGGATAAGGTTATCATAAACGGAAAGACCATGCGGCCACCTCACAGTGCAGATATAAAAGCTGTGACTACAACTGTTACTACAACAACGACAACGGCTGCTACTACCACAACGACTTCAAAGAAAACTGAAAAGAAAACAGAAACGCAAACTGAAACTGTTACCGAGCCTATGCAGGAAGAACAGCCCTCTGCTCCTCAGCCTGCCGAGCCTACTGAACCTGATTCAAGCACGAATATGTCAAATAGAAATCTTTCTGCTGAAACATCTGAAATGCTTGGCTATGTAAATGAAGTCAGAAAACAGTATGGTTTAAGAGAGCTTGAGGGACTTGAGCTTCTCGACTCTGCGGCAGATGTGCGAGCAAACGAGCTTTTGGAAAATTATTCTCATGACAGACCTGACGGCAATTCATATATCACAGCTATAGAAGAAACTGACCTTCCTGAATGGCGTGCGGTGGCTGAAAATATCGCATACGGAATGAACAGCATGAGCACTGTGAAAGAGGCTTTCGACGCATGGATGGATTCACCGCCTCATAGAGAAAATATCCTCAACCCTGATGTGCGTTACATGGCGTGCGCAAAAGCAACAAAGTCAGACAACGGGGAATATACCTATTGGGAACAGCTTTTTTACAGCGATATATAAAAAAATTTGGACAGACTTTCAGAGCCTGTCCAATTTTTTGTTCCATGTGGAACATTTTATTCTGCCTGCTTTTCCGATGGTATCTTTATAATATATTCGATATAATCCTCGTGGTCGATACGTTTTGCGTCAGCGTTCACTCCTGCCATTCTCATAACATCTATTGCCTTATTGACACTGTTGAAAAACAATCTAACATCTTTTAACATAGCCGCTCTTTTGTGATAGCTTGCACGCTTTTCATCATCTTTGAGAAGCTTTGCAATGTATTTTTCCAATGTGTCAACTGTCCAACCACTTTCAGCCGCTTTGTTCAACACAGCAAGCCTGCGGTCATTATCTGTGATCTTTATCAAAGCCCTTGCGTGACGTTCTGACATATTGTTATCGAGAATTATTTTGCGTTCCTCAGCGTTAAGTTTCAGAATACGAAGCTTGTTTGCAACTGTGGATTGAGCAAGTCCCAGACGAATAGCCGCAGATTCCTGAGTCATGCCATATTTTGTGATGAGCTGTGAGATCGCTTCGGCTTCTTCAAAAAAGTTCAGGTCACAACGTTGGATATTCTCTATAAGTGCAATGACCTGCGAACGTTCCTCTGTGGCATTGATAAGTATACACGGCACTGACCTTAATCCTGCAAGCTTTGCCGCACGCAAACGTCGCTCACCTGACACAAGCTCAAAAGTGCCTTTTACACGCCGCACTGTGAGAGGTTGTATGATCCCGTCCTGAGAAATGCTTTTTGCAAGGCTTGTTAGTTCGGCAGATGAGAAATATCGCCTTGGCTGAACAGGGTTCGGTCTTATCTCTCCTATGGAAATGTCGATTATTTTGCCTAACGTCTGATAGGGTGAAGCACTTTGTGATTCATCAGTTTCTTCGCTGAAAGCTTTTGTTAATGTTTTTGGGAAAATGCTCATATTTTATACCTCCGTTTCGTTTTAAAACAATCATAACACTTCACAATCCTCAATTCTATATTTTATTCAGAAAACTTTTCTGCTCTTTATGACCTTGATTTCGATATTGATACTTTATTCTTTGTATTATTTTCTAAATTGTCATAGGCTTTGTCGGATAAAGTAAAAATCTGATTTGTTCCATGTGGAACATTTTCAAGAAAATTTGTAAAAGGGTCTTTTCAAAAGTGAAAAATTGTAGTATAATAAATATGATATAATTCTACTAAGAAAAGAGGTCAAGAATATGGGGAAAATAATTGCCGTTTCAAATCAGAAAGGCGGCGTTGGAAAATCTACTACTGTTGTAAATCTTGCAGCGGTTTTTGGACTAAAGGGCAAAAAAGTCCTGATCGTTGACTTTGACCCACAGGGCAATACTACCACAAGCTTTGGTATAAAGAAAAAAAGTATCAGAAATACAGTGTTTGATGTAATATTTGAAGAATGTTCGATATTTGAAGCTGTCGTGCCAACTTCCTGCCGTGGAGTTTCAGTTGTGCCGACAACTCAGGATCTTTCAGGTGCGTCTGTATCACTTGTGAATGAAAAGGACAGAGCAATGAAGCTTCGTAACGCCCTTATGCCTGCAAAAGAATTTTATGACTACATATTTATAGATTGTCCCCCAACTCTCGATATGCTCACAATAAATGCACTTGCGGCGGCTGATTCTGTACTTATTCCTCTCCAATGCGAGTTTCTTTCTTTGGAGGGTCTTGTTGAGCTTCACAATACTATCAACAGAGTAAAAGTTTCTTTCAATCCTGACCTTGATATTGAAGGCATTTTGTTTACAATGTGCGTTGAAAGATACAAGATAACAGGTCAGATAATAAGCGAGGTCAAAAAGCACTTTGCAAAGGAAGTCTTTGAAACTACCATACCGAGAAACGTTGCTTTGTCGGAAGCCCCAAGCTTTGGTGAGCCGGCTATTTATTATGATAAGAAGGCAAAAGGCTCAAAGGCGTATGAAAATCTTGCAAAAGAAATAGCTAAAAGAGAAAAGAAAAAAGCGGCAAAGAATAAAGAAAAATAAAGAAAAAAATAATGTTCCACATGGAACATTGTATCTTATAATGTGAAAGGAAAATACAATGGCTAAAAAAAGCAAAATGGACAGAGGCTTGGATAGCCTGTTCTTTGATAATTCTATAGATGAGGTCACACGATCTGATAGTGAATCGGGAAAAAATGATGATGGCGAAAATGGTATTTCCACAGTAAGGATATCTCTTATTGAGCCTGACAAAAATCAGCCACGTTCTGAGTTTGATGAGGACGCTCTTAATGAGCTTGCGGAAAATATCAGACAGCATGGTGTTTTGCAGCCTATACTTGTAAGACCTCTTGACAATGGGGGATATAAGATAGTTGCAGGCGAGCGCAGGTGGCGTGCGGCACGTCTGGCTGGACTTGATGAGATACCTGTTTATATAAAGGAGCTTACAGATCTTGAAGCCGCTGAGATATCCCTTATTGAAAATATCCAGCGTAAAGACCTTACACCTCTTGAGGAGGCGGCAGCTTATCAGACTCTTATGGAAACCTATGGTCTTACTCAGCAACAGGTGGCAGAAGCTGTTGGACGTTCACGTTCCGCTGTGGCAAACTCTATCAGACTTCTTTCCCTTAGCGAAAATGTGCAGGAAATGCTCCGTGACAAAAAGCTTACCGAGGGTCACGCAAAGGTGCTTGCAGGCGTTGCGGATAAGGATACTCAGGAAAAGCTTGCCACAGAGTGTATAGAAAAGGGCTGGACGGTAAGAGAGCTTGAAAAAGCTATCGCCGCTTTGGAAACAAAGAAAAAAGCTGAAAAGAAAATAAAGCGTACTATCACAAATCCTATGTATACTGAGTTTGAGATAAGAGTAAATCAAGCTACTGATAAGCTTCGTGTAAGTTTAAGCGAGGATAAAAAAGGCGGCTCAAAGCTTGATGTAAAATTCAGCTCTGATGTTGATGTGGATAAGATACTCAATGCCCTCGCCGAACTTCTTATGAACTGCTAGTTTTATACTTTATATATATGAAAAATGTCTGTTTCGGCAGGCATTTTTTTATATCCGTAATACAGCACGTCTGAAATATAAGGAAGTCATAACTAACCGAAAATAGGGGGTTTACAGCGTATAAATCAAGAAAAAATGTGGTAAAAGGTCTTTACAAATTGAAAAATAAGTGGTATACTATAAGAGTTAAAACAGATGTATCCTGAGAAAGTTTGTTACAGCTTACTTTTGAAGAAAATATCTGCTGTCCTTAAACAGACGTGCTTGAAAAAGTACGCTAAAAAGGAAATTTGAGTTTTGAGCTTTTGCTTGAAATATCGAGAAAGGAATGATTCTAAAATGGCAAGAAAAATGAAAACCATGGACGGAAACAACGCTGCTGCTTGGGCGTCATACCCATTTACAGAAGTTGCTGCTATCTATCCAATCACACCATCATCTGTTATGGCAGAAGTAACAGACCAGTGGGCTGCCAAGGGTAAGGAAAACCTGTTTGGCACTCCTGTAAAGCTTGCAGAAATGCAGTCTGAGGCAGGTGCTTCAGGTACAGTACACGGCTCACTTGCAGCCGGTGCGCTCACAACAACATATACAGCATCACAGGGACTTCTTCTTATGATCCCTAACCTGTATAAGATCGCAGGTGAGCTTCTCCCTTGCGTTATCCATGTATCTGCAAGATGTGTAGCTTCACACGCACTTAATATTTTCGGCGACCATTCTGACATCTATGCTTGCCGTCAGACAGGTTTTGCTATGCTTTGTTCTTCAAACGTACAGGAGGTAATGGACCTGGGTACAGTTGCTCACCTCTCAACTATCGAGGGCAGAGTACCATTCATCCACTTCTTTGACGGATTCAGAACATCTCACGAGATTCAGAAGATCGAGACATGGGATATGGAAGACGTAAGAGATATGGTAAACTTTGAAAAGGTTGAGGAGTTCAGAAAGAGAGCTCTTAATCCTGAGCATCCTGTACTTAGAGGTACAGCTCAGAACCCTGATATCTTCTTCCAGGCAAGAGAAGCTTGTAACCCATACTATGACGCTATCCCTGGCATCGTAGAGGATTACATGAACAAGGTAAACGAAAAGATCGGCACAAACTACAAGCTGTTCAACTACTACGGCGCACCAGACGCTACACACGTTATCGTAGCTATGGGTTCTGTTTGTGACACTATCGAAGAAACAATTGATTACCTCAACGAGAAGGAAGGCACAAAGCTCGGTCTTGTTAAGGTTAGACTTTACAGACCTTTCTGTGCTGACAAGCTCGTTGAAGCTATCCCTTCAACTTGTGAGCAGATCTCAGTTCTTGACAGAACTAAGGAGCCAGGTTCTGAGGGCGAGCCTCTTTATCTTGACGTTGTTGCTGCTCTTAAGGGTACACAGTTCCATGATGTAGCTATCGCTTCAGGCAGATATGGTCTTGGTTCTAAGGATACAACTCCTGCACAGATCAAGGCTGTTTACTGGAATGCAAGCTGGAAGGATACATATAAGCCAAGATTTACTATCGGTATCGAAGACGATGTTACAAACCTCTCTCTCGAAACTGAGGGCAAGCTTGACTCTGCTCCAGCAGGCACAACTGCTTGTAAGTTCTGGGGTCTTGGTGCTGACGGTACTGTTGGTGCAAACAAGAACTCTATCAAGATCATTGGTGACCATACAGATCTGTATGCTCAGGCATACTTTGCATATGACTCTAAGAAGTCAGGCGGTGTAACAGTTTCTCACCTGAGATTCGGTAAGACACCTATCAAGTCAACATACCTTATCAATCAGGCTGACTTTGTTGCTTGCCATAACGAGTCTTATATCACTAAGTACAACATGGTACAGGATATCAAGCCAGGCGGAACATTCCTTCTGAACTGCCAGTGGGAGCATGAAGAGCTGGATAAGCACCTCCCAGGTCAGGTAAAGAGATATATCGCTGAGAACAACATCAAGTTCTATACTATCAACGGCGTTAAGATCGGCAAGGAGATCGGTCTGGGCAACAGAATAAACACTGTTCTTCAGTCTGCATTCTTCAAGCTTGCTAACATCATTCCTATCGACGACGCTATCAAGTATATGAAGGACGCTGCTACAGCTTCTTATTCTAAGAAGGGCGACGCTATCGTTAAGATGAACCATGACGCTATCGACGCTGGATGTCAGCAGGTTCACGAAGTTAAGGTTCCTGCATCTTGGAAGAAGTGCAAGGATACTCCAATGGGTATGCCTGCCGCTAAGTGCGCAGATAAGACTCTTCAGGACTTCGTAAACAACATTCAGATCCCTTGCAACGCTCAGGAGGGCGACAAGCTCCCTGTTTCAACATTCACAGGTATGGCAGACGGTACATTCCCACAGGGTTCTGCTGCATTTGAGAAGAGAGGTATCGCTGTTGACGTTCCTGCATGGAATGGCGACAACTGTATCCAGTGTAACTTCTGTTCATATGTATGTCCACACGCAGTTATCAGACCTGTTGTAATGACAGACGCTGAGCTGAAGAAGGCTCCTAAGCTTGCTCAGGAGAAGGCGGTAGCTATGACAGGTATGCCTGGTTACAACTTCGTAATGACAATGTCTGCTCTGGACTGCACAGGCTGCGGTTCTTGCGTAAATGTTTGTCCTGGTAAGAAGGGCAACAAGGCTCTCAGCATGATGCCACTTGAAACTCAGCTCGCTGAGCAGGAAGTATTCAACTATGGTCTTACACTTGCTGAAAAGCCAGAAGTATTCGAGAAGTTCAAGGCAACAACAGTTAAGGGCTCACAGTTCAAGCAGCCACTGCTTGAATTCTCAGGCGCTTGCGCAGGCTGCGGTGAAACACCTTATGCTAAGCTCATCACACAGCTCTTTGGTGACAGAATGTACATTGCTAACGCAACAGGCTGTTCATCAATTTGGGGTGGTTCAGCTCCTTCAACTCCATACACAGTAAACAAGGACGGCAAGGGTCCAGCTTGGGCTAACTCACTGTTCGAGGATAACGCTGAGTATGGTTACGGTATGTTCCTTGCACAGTCCACTATCAGAAACAGAACTATCGCTAAGGTTCTTGAGCTGTCTAAGACAACTAAGGCTGCAGCTCTCAAGAAGGCTTGCGAAGAGTATCTTGAAACAGTAGATGACGGCGAGAAGAACTCACCAGCTACAGATAACCTTATCGCTGCTCTTAAGAAGACAAAGAATAAGGCTACTGAGGAGATCCTTAAGGACGCTGACTATCTGAGAAAGAAGTCAATGTGGATCTTCGGCGGTGACGGCTGGGCTTACGATATCGGATTCTCAGGCGTTGACCACGTTATCGCTCAGGGCGAGGACGTAAACATCTTCGTATTCGATACTGAGGTTTACTCAAATACAGGCGGACAGTCCTCTAAGTCAACTCCAACAGGTGCTATCGCTCAGTTCGCAGCAGCTGGTAAGGAAGTTAAGAAGAAGGATCTCGCAGGTATCGCAATGTCTTACGGCTATGTATATGTAGCTCACGTTGCAATGGGTGCTGATTACAATCAGTGCATCAAGGCTATCCACGAGGCAGAGTCTTATCACGGTCCTTCAATCATCATCGGTTATGCTCCATGTATCAACCATGGTATCAAGGGTGGTATGTCAATTGCTCAGACAGAGGAGAAGAAGGCTGTTCAGGCTGGTTACTGGCATCTGTACAGATTCGACCCACGTCTTAAGGCAGAGGGCAAGAATCCATTTATCCTTGATTCTAAGGCTCCAACAGCTGACTATAAGGACTTCATCATGGGCGAGGTACGTTACAACGCACTTGCTAGACAGAATCCTGAGAGAGCTGAGAAGCTCTTTGGTAAGGCTGTTCAGAACGCTAAGGACAGATATGATTATCTGCTCAGATACGCTAAGCTTTACAATACTGAGGAAAAGTAATCTAAGTTACTATAAAAAAGACGCTCATGCACTTCGGTGCGTGGGCGCTCTTTTTTCACCACAAAAAAAGGGTACTGCCACGTTGACAGTACCCTTTATATATGCAGTGGCGAACAGCGTTCGACCATTTCTTTTATCGCACGGTTAAAATATTATGGACTACATATCCTTTTTGATAAGATAAGTTTTCAGTATAGCCGCAGTTGTCTTTGCGTCAGGGAGCTTGTTTTCCATGACCATTTTGTAAGCTTCTTCAAGAGGCATTTTTGTTACGTCAAGGAACTCGCCTTCGTCAAGGTGCTGCTCACCGAAATCAAGTCCCTCTGCCATATACATATGGATTATCTCGGTATCATAAGCTACTGTTGGATAAATGCAGCCAAGATAAGTCATTTTCTCTGCAGTTGCACCTATCTCCTCTTTAAGCTCACGCTTTCCGCACTCCAAATGATCTTCACCGTATTCAAGCTTTCCTGCAGGTATCTCCATAAGTGCGGTCTTGAAAGGATAGCGGAACTGCTTCACAAAATAAACATTCTCGTCCTCGTCAAGAGCAACGATGCAAACTCCGCCAGGGTGATGAATGACCTCTCTAAGCGTCTTGTAGCCGTTTTCAAGCTCCACTTCATCACAAGTCAGGTGAACGACCCTGCCCTTGTATATCTCTTTTTCACTGATAGTTTTTTCGTTCTGATACATTTTATATCCTCCCTTTCAGGTTATGCGTTCTTTTCAACAGGCTGAGCTTCTTCTTTTTTCTTTCTGCCTGTAAATCTCACTGCGCCAAGGTAAACGATAAGCGAGCCGAAGCCAATGGCTGTTATCACCTTGCCCCAGAAAAGTCCCTTTGTTTCGTAGGTGAACTGGATGTCGTTTGATCCGGCAGGACAAAGCACAGCCATAAAGCCGTAATCCACCTTTTCTATCTCCACGTCCTGACCATTCACCTTTGCGCTCCAGCCGTCATCATATGGAACTGAGAAGAACACAAGGTTATCCTTGTCAAGGTCGATCTTGGCGTTGAAACCGTAAGAATCATAACTGAATGATGAACAACTGTTTGCACGTCTTTCAAGGCAGTTCTGATAATACTGATCTGTTGAGTAGTCAGTACCCTTAAAGCTGTAGTAGCTGAGAATATTATTGTATTTTGCAGCCTGCTCAGGGGTAAGCACAAGGGCTTTCATGAGCATTGATGTCTTGTCTACCTCTGAAGCCTTCTGAATGTCGCTGTCAAGGCAGTAGTAATCATATGTGAAGCCCATTGGTACATAATATTTGTTTTCGTAAATGTTGAAACCGTTCTGAGTATCAACATATTCAAAGCCGTAGAGATTTGCAAGAGTTTCAGGCTTCGATACCTCTGTGATACCTTTTCTCTCGCTTTCGGTAAGTTCATTGAAATAGTATTTTACGGAAAACAGGCTTCTTAGCGGATAGACCTTAGTTTCCATTCTTGATGCAACATCTCTCGTTTGTCCGATAGAGCTGTAGAAATCCATGATAGATGTTGAAACAACGCTGTGGAAGCATCTCATTGATGAAAGCTTCCAGAACATACACCAGTTGTCAACATTTTCTGAGGTATCTATCCTGTAGAAATTGTTGTCAGCATTGTAGTTCTCTGATCCAGACTCCAGCTTATCCATGTTGATGCTGTCGCCACCGTTTATTGCTCTGTTGATGTAGTCGGTGTTGTCAGTACCCTGGGTTACGCCGTATACGATAGAAGAAGTCATGCAGATGACCACCGCAACCGCCGTCATTGCAGAAGCGATCTTCATGTAGTCGAGCTTCTTCTCTGCGACCACATAAATAAGCACGCCCAACATTATTATCATTACTATGGTAACGATAGCCTGAATGTAGTAAAGCTCGATATATTCAGGCACTTTGCCATAGGATACAACGCCGTTTTCGTTTGTCGGAAGCAGACCGATGCCAATAAATATCGCACATACTACACAAACAGGCACAAATCCCTTTTTCAGATCGTCCTTGTTTTCTGCGATGACCTTTGCTGTCATAAGGCACATAAGTAGTATAGGCATATAATACCATCTTGCATAATATGACGCATTGAAAAGGACGAAAGAGGAGTTCAGTATAGGCACGCAAGCCATTATGCCAAACACGACGATAGCCTTTGTAAGCCAGCTGTCTTTGCCTTTCTTTCTTGTTCTCATAAACGCTATAACGCCTGCCATTGAGAACATAGGCAGATAGCCTGCCATTGAAGCCCATCTTGCCTTGTCTGAGTTAAGGATATTTATTCTTGCAGGCATATCGGAAAGCATAAAGAACGATTGGATAATTCTTGGTATTCTTACATTTTCACCGTATATAACAAGGTCAAGTCCATAAAGTCTTTCGTTTACACGGTAGTTGCCCATTACGCTCAGCGCTGACGGCAGGAATATAACAGCGGATATCATCACACCGATAACAGCCTCGAGGATAAGCAGACCGAACTTCTTCATGTCGATTTCAAAGTCCTTGTCAAGGCATCTCAGGAAGAAGTAGATAACAATGAATACGACCTCGCAGGCAAAGAAGAAATAGCTTATGGTCGCACATATAGCTACCGCTACCGCAAACGGACCCTTCTTGTTCTTTTGAACCAGCAGTTCAAATCCCAAAAGCATTAGAGGGAAAAACGCAGTTGCGTCGTGGAAGTGGTTGAAGAACACATTGTAGGTCTGGAAGCCTGAGAAAGCGTAAAGCAGACCGCCTATAAAGCAGGCGCTTGTGTTGTCAACAAAAAATCTGATATAAGCGTAGGCTGTTATTGCGGCGATAGCCGTTTTCAGCGCAAGGAGCCATGGTATCAGATAAGGCACTGCACCTGACGGGAAAAGTGTAGTGAGCCAGAAAAATGGCGAGCCAAGGAGATAAAAAGCATATGAGCCAACAAAGCTCGAGCCTAAGTCCGTTCCCCAATCCCAGCCCATGTTTCCGCTGCGAACAGCGTCATGACAGTGCTGATAGAACATCATCTGCTGTGAGTTGAAGTCGCCATAGTAGAGAAAGATGCCCTTGTTCACTATCATAGACGGTATGAACGAGATCATCATGCCGATAAAAGCCACCGCAAACAGCAGCAGATACTTTTCTTTTGGCTTGCTGTCAGGGCTTTTTAGAAGTCCGTTTTTCTTAAACATTGTCTTGTCCTCTTTTTCTTTACTGATAATATATTGGTAAAAAACCATACACAATTCATTATAACACAGCTACATATAAAAATCAACATTTTAAACAGTCTTTAGAACGATTTTGAATAAAAAAAGCTCATATGCAATAAGCACATGAGCCAGTCTGTTGCAAAAATGTCAAATCAACGGGCGAACACTGTTCGCCCCTACATACAAACAACGTGAATATGCAAAAGCATATGAGCATAGTTACAATATTATTTATTCCCTTTTCTCTGAACAATAAAGATACCCGAGCATACAAGGATAAGTGCGGCTATCCCCTGAACGCCAAAAATGCCTTTTTCATCAAGCAGGATAGTTGAAAGCAGCACTCCGCACACAGGGTTCATAAAGCCGAAAATCGCCACCTTTGAAACAGGGTTGTGCTTCAAAAGCACTGCCCACAGCGAATATGCCGCCGCTGATACAAAGGCAAGATACAAAAGCATCAAAAAAGCCTTTGCACTCATGTGACCAAGCCTGCCGCCCATTAAAAAGCCTATGACAGTGAGAACTGCTCCACCGAAAACGAACTGCCAGCCGCTAAGCATAACAGGGTCTTCTGTTTCGGAATAGCGCTTCATATACACCGATGAAAAAGCGTATGCACAGGTGCAAAGAAAAATAAATCCGTCCCCGAGAAAATTGAAGCTTACCCCCGAAAGTCCCCCGAGATTTATAATGATTATCCCCGAAAAACCAAGTATACAGCCTGCTATTTTCACAGCGGTGAGCTTTTCAAGCTTGTATAAAAGCGAGGACACCAGTATCGCAATAAAAACGTTCGCCCCAACTATTATCGCTGCCTTTACCCCCGTTGTGTGGGCAAGACCTATGTAGTAGAAAAAATACTGCAAAATTGTCTGAAAGAGGCTTATTATCATGATCTTTGGTATGGACGTCTTTGTTGGCAGGAGAATTTTTCTCTCAGCTCCGCTTCCCATGGCAAGAGCCATTAGCCCTGCCACAAAAAATCTTATGCCCCCAAACACAAGCTGAGAGCCGCTGTCATTGGTGGTTATGTTCATAAGGCTGTAGCCTATTTTCACGCAGGAAAATGCACTTCCCCACAGCATACAGCATATGGACGCAAGGACAGCTACTACCCATGTTTTTGTCAGAATATCTTTTTTCTCGTTCATACATTATCCTATCTATAGCAAATTGTGGATCTTCACAGAAAGACCGCAGCGGCGTAAAATGCTGCTGCGGTCGAAAGTTACTTTTTGTCTTTTTTTGCTTTCTTTTCCTTTTTGCGTTTCTTCTTGTTTTCCTTTATTATCTTCAAAGGGTCGCCGAAACGTTCCTTATCGTCCTTGACAGGTTCGATAGTTTCGCTCTTTGTCATGATATCCGTCATTTGCTGTAAAAGCATCGACTCCTCGAACATATCCACAGCTTCCTCGCAGGTGTCAGCCTTGCCGTCCACAAGAAACTGTTTTATCTGCTGAACGTTCTTCATATAGTCAAGTGACATGAAAGGCACTCTCTTTTCAAGAGCCTTGTAGTAATCATCTCTCTGACGTTCTACCTGCTTTATTCTGTCATCAAGCATTATTATCTGTTCGTTTATGCCCTCGTTCACTTCAACCTGCTTCTGTTCAGCAGCAGTAAGTCTGTATTTGTTCAGTGCGATACTGAAAACGCCTGCACCGATAAAAATAAGTGCACCTGCAATAATGCCCACTATAATAAGCTTTGTGCCAAGGAGCAGCCACAGCAGCAGAAAAGCCACCAATCCAATGCCGATGCTTATGCCTAAAGACTTGATTATTTTATTTTTTATATTGAAGTTTTTAACAACATAATCGTTGTCATGGATATAAGTTTTGAGGTATTCTTTATTTTCCTTGCTGACCGTTACAGCGTCCTCAAACTCAAAATATCTTTCAAAGTATTCGGCAGCACGGTCAATTTTTTCAAGCTCAGTTTCGTTAGCCATATATACTCCCTCAGATCACGAAAAAATTTCTAAAAGCAGAACCTTTTAGTCTTTTGCGTGGTGCGTGATAGTGAACACTGCACAAATAACACGCTATATTTCCCACCATATTACTACAATTATAACACACAGTACGTCTTTTGTCAACCATATTCAACTTGATTTTTGTAAAATGAAATCCCATGTATCTTACGCTGTTTTACTCTGTAAAATGCCAATATGGGAACAAAAAAGAGGACGAACACAGTCCGTCCTCCGATATGCTTAAGTATCTTACTCTGCTGTTTCGTTGTTTGTAACAGCAATGTCAGTAGCTTCGCCATTTTCAGCAGCTTCTCTAGCCGCCTTGCGCTCCTTTGCTACCTTTATAAGGGTCTGCTTGATAGACTCCAGCATTTCCTGAGTGAAAGGAAGGTTCTCGCCAAATGGGTTTACAACAAAGCCCTGTACCTTTGGCGTCTGCTCAGTGAGAGCAGCTATATCCTGAAATCTCATTGCAAAGCTCTGGAATGGCTTGTCATACTGGAGTTTTTTAGCTTCCTCTGGGGAAGTGAAAACAGGGAAAAACGTGCCGTTTGTTTTGTTGTTGTTGAGAAGAATGAACTTAGCCTTGCTCTTGTCCTCAAAATTAACATGGTTTTCAGCGTCGGCAACAAGCTCTGTTGTCTTTTCTACCATTGCAGGCACGAGAAATGTGCAGGCAAGTGCTGTGTTTATTACCTTGTTTTGAGTTTCGGCACAGAAATTCTTTCTCATTTCTGCGATAGCTTCTATAAGCTTAGGGTTGTTGTCGAAATTTGGTTTCTGATTGTTAGCCTTGAGTTCTGCCATTTTTAATTACTCCTTGTCTGTTTCTTCAAGATTTGTTTCGATTATAAATTTAGGTCTAGCCTTTGTTTCCAAATAGATCTTGCCTATATATTCTCCGATAATGCCTATAGCCAAAAGCTGAAGTCCGCCTATCGCCCATATAGACGTGATAGTTGAAGCCCAGCCCTGAACAGTGTGCCCCACTGCCCATGTTATAAGGAAATATATAAGCATTATAAGTGATACTAAAAATACTATTATACCGATAGTGGTGATAAATCTTATAGGCTTTACAGAAAGTGAGGTTATTCCCTCAACTGCAAAGGAAAGCATTTTTTTCAGCGGATATTTAGATTCGCCCGCCACACGCTCGTTTCTTACATACTTAACGATGTCGCTCTTGAAGCCAACCATAGGCACAAGACCTCTCAGAAACAGATTTACTTCCTTAAACTCTGCCAGAGCGTCTATAGCCCTTTTGCTCATAAGTCTGTAATCAGCGTGATTATATGTTATCTCAACGCCCATATGCTCCAAAAGCTTGTAATATGCCTGAGCAGTTCCACGCTTGAAAGCGGTATCCTTTTCTCTCGATGAACGAACACCGTAAACAATATCACAGCCCTCTGCCCTCTTATCAAGGAAGCCGTCAATAGCGTTTATATCGTCCTGCAAGTCAGCGTCCATGGAAACAACGATATCAGCATAGTTTCTCGCCGTCATAAGACCAGCCAGCAGTGCGTTCTGATGACCTTTGTTTCTTGAGAGCTTAAGACCCGTGAAAACAGGGCTTGCTTCGTGGAGTTTCTGTATTATCTCCCACGTTTTGTCCTTTGAGCCGTCGTCAACGAACATGACCTTGCTGTTCTGTGCGATACGACCTTCTGCCTTCAGCTCATCGAGCTTTTTTAGAAGCGCTTTCGCTGTGATAGGCAACATTTGTTCTTCGTTGTAGCATGGTATCACTACATACATAGTTTCTGTCATTTTGTTCTCTTATCCTTTCTCGTATTCGATCCCGAACAGGTGGCAAGCGTTTCTATTTGTAATGTCAAGCACTTCCTGCGGATCGAGTTTTTTTATCTCAGCCACGACCTTTGCCACTTCTTCTATCATAGGGCTTTCGCACCTCTGTCCTCTGTAAGGAGGGGGCGCCATGTAAGGGCAGTCCGTTTCAAGAAGAAGCCTGTCCATTGGGACAACTTCAAGAGCACGTCTGGCTTTTTTAGCGTTTTTAAAAGCAAGCGCACCTGTAAACCCGATGTACATACCAAGCCCAAGCACTATCTCTGCGGTCTCCGCCGAGCCTGAAAAGCAGTGAACTACACCTGACGGCGCATATTTGTTCAGCACGTCAAGGCAGTCCTGAGTGGCTTCACGGCAGTGAACTATAACAGGCAGACTTTTCTTCACAGCATATTCCACCTGCTTGTCAAAAAGCTTTATCTGTCTTTCTTTGTCATATCCCTCATAATGATAGTCAAGCCCTATCTCACCAACAGCAACAAGCTTGTGAGTAGAGCAGGCTTTCAAATAAAGCTCGTCAAGCACCTGCATATAATTTTCAGGAAGAGTATCCATACACTCAGGGTGAAAGCCCACAGAGGTATAGAAATTCTCATATTTTTTCGCAGTTTCGATGCCGAACAAAGACGATCTTTCGTCCGTTGCGGCGTGGCAGACCTTGTCTACAGGAGAGTCAGGGTCGCAAAGAAGCCTGTCAAGGACTTCGTATCTGTCCTCATCGAAAGCGTGATCGTCATAGTGACAATGTGAGTCAAATATATTTTTTATGGCAAGGACGTCCTTTCGTAAAAATATACAAACATATTATATCACAACTCGCCAATTTTGTAAAGCTTTTTATTGTAAAAACGGGCATAAAAAACGGGCGAACAAACCGTTCGCCCGCAAAGATCTTTATTTTACTAGAAAGCTATCTTCTTTTCGATATAAGCTACCAGCTCGTCGATCTTGATACGCTCCTGCTCCATTGTATCTCTGTCTCTTACTGTTACACAGCCGTCCTCAACAGAATCGAAGTCATATGTGATGCAGAATGGTGTACCGATCTCGTCCTGACGGCGATATCTCTTACCGATAGAACCTGCCTCGTCATAGTCAACAAGGAAGTGCTTTGAAAGTTCTGCATAAAGCTCGCCTGCCTGCTCGCTGAGCTTCTTGGAAAGCGGAAGAATGCAAGCCTTGAAAGGAGCAAGTGCAGGGTGGAAACGCATAACAGTTCTAACGTCAGGCTTCTCCTCTGTGCCGATGTTTTCCTCGTCGTATGCTTCGCAAACAACTGTCAGGAACAATCTCTCAACGCCAAGGGAAGGCTCGATAACGTATGGAACGTATCTCTCGTTTGTTTCAGGGTCAAAGTAATCAAGGCTCTTGCCGCTTGTCTTGATGTGCTGATTAAGGTCATAATCAGTTCTGTCGGCAACGCCCCAAAGCTCGCCCCAGCCAAATGGGAAGAGATACTCAAAGTCAGTTGTAGCCTTTGAATAGAAGCAAAGCTCCTCAGGTGAATGATCTCTCAGACGAAGGTTTTCTTCCTTGATGTTAAGGCTAAGGAGCCAATCCTTACAAAAGCCTCTCCAATAATTGAACCACTCAAGGTCTGTACCCGGCTTGCAGAAGAACTCAAGCTCCATCTGCTCAAACTCACGAACACGGAAAATAAAGTTACCCGGAGTGATCTCGTTTCTGAATGACTTACCTACCTGTGCAACACCGAAAGGTACTTTCTTTCTTGTTGTTCTCTGGATATTTGCAAAGTTTACAAAGATGCCCTGTGCAGTTTCAGGACGCAGGTAAAGCTCAGACTTTGAGTCCTCAGTTACACCCTGAAATGTCTTGAACATAAGGTTGAACTGACGGATGTCAGTGAAGTTGTGGCTGCCGCAATCTGGGCATGGGATCTGCTTTTCCTTGATGTAGTCCATCATCTGCTCGTTTGTCCAGCCTGCAACGTTAGTGCCGTCGAAATCTTCGATAAGGTTGTCCGCTCTGTGACGTGTCTTACAGTCCTTGCAGTCCATAAGAGGGTCAGAGAATCCGCCGATATGACCTGAAGCCACCCAAGTCTGCGGATTCATAAGGATAGCGGAGTCAAGACCAACGTTGTACTTGTTCTCCTGAATGAACTTCTTTCTCCAAGCGTTCTTGATGTTAGTTTTCAGCTCAACGCCAAGCGGACCGTAGTCCCAAGTGTTTGCAAGACCGCCGTAGATCTCGCTTCCAGGGTATACAAAGCCTCTGTTTTTACAGAGAGCCACGATCTTATCCATGGTTTTTTCAGAATTATTCATGAAACATTCTCCTTATACAAAATATAATACTACCATTATATTTTATAGCAAAATTCCGCAAATGTCAAGGCGTTTCAGCGATTTATTACTTTGTGTGGTTATATAGCTTTTTATCGTTGCAAAAAATCACCCATTGTGTTATAATAAAATAGTATCGCTATGACTATTCATGTATTGGAACATATTAGGAGAATTTGACTTGATGAACAGTTTTTATATCGGAAACGTTGAAATAGAAAAGACCGCCGCATTAGCACCCATGGCATCGGTGGCAGATAAATCATATCGCCTTATGTGCAAAGAGTATGGTGCTTCATATCTTGTGAGCGAGATGATATCCTCGAAGGGTCTGTGCTTTGGCGACAAAAAGACTGCACGTCTTTGCGAGATAGAGAGCGAGGAACGCCCCTATGCTTTGCAGCTTTTTGGGGAAGACCCTTATTATATGGGAAAAGCGGCTTATAAGCTCAACGATTATTCCCCTGATATCATTGATATAAACATGGGCTGTCCTGTGCCTAAGATAGTAGGCAACGGCAGCGGCTCTGCACTTATGAAGCTTCCTGACACTGCGGCAGAGATATGCAGAGAGGTGGTAAAAAACGCAAACTGCCCTGTTACAGTGAAATTCCGTGCAGGCTGGGACGAAAACAGCATAAATGCAGTGGAGTTCGCAAAGCTCATGGAGCAGGCAGGGGCAAGCGCCGTCACCTGTCACGGCAGGACGAGAACGCAGTTTTATTCAGGCAAAGCCGATTGGGATATAATAAAGCAGGTAAAAGGGGCTGTTAAGATACCCGTTATAGGCAACGGCGACGTTGTTGACGGAGAAAGCGCAAAGGCAATGTATGAGCAGACTGGCTGTGACCTTGTGATGATAGGCAGAGGAAGCTACGGCAGACCATGGGTTTTCCGTGAAGTGAAGCATTATCTTGAAACAGGGGAAAAGCTTCCTGAGGTGACCATAGAAGAAAAAATGGCAGTGATGAAAAAGCACTGCGAGCTTATATGCAAATACAAGGGCGAACGTCAGGGCATGAAAGAAGCCAGAAAAAACTGCGCATGGTATGTTAAAGGGCTGAAAGGCTCTGCAAAGCTAAGAGCACAGTGCGGTGGGCTTAATACCATTTCTGACCTTTATGAGATGATAGACCACATACTTGCAAACGAGTTAGGAGAATAAAAATGGGAATTTTATCCGTAGTAGGAACGCCTATAGGCAACCTTGGAGATATGACATACCGTGCAGTTGAGACTCTGGAAAAGGCTGATTTTATCTGTGCCGAGGACACAAGAGTTACCGCAAAGCTTCTCAATTATTTTGACATAAAAACGCCACTTGTGAGCTATCACGAACACAATGCAAAGCAGGTGGGCGAAAGCATTTTGAACAGGATAATGGCAGGCGCGAACGCCGCTATCGTCACAGACGCCGGTATGCCCTGCATTTCAGACCCTGGGGAGCTTCTTGTGAAGCTGTGCGCTGAAAACGGTGTGAAAGTGGAGGTAGTACCAGGTCCGTCAGCGGTGGTATCAGCACTTGCCATAAGCGGACTTGACACTGCAAGATTTCAGTTCGAGGGCTTTTTGTCAACCACCAAGAAGCAAAGATTAAATCATCTTGCCTCGGTGAAAAACTGCACGAACACTCTTATTTTCTATGAAGCGCCCCACAAGCTCATCTACACTTTGAAAGATATGCTGGAATATTTCGGTGACAGAAGAATATCTCTTTGCAGGGAGCTTACAAAGATACACGAAGAAGTTTTCCGCACCACCCTTGCACAGGCTGTGGAGTATTATGAAGCCAACAAGCCAAAGGGCGAATTTGTGCTTGTTATCGAGGGTGCAAAAGAGGACGAGCTTTGCCCTGCGGAGAACATAGAGGAAGCTTTGGAACAAGTAAAAGCCCTTGTGGAAAAGGGTATGCGTGGAGCTGACGCCTGTCGTGAGATAGCAAAGGCGACGGGATTTTCTAAGGGGGAGCTTTACGGACGCTTGTTTAAATGAGGAATGAGGAGTGAGGAATTAAGGTATCGCCTGCGGCGATGTTTATTTCTTGTTTTTTCTCATTTGTATTATATATCAATTTAGATTTTTTGAGGTGATTTTATGAGCATAAAAGAATACATAGGCGGACAGTGTGCTGACCCAGAGGGATTGGGCGGTATAGCCTGTGCAAAATTCATGAATTTTTTCAATGCAGAGCACTACAGAGCGGTGAAAAAATTTGTCTGCAAGCTTGACGGTGCAAGGATATTGGATATAGGCTTTGGAAACGGTGTGACTATCAAAAAGCTTAGCAAGAATATAAACGCTAAGTTCTATGGAGTCGATATTTCTGCGGATATGGTTGAAAAAGCCAAGCGAAAAAACCGTGACGGAGTGAATACCAACAAGGTGATCTTACAGCAGGGAAAGGCTGAGGAGCTTCCTTATAACGACGATTTTTTTGACACTGTTTACACTGTAAACACCATCTATTTTTGGGAGGACACCGCAAAAGTTCTTGACGAGGTAAGGCGAGTTCTCAAAGACGGCGGCAATTTTATCTGCACATTCTATACAAAGGGCTATCTTGATAAGCTCCCGTACTGCGACACAGGTTTTGGCAAGTTCACTCCTCAGCAGGTGCGTTCAATGGCTAGAGAGCGTGGCTTCCATGATGTGAAAGTCAAAATTCTGAGCGACTGCAAAGCATATTGCCTTGTTGGCACGAAAATAGAGGGCGAATAAGGTGGCAGATGTGACCATTGTGCCTCTTTCAGAGGAAAACGTACAGCTTTTTTCACAAACTGCGGCGAAAATTCTGCCCGAAGCTTGGAGTTTTGAAACCTACAAAAAACAGCTTTCAAACCCTGACGATATATCGTTTCTTGCCCTTTGTAATGGCGAAGCCGTAGGCTTTATAAGTGTGTGGTGCGTCTGCGGAGAAGCTGAGATAAACAATATAGGCGTTTTGGAGAAGTTCCGCAGAATGGGCATTGCAAAAGCCCTTTTTGACAGCGCATACAATGCCGCAAAGGCCGAAAAATGGTATCTTGAAGTGCGGGAATCAAACCTTGGGGCTATACAATTTTACGAAAAGCAGGGCTTTGAGAGGGTAGGCATGAGAAAAAATTTCTACACCGCCCCCACGGAAAATGCTGTTTTAATGGCACTTCAACCCACTGAAAATGGAGAAATAAATGACATATAACGATTTTACATTTGAGTCCTTGGGCGAGGGCATTGAGATATGTATATCTGACGAACACCGCTTTGGTACTGACGCCTTTCTGCTTGCGGATTTTTCAGCAGGACGGCACAAGGATATCTGCGCAGACCTTTGCACAGGAAGCGGCATAATAGCGCTTCTTCTGCACAAATTTTACAAGCCGCAGAAGATATATGCTGTTGAGATACAGGAAAAGGCTCACGAACAGCTTAAAGTATCTCTTGAGAGGTCGAAAATAGACACTATCCTGCCTGTTCTGGGCGACTTGAATGATTGGCGAAGCGAAAAAGAACTTGACCTTATCACCTGCAATCCGCCCTACAAGATAAACAACACAGGTGCGAAGAATGACAGCGAAGCGGTTTCTATCGCACGGCATGAAATGCTCTGCACCATTGATGACGTGTGCAGATGTGCAAAGAAAAATCTGAAATTCGGTGGCAGGCTTTGCATATGCAACCGCCCTGAGCGGCTTTGCGATATAATGACGGCAATGAGGGCGAACGGTATCGAGCCAAAGCGGCTGCGGACAGTTCACAAAAACCCGGAGTGTCCCCCATGGCTTATTCTCGTTGAGGGCAAAAAGGGCGGAAAGCCTTTTGTACAGATAGAAAAGCCGTTGTATGTGCGTTCCGCAGACGGGGGAAACTCGGCTGAAATGAAGAGAATATACGGACTTCCTTGAAAAGTGAGGAATGAGGAGTGAGGAATGAGGAATTAAGGTATCGCCTGCGGCGATGATTATTTTTTCGTAGGGGCGACCTTTGGTCGCCAGCTTGCTCCAATTTGTCTGCTTATTAAATGTATATGATATGCTTATATTTACGAAATAAAAAGAGGGTAATATAATGAAGATTTTAGGAATAGAAAGCTCATGCGATGAAACAGCCTGCTCTGTTGTGGAGGACGGAAAAACGGTGCTTTCAAATATAGTTGCAAGTCAGATAGACGAACACAGGCTTTATGGTGGAGTTGTGCCTGAGATAGCCTCACGTCGCCATGCGGAGAACATAACATGGGTAACAAAGGCCGCTCTTGAAGAAGCAAACTGCACAATGGACGATATCGACGCTGTTGCAGTGACCTATGCCCCTGGTCTTATCGGTGCACTTCTCGTGGGAGTGAGCTTTGCAAAGGGACTTGCAATGAGTGCAAATAAGCCCCTTGTGCCTGTTCACCATATCGCAGGACACATTGCCGCAAATTATATCTCCCACCCTGAGCTTAAACCGCCTTATCTTTGCTTGGTCGTGTCAGGAGGACATTCACATATTGTAGAGGTGCTTGATTATTCAAGATATCATGTTATAGGCAGAACAAGAGATGATGCCGCAGGCGAGTGCTTTGACAAGGTAGCGAGAACGCTGGGCTTTGAATACCCGGGCGGAAAGTTTATCGACAATGCCGCAAAGTCAGGCGACCCTGATGCCTATAAGCTCCCTCACCCAAAGGTGCAGGGCAGTGAATATGACTTCTCTTTCAGCGGACTAAAAACTGCCGTTATAAACCTTGTGCATAATGCCGCACAAAAGGGCGAAACTGTCAATGTGAACGATATGGCGGCTTCGTTCCAGAACACCATATCTGACATTCTTGTAGACAAAGCGATGCTTGCCGCAAAAGATCTTGGGTATACTACCATAGGGCTTGCAGGCGGTGTTTCGGCAAACTCAGGGGTAAGAGAGAAGCTTCAGAAAGTCTGTGACAAGCGTGGCTATAAGCTTTATATGCCTGAGTTCAAATACTGCGGCGACAATGGTGCAATGATAGCCTGTCAGGGATATTTTGACTATCTTGCAGGCAGACGAGCAGATGAAAGCCTTAACGGCATTGCAACGCTGTCGCTGGATAAGATTTCGGAATAATCTTATGGATAAACCCGTAAGGAAAATCATAAGACTTGACAATTATGATTATTCAAAAAATGGACTTTATTTTATTACCATATGTACTGTCCACAAAAACGAGTTGTTGTGGGCAACAGATGTAGGGGACGGCGCCCCCGACGTCCCGTTATGTTGCGCACACGCTGTCGGAAAGGTCTATCTTTCAAGCTTTGGTAAAATTATCAGAGATAATATCCACAGAGCAAACAGTGTCTATGATGACAAAAAGATATTGCAATATGTCATAATGCCAAATCATATCCATTTTATACTGAAAATCGGTACGGGAGTCAGCGGGACGTCGAGGGCGCCGTCCACTACAAACGAGATAGTTCCACAGTATGTGTCAATGTTGAAAAGATTTATAAATAAGGATATTGGTTTTAATATTTTTCAGCGTTCATATTATGACCATATCATCAGAAACCAAAAAGAATATATAGCAATTTCAAAATATATACACAATAACCCTATCAAGTGGGACGTTGACGAGTATAATCCAAGAAATGAGAACAATAAAGCGGAGGTGCTTGGAATAGAATGAAACTACTAGCCATAGACGGAAACAGCATAATGAACAGGGCTTTTTACGGAATAAAGCTGCTGTCAAATTCAAAGGGACAGTTCACGAATGCCCTTATGGGGTTTATGAATATTTACCTCAAGGAGATAGGCGAGGTAAAGCCTGACTGCGTGGCAGTGGCTTTCGACCTTAAAGCCCCTACTTTCAGACATAAGGCGAATGCCGCATACAAAGCCAACCGAAAGGGTATGCCTGAGGAGCTTGCTCAGCAAATGCCTGTCATAAAAGAGCTTTTGGGCGACCTTGGTATAAAGATAGTACAGTGCGAGGGCTATGAAGCAGATGATATTCTTGGTACGCTCTCAAAAGCCGCCGCAGATTCAGGCAACGAGTGCTATATCCTCACTGGTGACAGGGACAGCTTTCAGCTCGTTTCCGACCGTGTGACAGTGCGCCTTGCCACCACAAAGGAAACAAAGATATATACCCCCGACAGGATAATGGAAGAATACGGCGTTACACCTCGTCAGATGATCGAGGTAAAGGCTCTTATGGGAGATACTTCTGATAACATCTCAGGCGTAAAGGGCATAGGCGAAAAGACCGCCCTTTCCCTTATCAAGCAGGAGGGCGATGTCAAGACCCTTTATGAACACCTTGCAGATATCAAGCTTACCCCGTCTGTGCGCACAAAGCTTGAAAATGGTCATCAGGACGCCATAGACAGCCGCTTCCTTGCGGAAATATGTCTTGAAGCACCTGTTGATAAAGCTACAGAGTATTATAAGCTGGGCGAGGTTGATACCGAGAAAACAAAGGCTCTCCTTGCCGACCTTGAAATGATGCGCCTTATAGACAGATTGGGCCTTAGCGGAAAAGCTGTGGAAAGCGCTGACAGCGCAGTGCAGGAAAGCAAGCTCAAGCTTTCCGACCTGCCTAAGTTTGAGGTCAAGCCACTTGATGAGAGCGTTATATCTGTTCTCGACAAGGACAAAACAGTGTATTTTATCTTTGCCGACAATAAACTTTCTATCCTTTGTAACGATGTTATCTACACCACCGAGGACAATGCAATTATCACAGCTTTCATGGGAACAGCCTGCAAAAAAATAACCTTTGAGGGCAAAACTGCCCATAAGTTTGCGTTCTCAAATGGCACTCACCTTGAAAACCTCACCTTCTGCTGTGACCTTGCAGGATATCTTCTCAATTCACAGTCAAGCGAGTATACAGCGGAAAATCTTTGTCTTTCATATAAGTGCCTTTACCGCTCTGATATGGGGGAATATGCAGATCTTTCAAGCCTGCCTGCTCTTAGTGAAAATCTGAAAAAACAGCTTGAAATGACAGAAATGACAAAGCTATTCGACGATATCGAAATGCCACTTTGCGAAGTGCTTGCTTCAATGGAGTTTTACGGTGTAAAGGCTGACGCAGAGGGCATAAAGGCTTTCGGTGAGGACTTGAAAATAAAGATAGACGAGCTTACTTCGCAGATATATATGTATGCAGGCAAGGAGTTCAATATAGCTTCCACAAAACAGCTTGGGGAGGTGCTTTTCGAGGACTTAGGCCTGCCTGCAAAGAAGAAAACAAAGTCGGGCTATTCCACTAATGCGGACGTTCTTGAAAGCCTTATGGACAAGCACCCTATCGTGCCTCTTATCGTTGAATACCGCACACTCACAAAGCTCAATTCCACCTATGTTGACGGACTTTTGAAGCTTATCCACCCTGACGGCAGAGTTCATTCTGTTTTCAAGCAGACCGAAACAAGAACAGGAAGGATATCCTCCACCGAGCCTAATATGCAAAATATCCCCGTGAGAAAAGAGATAGGCAGGAATATGCGTAAATTCTTTGTTGCCGAGGACGGCTATACTCTTCTTGACGCTGACTACAGCCAGATCGAGCTTAGAGTGCTTGCTTCCGTGTGCGGTGACAAAAATATGCAGGAAGCTTTCTCAGAGGGCAGAGATATCCATACCTCAACGGCGGCACAGGTCTTTGATATCCCCGAGGATTTTGTCACCCCTGAAATGAGAAGTGCGGCAAAGGCTGTAAACTTCGGTATAATCTATGGCATAGGTGCATTTTCTTTGTCGAAAGATATTGGCGTGACCGTTGCGGAAGCAAAAAGATACATCAAGAATTATCTTGACAACTTCCCGAAAGTATCTGAATTTATGGATAAGACAGTTGATGACGGCATAAAAAACGGCTATGTCACCACCCTTTTCGGCAGAAGAAGATATATCCCTGAGCTTTCTGCTTCAAACAAGGTCTTGCAGGCTTTTGGAAAGAGGGCGGCAATGAACGCACCTATCCAAGGTGCGGCGGCTGATATCATAAAGATAGCAATGGTAAGAGTATACAAAAAGCTCAGAGAAGAAGATCTTGACGCAAGACTTATTTTGCAGGTGCATGACGAGCTTATTATAGAAGCGGCTGAAAAAGACAAGGATAGAGCCGAAAAGATACTCAAAGACGAAATGGAGAACGCTGTAAAGCTTGCTGTGCCAATGACAGTGGACGTAAATAGCGGCAAGAGCTGGTATGAGGCGAAAGACTGATTTTTTTTAGTGAGGAATGAGGAGTGAGGAATGAGGAATTAAGGTATCGCCTGCGGCGATGATCTTGATTTCTATATGTAGGGGCGAACAGCGATCACCCGTTTATCCGTATTGCTTATTTTATATGTTTTGCTCTTATTATCTTTGTCACCTTCGTGGTTTGGCTGACAATTTGTTTGTGATTGTTGACGAACTTTTTGACGGTTGTCGCAATAATACTTGACTTTTGTGAAATTTGTGGTATAATTCTCTATGTAAAAAGTGTGTAAGAAAGATAGATAAAAAGTAGAATAATAGGAATTTGAAAAAACGAAAAGGGGCTGGGAAAATGAAAAAATTGCTTTTTGTGTTCAACCCCCATGCTGGCAAGGGACAGATAAAAGATAACCTTTGCGACATTGTGGATATTTTTACAAAGGGCGGCTATGAGGTAGTCACATACCCTACGCAGGCTAAGCTTGACGGCTATAACAAGCTTTGCCAGTGCGGTCAGGATTATGACATGATAGTCACATCAGGCGGTGACGGAACATTGTCTGAGGCTGTCAAGGCAATGATGACATTTGATAAGAAAATACCGCTTGGATATATTCCTGCCGGTTCAACAAATGATTGTGCGCAGTCTTTGAGCATACCGAAAAAAATGCTTGACGCCGCAAGGGAGATAGTTGACGGCGTGTATTTTGACTATGACGTTGGTAAGTTCAACGGTCAGTATTTTGTGTATGTAGCAGGCTTTGGCGCTTTCACTGACGTTTCTTATGAAACCTCACAAACGATGAAAAACAAGTTTGGTCATGCCGCATATGTGGCAGAGGGGATAAAAAGGCTTTCAAAGATAACAGGTCAGCAAATGAGAGTTGAGCATGACGGCGAGGTAGTAGAAGGAAGCTTTATACTGGGTCTTATCTCAAACACTATCTCAGTGGGCGGAATGAAAAAGCTTATCGCATCAGGCGTGTGTTTTGACGATGGACTTTTCGAGGTGGTTCTGGTAAAGACACCTAAGAACGCTATTGAGCTGAGCAACACCATAAATGAGGCAGTGCTTAATAAGCTCAACGATAAGCATTTTGTGACTTTCAAGACCTCAAGGGTCACATTCACAAGTGAGAACGAAGTGCCTTGGACGCTGGACGGAGAGTCAGGCGGAAAGCATACATATGTTGAGATAGAAAACTGCAAGCAGGCAATAAGATTCAAACTCAAACCCAATGACATAACCGCAGAGCAAACGGCTGTTCAGTGCAGTGCAGGGGATATGATAATGACCGAGGACGGTCACCCTGTTGTCATTGAGGATCAGTCGGAGATCGAAGATTAAGCTGTTTTGTAGGGGCGGACTTTGGTCGCAGGCCTTTTAATAGATATTTGACAGAATAAAAGCGGACGAGTTCTTTTCGTCCGCTTTTTGCATATGCCTATTTCTTGTTTTTTAGCCGAAACTGGGAGGGTGTCATGTTGTATCTGCGTTTGAACTGGCGCATGAAATGCACGTCATTTTCGTATCCGCATACGGTGGCAATGTTTTTCACTGTCATGTCAGTGCTGAGAAGATAGTATTCTGCGTTTTTCATTCTCGCACAGAGGATATCCTCATAACAGCTCACACCGAAGCGTGAGGTGTAAAGATACTGAAAGTGGGAGGGGCTTACGCTGAGAGTTTTCGCCATATCGGCAATGTTCCTGCTCCCGGAGGGGGAGCTGTAGATGTCAGCCCTGAGCCGCTCAAGTGCGTCAGCGTAGTGACTGCGCTTTCTTGGCGGCTGACCGCTCTTGCTGAGAGAATATTCCTCTCCAAGTCTTATGAGCAGCATTTTGAGCATAAGCTCGATATAATCCTCACGCCTGCCGCTTTCAGATAAGCTGAGTCTGCTTATGGCGGATAAGATATCCTCAGTTTTCTCTGCGTCTGATAACATAAAAATCGTATCATATGGGAGTGAATAGTCACGGGTGAGCATATCGTCGCAATCGAAATGAAGCCAGTGGTTTATATAAAAACCCTTGCAGGCACGGTATATCTGCTCAGTGCCTTTTTTGTATAGTATTGCGCTGTCAGGGGAAACTGAGTATTCCCTGCCGTGCAAACGCACCACCGCAGAGGATTTGAATATAAGCAGAAGATTATCCCCCGAACCGTTTGGACGGCGTATATCAAAAGACCCGTCATGGCTGTAGTTTAGTCCCAAAGCGTGAAGTTCCATAGGTTTTTCCTTTCTAATTTCGTATGATGTATCAGTATAATAATAGGATATATCATTGTTGTTTTTTTGTCAAGTGATAAAATATAATTGAAACTAAAATCATATACATCAAGGAGGTCACAATGAAGAATATTTCAATGCTTATCAATACCGCAGACAAACGTTCCCACATCAACCCGGAGATATACGGACACTTCTCCGAACATCTTGGCAGATGTATCTATAACGGAATGTACGTTGGCGAAAATTCTGAGATACCGAACATAAAAGGCGTAAGAAAAGACGTTATCGAAGCTTTCAAGGAGATAAAAATGCCTGTTCTCCGCTGGCCGGGGGGCTGTTTTGCTGACGAGTATCATTGGAAGGACGGTATCGGCGAAAAATCCCAGAGAAAGAAAATGATAAACACAAACTGGGGCGGCGTGACGGAGGATAACTCTTTCGGCACAAATGAGTTCTTTGATCTCTGCGAAGAGATAGGCTGCGAGCCGTATCTTGCAGGAAATCTCGGAAGCGGCACTGTTCAGGAGCTTTCCGAGTGGATAGAATATATCACCTTTGACGGCGTTTCCCCTATGGCTGACCTGAGAAGAAAAAACGGCAGAGAAAAGCCTTGGAAGCTTAAATATCTTGGTATAGGCAACGAAAACTGGGGCTGTGGCGGCTCGATGCGCCCTGAGTATTACTGCGATGAATACAGAAGATATCAGAGCTTTTGCAAGAATTTCAGCGGCAATGAGCTTTACAAAATTGCCTGCGGACCAAATTCCAACGATTATAACTGGACGGACGTTGTAATGTCAAACCTTGGGGAGTGGCACACAAAGGCTATCTCTTTGCACTATTACACCGTTCCTACAGGAGATTGGAACAAAAAGGGCAGTGCAACTGAGTTTTCAGACGAGGAGTATTACGAAACTATATCAAAAACTCTATATATGGACGAGCTTATAAAACGTCACAGTGAGATAATGTCACGCCGTGATCCAGAGGGTAAGATAGGTCTTATAGTTGACGAGTGGGGCTGTTGGTATGACGTTGAGGAGGGCACAAACCCAGGTTTCCTCTATCAGCAGAACACAATGCGTGACGCTATCGTGGCGGCTTGCAATTTGAACATCTTCAATAACCACAGCGACAAGGTAGTAATGGCAAACCTTGCGCAGGCTGTGAACGTTTTGCAGGCTCTTATCCTCACAGAGGGCGAGAAAATGGTAAAGACGCCTACCTATCACGTCTTTGATCTTTTCAAAACTCATCAGGGAGGCGAGCTTTGCTACAGCTATGCCGACAACTGTCAGGCAGGCGGAAAGATTCCGATGATATCACAATCTGCCTCAGTAAAGGACGGTGTTTTAACTGTCACTATAGCGAATTGCTCTATAGATGATGACGCTCATATCTGCTGTGATATCGCAGGTTCAAACTATCAGAACATTGAGTGCAGGATACTTGACAATGAAGTAAGGGACTATAATGATTTTGATAACTGCGATAAAGTAACACCGAAAGAGCATAGGGCAATATGGACAGAGAACGGCTTTGAGGTAATATTGCCAAAATGCTCCGTTGTAGTTGTGACAATGAGATAAGGACTATAAGGAGAGTCAAAAATGACAGTAAAAGATAAAATTTTGCAGGGAAGAACATATCTTGGCATAGAACTTGGCTCAACAAGAATAAAGGCTGTTCTTATAGACGATAGCTTTTCTGTTATCGCATCAGGGTCGAAGCAGTGGGAAAACCGCTTTGAGAACGGCTGTTGGACATATTCTCTTGATGATATCCACGGGGGCATACAAGCCTGCTATAAAGACCTTGCAGAAAACGTAAAGGCACAGTATGGCATTTATCCTGAAACATACGGTGCAATGGGCATTTCTGCTATGATGCACGGCTATATGGCTTTTGATAAGAATGACAAGCTTCTTGTGCCTTTCAGAACATGGCGCAATACCATGACAGCTCAGGCGGCAGGAGAGCTTACAAAACTTCTGGGCTTCAATATCCCACAGCGTTGGAGCATCGCACATCTTTATCAGGCGGTGCTTAACAAAGAAGCCCATGTTCCTTGTATCGCTTATATCAATACCCTTGCAGGATATGTGCATAAAAGGCTCACAGACCGCTTTGAAGTTGGCGTTGGCGAAGCTTCAGGTATCTTCCCTGTGGAGGGCATAGGATACAAAAAAGAGTATTGCGAGCCTACAGAAAAAAGCCTTGCAGAAAAAGGCTTTGACCATAAGCTGAAAGATATCCTCCCAGCGGTAAGAAATGCAGGAGAAAAGGGCGCAGTTCTTACAGAAGAGGGCGCAAAGTTCCTTGACCCGGAGGGACGCCTCAAAGCAGGCGTGCCGGTTTGCCCGCCTGAGGGCGACGCAGGCACAGGCATGGTGGCAACGGACAGCGTGCTGAAAAAGACGGGAAACATCTCCGCAGGCACTTCCATATTTGCAATGCTCGTCCTAGAAAAGCCACTTAACGGTGTTTACGAGGAGATAGACGTTGTTACCACCCCTGACGGCTCGCCTGTGGCAATGGTGCATTGCAATAACTGCTGTTCAGAGCTTGACGCATGGGTGAATATGTTCGGTGAGTTCGCAAAGCTCACAGGCAGTGAGATAGACAAGAGCAGGCTTTATGAAACTCTCTATAAAAACGCCATGACAGCCGACAGCTCATGCGGTGGCGTAACAGCCTATAACTGTCTTTCGGGTGAACCTGTTATAAAGCTTGACGAGGGCAGACCAATGTATTTCCGCACTCCCGACAGCACTTTGACCTTGGGCAGCTTTTTCAGAGCACAGCTTTATTCCTCTTTCACCGCACTGAAAATAGGCATGGATATCCTCTTTGACAAAGAGCAGGTAAAAGCTGAAAAGATAACAGGTCACGGAGGACTTTTCAAAGTCAGCGGAGTGGCTTCACAGCTTATGGCAGACGCACTTTCCACACCTGTTTCAGTGATGAAAACAGCAGGCGAGGGCGGAGCATGGGGCATGGCTATCCTTGCGGCATATATGGAGCTTTCAAATGGCGAAAAGCTTGCAGACTTCCTTGGCAAAAAGGTGTTCGCAGATATGGAAGTGACAACTTCTCAGCCTGAGCAGACAGGCTCAGAGGGCTATAAAACATTCCTGGAAAGATATAAAAAGGGATTGGCGGCAGAAAAAAACGCACAGTTCTGAAAAAAATCATAGAAATTCATAGATAGATCGTAGGGGCGATCTGAGGCCGCCTGCCAGCCAACTGTCTGCTAAAACTGTCGGTGAGCTATTCACTTGGACGGAAAATGGGCAGACAAAAGGTGCATTTACCAAATCAGAGAAAGGAGAATCTTATGCTTGAAGAATTAAAACAACAGGTGTGCGAAGCAAATCTGCTTCTGCCGAAATATGGTCTTGTTACGTTCACATGGGGAAATGTTTCTGCTATCGACAGAGAAAAGGGCCTTGTAGTCATAAAGCCGTCAGGCGTGCCTTATGAGGGCATGACAGCCGATGATATGGTGGTAGTTGATCTTGAAAGCGGCAAGGTTGTGGAGGGAAAATATAAGCCTTCCAGCGATACTCCAACACATTTGGAGCTTTACAAAGCCTTTGATATCGGCGGAATAGTCCACACCCACAGCCGCTGGGCAACATCTTTTGCTCAGGCAGGAAAAGGTGTTATACCAATGGGTACAACTCACGCAGATTATTTTTACGGCGAGATACCATGCACAAGAGCAATGACCCCTGAGGAGATAACAGGTGAATATGAAAAGAAAACAGGCTCTGTTATAATCGAGGCTTTCAAAGGTCTTGACGCAACTCAGATACCTGCCGTTTTGGTAAAAAGCCATGGCCCGTTCACGTGGGGAAAGGACGCCGCAGAAGCCGTTCACAATGCAGTGGTTCTCGAAGAAGCCGCATTTATGAACTTCCACGCAATGATGCTGAACCCTGAGATAGGTCATATGCAGCAGGAACTTCTTGACAAGCACTTCCTTAGAAAACACGGAAAGAACGCATATTACGGACAGAATTGATGTCAATGCCTTAAAAAGCATGATATAAGTCCGTTGAAAAAATGAGTCAAATAACGGGCGAACACTGTTCGCCCCTACATATAAAAGATTTGTTTAGCACATCCTCGATAAAATAGCGCCCCGATTTTCTGGGCGTTTTTTTGCGCCTTTGCCCCTATATTGTGCAAAATGTATATTATGTGTACGCTGATTTGTACAAAAGGGTAGTTTTTTGTACTTGTTATAAGTAAATTCTTGACTTATGTTTTAATAATATGTTATAATTAAAATAATGTCACGGTAATATTTATTGTGTCACAGCGGAAATGAATGGAATATAGTATAGATATTACCTCAAGGCAATGCCATGGAAGGTTTGCCTTAGAAACGAGGAACGGAGGCTTGTAATGAAAAAGCAAATTGATTACGGCAGCTATGCGTCCTATAAGGAAACGGTAAAGGGTCTTACAGAGAACCTGAAATCGTTGCTTGGATTGAGCGAGGAGATCGCTCTTGTCAATACTGCGGAATCTATTCGGGAAACATTGGAGAAAACTGCCGAGGAGCATTTTGAGGTCGCTATAGTGGGCGAGTTCAAGAGAGGAAAAAGCACCCTTATCAACGCAATGCTGGGTCAGGAGGTACTTCCTGCTGACGTGCTGCCTGCAACGGCTACCCTTAACAGAGTTACTTATAGCGAAGAGCCGTATGTGCAGGTGGAATACAAAAACGGCAAAAGTGAAAGGGTGGATATAAACAAGCTGGAGGACTATGTAACAAAGCTTACAGCAGAGTCGGAGGAAAGAGCCGAAACTGTCAAGGAAGCAACTGTTTATTATGATACCGAGTTCTGTAAGAACAACGTGGATATCATAGACACTCCGGGTCTTAACGACGACGATCAGATGACTAACGTTACTCTGTCTATCCTGCCGAAAATAGACGCAGCCGTTTTCGTTATCAGTGCAAATTCCCCTTTCTCACAGTTTGAGAAAGAGTTTTTGGAAAAGAAAATGCTTACCTCCGATGTTGGAAGAATTATCTTTGTAGTAAACTGCTTCGGTACTTTCTCACAGGCAGACGAGAACAAGATCGTCGAAACTGTAAGAGGACGTATCGGAAAATACGTTATGGAAAAGGCTAAAAAGGTCATGGGCGAAGATTCCCGTGAGTTTGCGGTCTATAAGAGAAAAATTGGAACTCCGAGAGTTATCGGTGTTTATGCAAAGCAGGCTCTTACCGCCAAGGAAACAGGGGATAAGGAAGCCCTTGAAAAGAGTAACTTCCCTGAGTTTGAAAAGGCTCTTGAAACCATGCTCACAAAAGAGCGTGGCGTTATCGCATTGCAGATCCTTGCAAATAAGATAACAAATTCGGGTACTGAGATACTCAGAAGCGTTGTTATGCAGGAAAACGCACTCATGATGGCTAACGATGAGTTCATGGAAAAGTATGACGAGGCTATCAAAGAGATAGGCGAGATAAGAAATAAGAAAAGACAGGAATTTGTCAAGATCAACGACGCCGCAAATCAGGTGTTCAATGACCTGCAGCCAGTTCTGGACAGCTATTGGACAAACATCGAGCAGACAGCTATGGAGGTTATAGACAACTTCCAGATGTCCTCTGATGATTTCAAGAAAGACCAGCTCAAGCTCGTTACCGCAAAGCTCACCGAGAAAATAAAGGAGAGCATAGAGGCAAGAGCGCAGATAATCTGCGAGCAGATACAGAACAGCATCAACTTCGCTGTTTCCTGTGAGGCTGAAAGACTTCAGGAATTTGAGGACGAGTTCTTCGAGTCCGTTACAAAGATACAGCAGATGTTCACTATCTCCGACAGAGTTTCAAAGAACGGCGGCGTAATGGATAAGATAATCGGCGTTGCTATCGGCTCTTACGGCGTCGGCGGATTGTTCCTGGGCTTCAGAGAGTCCGGCGTAAAGGGCGCACTTTTGGGCGGAGCAACAGGCTTTGCAGGATTTTATGCTACTTATTATACCGCTATATTCTTTGCAGGGTTCTTTGGCATCACCGCTACCCTGCCAGTGACCCTCTGCCTTATGGCTCTTGCAGGCATTGCAGGTACTTTTACTTCAAACTTTGCCGTTGATAAGATACTTGTTAAGGAAAGAATAGATAAGTATAAGTCAAACTTCAAAACTCAGGTGAGAAAGCAGTTCCACGAAATGAAGCTCAATAATGACTTCACTGAAACTGTCCGCCGTCAGGTATTCTCAGCATTTGAGGGTCTGAAGGGCAAGATCGAGAGCGAAACAGAGATAATCCTCCGTGATACTCAGGAAACACTTGATAATCTTAATGATCTTAAAACAGAAAAGAGCAACATTTCTCAGAAGGAAATGGAACGTCTCCATGATATTGCCGAGAGCGCAAGCGCTATAGTTCAGGAAGCATATCAGGTAAGACGTGTGCTTACCGAAGCTATGGAAAGCTGACGGTCATATAAAAATATTATTTTAGGATCAAGGGAGGACAGGTCATGAGTACAAATACAACGGAAAGGGAAAATCCGCTGCTACAGATTGACACAAGCTTCCGCACATATTTGAACGCTTATACAAGAAGCTATCAGAACCATATAGTTGACGGCGTGCTTGACTATGCTTTTGAGTCCGACTTTGCCGTAAGGCAGAAGATAATGGGACTTGGGGGCTGGGGAAAGCTCGTCAAGGCGGCAGGCTCGCAGGACGTTTCTGCCGAAGCAAAGCACCTGTTTCTTAAGTGCGAGCAGGTTGGCCCGCTGAAATATCCTGATATCTATGACATTGTGAAGAAGTGTGCCGAGCGGCTAGAGCTTGTTGTGCCTATCGTCTTTGTCAGAGGGGATATGGATAAAGCACAGGTCTACTCTGTGGCAAGCGATATCATCGAGCCTTGTATCGTGCTTTCAAAGCAGGTAGTGGAAATGTGCAGCAAGGAGGAGCTTATGTTCCTTATAGGCTGCGAGTGTGGAAGAATACAGAACAATCATTGTGCCTATAATATGGCATTTACATATCTCAATTACAATAAGTATACTTACAGACCAGTTGAAAGGTCATATAAGCAGACCGTGAACAATCAGCTTTATACAGCGCTTGTTCAGTGGGTGAAGTATGCTGATATAACTGCAAACAGAGCAGGCATTATCTGCCTCGATAAGCCGGGAATGTTCATAAGCGTCATAACAGGGCTTTATAACAAGGGCTATATCGACTTCTATGGCAGACAGCAGAAGAATATGGATACCGACGGACTTATCAAAAAGGCTGAAAGCGTCCATGCAGTTTCTTCAAGAAATCTGAAAACAGATAATACTATGAGCGAGCTTGAAAAGCTTGTTGTCGCAGCTACTGAGTTTCTGTATTGCTCAGTTCTTTATGAATGGCGTGGCGACGCAGAGGATTCTGACAGACACCTTGTTTCAGGTCAGATATGTGATGTACGCAGCAGTATTATAATCGGAAACGGAGGCGTGATAGGTGGATAGTGCTAATATCAATACAGCGGAGCAGAATATTGCACAGGTAAAGACCGCTCTTAAAGCCTTTGTTGAAAATGAAAAGATAGCGAAAATGCTCGGCAAGGATTTTGTAAGCGAAATGAACGATTGGGAAGCTCTTATCGAGAAAAAAAGCGAAGAGCCTTTCACGCTGGTCATACTTGGCGAGTTCAAAAGGGGAAAAAGCACCATTATAAACGCCCTGCTGGGCAAGGAGCTTGCACCTATAAACGTTACACCTGAAACTTATACTATAAACGAGATATCTTTCGGTCATACACAGTATGTAGAGGCTATCCTTGAAAACGGCATGAGAGTGCCACTGTCGCTGGAGGATATTACAAGAGAAAAGCTTGAGCAGAGAATGAAGCTTTTCCCTGCAAAAATAAGCTATGTTCAGATAAAGGACAACGCCCCTATACTCAAAGAGATAAGGATAGTGGATACCCCAGGTCTTTCTGACTTGGAGAGCCTTGACAAGCAGGTAATGGATTATATTGTCAATGCCGACGCTATCATGTATGCGGCATCATGCCTGCTGCCTTTTTCTGAAAGCGAGCAGCTGTTTCTTGCAAGCCATGTCCAGCCTCAGCGATTTGGTATGCTCTATATCCTCGTGAATATGATAGACGCAATGAATTCTCAGAAGGACGCTGATAAAATACTAAAGCGTGTGAGAAACATATCCGAGAGGATAGTGCCTAACGCTATCGTATACGGCATAAGCGGTGCTGATGAACTGAGCAGAAAGCTTGGCAGAGAAAGACCGCTGGACAAGGGTACAAGAGAGTTTTACGAAACACAGTTTTTCCAGTTCGAGCTGTCTTTGCAGCGTGATATAATCATGCAGAAGGACGTTATCCGTTCAAAGCGTGTGCTCACAATGCTTTCGCAGATGTGCGATGAAACAGCCGCAAAGCTTAGACTTATAAGCGATATGGCAGAGCTTGACAAGCAGAAGCTTGCTGACAGAGCAAAAGAGTTTGACGAGCAGTGTGAAAAGCTTTCAAAGGCTCTGGAGGAGAAAAAGCCTGCTTTGCACCTTTCTATTATCGAAATGCAGCAGGAAGCCGAAGCTTGGATGTATGAGTTCTTCTCAAAGCTGAGAGCAAGCATTTTGGATTGCCGTGGAAAAGACGCAGACGGAAACGACCTTTACAGCTCTGAGGATATAGAAAAGCATTTCTATTCGTTCCTTATGGAAAAGGTGGGCGAGGCGTATAGAAACTGTATTGAGAGCCATAGAGACAGGATAGCCGAGATAGTGGAAGGCACAGGCAGAGAGCTTGCCTCCGCACTTGGCATAGACGATCTTTCAAAGGCGGCAAAGGCTCCGTCAGTGGAAATGATAATGACCTCCCTGAACAAGAATGTAACACGTTCTGTTATGGGCGTTCAGCTTTTCGGCACCAGCGAAACCTTTCCTCCTGCCACAATGTCAGTTTTCAGCCTTATCCTTAAAAAGAAAAAGCAGACCGATATAATTGATATCGCTCTTGAAAACTATGACGATATCAGAAATAATATCGTCAAGGATATAAAGACAGTTTATCAGGACCTTGAAACAAAGGCAGCCGCAAGGCTCGACAGCCTTTATCAGTATCAGGTGGAAATGGGCAGAGAAGCCCTCAATCAGGCTCAGCAGCTCATGATGGTTTATGATAATGACGAGATAAGGCAGACCCTTGTGGAAGCAAAGCAAATGCTTGCCGAGCCACAGAGAATACTGGCAGAGAGCAAATTATAACAAAAATAAAAACGTCCCATTAAGTTGGGGCGTTTTTTTGATAATGGCGTAAATATGCTTTTTGACAAAAATAAAACAGGCTGTTTTTGCAGCCTGTTTGGAATGTTTAAAAAGTATCAGATCAACAGGCGACCTCAGGTCGCCAATACATTTTGTATGCAGTAAATTACTTGTCTTTGTATTGCTCAACATTGTTTTCTATCTTGTCAACAGAGTTTCTTTCTGTTATGTCAACACGATAGTTGTACTGAGCGTTCTTGGTGACAGTGTTTTCCGTGAAGTATTCAAGACCGCCGTCTTTGTCGAAAAAGTAGGTTGTGGAAAAGCCCTTTGTGCCTATCTCCTCAGCGTCCTTTCCCAGCTTTGAAACGTCATAAACATACGTCACAGTAACAGAGCCGTCATCACCGATAATGTCAGAAACAGACTCAACAGCTTTCGGTGCAAACATCAGCATACCCTCGTCAGCTTGTGGGTGCTTTGCCTTTCTTGTGTACTTTGAAAAGTCCTTGTCGCCCTTTACCAAATGTGAGTATTCTCCGTTGTCATAGGTGTAGCTCTCGATTCCGTTGTTATACTGAGCGTATTCCTTTCCACCGTTCTTGCCGTAGTAAGAATAGGTCAGCACATCCTTTTCGTCATACTTGAAAGTGAACTCCTGCTCAATATCACCAGTGTCCTCGTTGGTTATAACGACTTTTGCCGAGTCGAGCGTCGCATAGTCCTCCCTTGCCTGATAAACCAGCGTGTCATGCTTTAGCTCAGGCGTACCGCAGGAAGTGCATAAAAGGCAGACAGCCACTGTTAAAGCTACTGCTGCTGTTTTTAGAAATCTCATTTTAAAATTTACTCTCCTTAAAGCCCCTTGCAGGTCTTTGAGAACACTATAAGCGCCGCAGCGATAGTGAATATCTGCGAGATAGTTGCATGGACCATAAGACCTATATTGAATTTTATCACATACAGGTCTATAGCAAAGCTTTCAACGCCTACATTTTTTCCCCATGCAAGCCAGCCCACATAATCCTTGCCCTCACAGACGTAAGCTATGAACGCACCAAGTATTATTCCTGCCAGCATGAAAAATATAAACGCAAAAGTCTTTTTGAAATTTTTCATGACTGAATATCCTCTGTTTTATGTATCGGTATCTATTTTCTTCTTGACGGAGATTTTCTCTTGTTGTCAATGACTTTTTTCAGATCAGAAAATCTCTCCTCGCTTGACGCTTTGAACTTGCTGAGCATATCCTCAAAATCAGCGTTTCCTGAATTGCTGTCAGCATTGTATACCGGAGGCGGATTTTTAGCAAAATCCTGTGGCGCTCTATCTCTGTTGTGATCCCTGTTATAGTCGTTTCTAGGTCTGCCCTGAGAATTGCCTCCCTGACGGTTGAAATTTCTCTGACCACCGTTAGGTCTGCCCTCTCTGCCACCCTGGTGACCGTTCTCTCTTGGCTTTCTCTGTGGCGCAGGCTGAGCCTTCTTGATAGAAAGCGATATCTTTCCGTCGTCGCCTAAATTAAGCACCTTTACCTTGACGGTCTGACCCTCGGTAAGATGATCCTTTATCTCGTTTACGAATGTGTTCGCAACCTCCGAGATGTGGACCATTCCTGTCGTATCCTTGTCAAGCTCCACAAATGCTCCGAATTTTGTGATACCTGTTACTTTTCCTTCATAAATTTTTCCTACTTCAAGCTGCATTTGATCTTTGTGTCCTCTCTGCAATAAAAATTCTGCTATACGAACGGTCAAAAGACCGTGTCCGCCTTAGTCGCTGTTGTTTACAATATAAAATCTGCGCTCATTAGGATAAGCATAGCCCAGCTTTTCAATAGCTATCTTCTCCATATACTCCGCCTCGTCGTCAGAACTGAGCAGCCTTGTGTATTCATCATTGAGCTGCTTGGCGGCGGTTATCTTTTTATTTATAGCGTCTGACTCTTTTCTGAGCTGTGCTATCTGCGCCTGCTGTGAGATGATAGTCACTCCCGAATAAACAAAAAGAGCGGCAACAGCAAAAATAGTCAGAAGCTTAACAAATCTTGATCTTTTCGGCTTTGGATTTTTTTTAGCAGCGTCCTTTTCAGCGTCAGCCGTTTCGGACGTTTTATTTTTAAAACCTAGCATTGTGTACTCCTTTTTTGATTACAAAACCGACCTTTCCATAAGCAATACCCCAATAACTGTCATGAGGCGTTACCTATACTCTTTTCTATTATACACTAATCAAAAGAGAGTTTTCAAGTGCTTTTAGAAGTTTTTTTTTGCAGAGAGGAAATTTTGCACTTTTTCACAAAACAGTCCCTGAAACCGTCTGCTCTTTTGGTAATAAATTTAACCACAGGCGAAAACGTTTTAGCAAATAGTTTTCTGATGATCGAAAAAAGGCTTCTCAGCACGGATACAACAGCGTTTCCTACAGTAAGATGTTCTATCACAGAGCCTGTTAGCATACCCACTAAAACAAACCCTCTTATAGCCCCCGTCAGCCCGGTGCAAAATGTGAAAAGTGCAAAGCCGTAAAGAAATGTGTAAATGATATCCTCAAAAAAGGTGAGTATCTTCCCATGTGGCAAAGCCGCCCTGAATACCCTGAAAATATCATATAAAAGCCCCAGCCCGCAGCCCAGAACCACAGACAGCAGAAAAAGCTCCCTTTCAAGCTCTAGCCCCAGTTGCATTTCTTCCATTTTCTTTCCCCTTTCTCAAACCTTTTGCTTAAAAACCGCTTGAATATGCAATTCCCCACTTGTAGGGGCGAACAGCGTTCGCCCGTTGGCTGACCGCTATTTGTTATCTGCCTATCCGTATTTTGCCGAAAGCTCCGCAAACAGGCGGGCGACCTCAGCCCCTACATATGTTATCTGAATATCTTCCCTATCGCCGAGAGCTTTTTCTTTCTGTCCTTTTCTCCATAAACCAAAGCCCAGATATCCCCCTCCACGGAAACATCTCCCGACTCAACGCTTATTTCGTTTATGTGCAGGTCTTTGCCTTTTATCGTCAGCTCTCCAAGCTGTGTGAAAAGCCTTATCTCATCCTCGTCAAAGCTGTCAACGTCCGTTACGCCCGAAAGCTGTAAACGCTGTCTGTTTTCAAGAATGGCATTGTGCCTGCCCTGAGTATCATTCATAAAAGCACCCCCTGATATTTTTCTTATCTATGTATATTCGCTCCGTGTAAAAATATTTCTCTGAAAACGTTTTATATCCTTGACAAAAACGCCTTGAAAAGCTAAAATAAACATATGCAAAAAAATCATAGTATCGAAAGGATATGAAAAAATGGCAGAGAATAAAAAGCTTATAACAGCAGACAACAGCTTTCTTACTTATATGGGCAGAATAGACTTTTCCGAAAAAACACGCCCTGAGTTTTATTACGCAGGCTCAAATGTAAAAATGACTTTCACAGGCACAAGCGTATCCGCCGTGATAAAAAACCATAAGTATTTCAACATTCAGGAGCTTGGCTTTGTTATGGACGGCAAAGAGGGCAAGGTGACATTCGATAAAAATGACGAGGATATCACCCTTGATATCGCTTGTGACCTTGAAAAAGGCACTCATACCGTTACTCTTTTTAAAAGGCAGGACGCTTCCCATTACTTTGAGTTCGTGGGCTTTGAAATAGACCCCGACGGAGAAGTTCTTGAAAATCCTCCTCCCCCTGCAAGAAAAATAGAATGCTATGGCGACTCTGTTTCTGCAGGCGCAGTGTGCGAGGCAGTTGACTTTGTTGCAAGCTGTGACCCTGAGGATCATCAGGGAGTTTACGATAACGCATGGCATAGCTATGCAATGATAACATCAAGAAATCTCGGTGCACAGATCCATAATATCGCACAGGGCGGTATCGCAATTTTCGACAACACAGGCTATTATCATGCCCCGAATTATATCGGCATGGAGTCAGTCTATGACAAGCTTTGCTATTTCCCGGAGGGCGCAAAGGGCGTAACGCCTTGGGATTTTGACCTTTATACACCTGACGTTGTGCTTTTTGCAGTGGGTCAGAACGACCCGCATAACGAGGGCCACGAGGATTTCGATATCACCGACCCCGATTACAGAGCAAAGTGGAAAAATGCCTACAAGAGCATTATCCTTGACCTTAGAAGCAAGTATCCAAACGCAACATTCGTGCTTCTGCTGACAGTTCTCTGCCACGGTGAGGAGTGGGATAAAGCCGTTGACGAGATAGCAAACGAGCTTAATGACCAGAAGATAACACATTTCATGTTCACAAGAACAGGCAAGGCGACCCCAGGTCACCCAAGACTGCCTGAACAGTATGAAATGGCGGAGGATCTTACAGCTTATCTCTCAAACATGGGCGATAAAATTTGGGGCTAAAAGCCGAAAAAATAATAGGGCGAACATTTCACATTGTTCGCCCGGTTTTTGTGCCTGTTTTATCGGCTTTTTTTGTCGTTTTCAGCTTAGATCCTGCTGTTCCGCTGCCTGCCTGTCAAGCTCCATGCGATAAGCAGAAAGTATCTCCTCCTCTATCTCATTGCGAAGCTCGCTGTCGATGGGGTGAACGATATCACGGAAAACCCCGTTGTCGTCACGGCGGCTGGGCATAGCCACAAAAAGTCGCTCCTCCCCTTGCACTATCTTGATATCATGTACCGCAAAACTGCCGTCAAAGGTCAGGCTCACAACAGCTCTGAGCTTGCCCTCGTTTATAAATCTTCTGAATTTTACCTCTGTTATAGTCATTTTCATGCGTCCTTTCTTGTGATGTAATTCCTGTAGTAATATTTTTGCCTCTTTTTTTGAAAAATAATCAAAAAAGGGGTTTATTTTTTTTTAGAAATGTTATATAATAAAATAAACATACATTCTGAATTATCTATTATTCTAAGGAGTATTACAAAGATGATAACAAATGAGATCTTGAAAAATATAAAGCACGTTCATTTTATCGGTATAGGCGGCTCTGGTATGTACCCTCTGGTGCAGATATTCCATTCAAAGGGATATTTCATCACAGGCTCAGACAATAACGAAACTGAAACTCTTGAAGCCGTAAGAAAGCTTGGCATAGAAGTATTTCTCGGTCAGAGAGCCGAGAATATCAAGGGTGCAGACCTTATAATCTATACCGCCGCAATAATGGCAGATAACCCTGAGCTTATCGCCGCAAAGGCAAGCGGTGCGATCTGCTGTGAAAGAGCCGAGATACTTGGCCTTGTCACAAGCTGGTATACAAACGCTCTTTGCGTTTCAGGCACTCACGGAAAGACTACAACTTCTTCCATGCTCACACAGATATTCGTTCAGGAGGGTACTGACCTTTCCTGCGTTATAGGCGGAAAGCTCCCAAGCATAGGCGGCTCAGGCAAGGCAGGCTCATCACAAACTATGGTCTGTGAATCCTGTGAGTTCGAGGATCATTTCCTCAGACTTTTCCCTGACGTTTCAATTATCCTGAACGTTGACGCAGACCACCTTGAGTATTTCAAGAATATCGAAAATATCATAAAGTCTTTCCATAAGTTCGCAACCATGGCTTCAAAAGCCGTTATCTATAATGGCGATGACGCAAATACTCTGAAAGCCGTTGAGGGTGTCGACAAGGAAATGATATCTTTCGGATGGGATAAGAAAAACGATTATTCTGCCGTTATAAAGTCTAAAAAAGGCTTGCAGACACGTTTTGAGCTTTATCATAAGGGCGAGTTCGTCAGAGAGCTTACTATCCACGTTCCGGGCGACCATAACGTCATGAACGCCCTTGCAGCCATTGCCGCCGCAAGATATTCAGGCGTTTCATGGGAGGGTATCGAAAAGGGACTTGATACTTTCTTTGGCGCAATAAGACGTTTCGAGAAGATAGCAGAGGTCAATGGCGTTACTATCGTTGACGATTACGCTCACCACCCAAAGGAGATCGAGTGTACACTGAAAGCCGCAAAGGGTCTTGATTTCAACAGAGTGTGGGCAGTTTTCCAGCCTTTCACCTATTCAAGAACAAAGATACTCATGAACGATTTTGTGAAAGCGCTTTCTATTGCAGATATTGCCGTTATCACGGATATCATGGGAAGCCGTGAGAAAAATACCGACGGTGTTTATGCTGAACAGCTTGCAGAGAAGATACCGAATGCAGTTTGGTTCAAGACCGACCACGAGCTTGTTGATAAGCAGACTGCACAGCAGAAGGAATATAACTTCTCACAGTGTATCGACTATATAAAGAAAAACTGCAAAGAGGGCGACCTTGTTATAACTCTTGGCTGCGGAGATGTCTATAAGCTTGCAAAAAGGCTTGCAAAAGAGCTTTAGGTTTAAGAGATAAAGATTTATTGATATAACAGAAAGGACGGAGCTATGAGAAAAGTAACCGAGAACGAGAAAATGGTATTCGAGTTCATAAAGGATCGCATAGAAGAGGGCTATCCGCCCACAGTTAGGGAGATTTGTGCAGAGTTTGGCTTTAAGTCTACCTCAACAGCCCATAGATATATAAATAATCTCACCGCAAAAGGTCTTCTTGAAAAGGGAAATAACCAGAACAGAGCCATAAGGCTCACAGGCGGCAACGGCATGAAGATCCCCCTTGTGGGAACTGTCACCGCAGGTATCCCTATCACTGCCATTGAGGAGATAACAGACTATATAAGCTTCCAGCCTGCAAGGCATTACAGCAATCCGCTTTTTGCCCTAAAGGTAAGAGGAGAGTCCATGATAAACGCCGCTATCCTTGACGGAGATATGGTAGTTATAGAGCAGACCCCATATGCAGAAAACGGCGATATTGTCTGCGCACTTGTTGACAACGAGTCAGCTACCATAAAGACTTTCTATAAAGAGGACGGCCATTACAGACTACAGCCTGAAAATGACACCATGGATCCTATCATAGTAGACGAAGTAAGCATACTTGGCAAGGTTGTGGGCGTTGTAAGATATCTGTAAATATAGATAAAGAAGATTTGTAGGGGCGAACAGCGTTCGCCCGTGTCATTAAAGAAAACAGGCGGATAGTCCAACATAGATATAGAAAAAACTTCGACAAACAAAACAGTTCTAAGTGTGTAAAGGATTGGTAATAATGAGCAGACATTGTACATTCTGCGGTTCTAAGCTGGAGGACGGAGCTAAGATATGCACCAACTGCGGAAAAATGGTACCTATCGCCTCATCGACCCAAAGACGTGGCGAGCAGGAGTTTATAGATCGTTCAAGGATACAGGGCATACCGAAGCGTGTTTACGAACACCCGAAAAGAGCCGAAGCAGAGGAAAGAATGCGCCGAGAGCAGGAAGCTCGCAGGGTAAAGCGTGTAAGAGAGACAGACCGAAACAGAGAAATGAGTGCGGCAGACTATAGGCGCACCCCAACTGAACATTCAAGCAGCGGCAAAGAGAATTATGGCAAGGGCAAAAAGATACTAAAGACTCTGCTTAAGATCACAGTGGTAATACTGGTGATATATTTTGTGATCGCCTTTGTGAGAATATTCAGCGTAAGACATTCCACCTACGATTTCGATACCGAAATGAAATTGGCAAGCGAAAATTACGGTGAAGCCGTTGACGCATATTTCAAAGACGGCAAGTGGAAATATAACATCTTTAAAAATCAGGTGTCCTATGAGGGAACTTCCGAAAGTGGCGACGATTATGTTATGATATTCGGCAAGAATGACGGTCAGACTGTCGTAAGGCAAATGACAAAGAACAGCAAGAAGGTCGCTTCTGACAGCATAATGAACGATGTCATGGGAATGTTCATGTTCGAGAAAAAGGTCACAGGATAAAAAATAAGCGCATAATTATGTAGTTAATTGTAGTGGCGAACAGTGTTCGCCCGCATTTTGACACGCATTATAAAACGAAACGGACGAAGTAAAAAAGCTTCGTCCGTTTATTGTTTTGTAGGGAATCGTCCCACTTTTTTTGTTGTTTGTGTTTTTTAACAGCCTAATTTACACTATTGTCACGCTTTTCATCAAACATTCTGTAATACTGCACAGTTTCATATTCGTTCAGCGTGTCCTTGTATTTGTCAGCTACATCATTTATAGAATACCATTCTCCGTCAGCCGTCTTGTAGCCGTAAGAGCTTATTATCGGAATGTCACAGCGTATCTTGTCAAGCTCCTGCTGATATTTCGACTTTGGGAGTCCAGCCGCTTCCATGACCTCGTTTGAAAGATAGTTAAGGCTTATATCGTCTATCTTCTCCGCATTAACGCCCTTGTTGCTCCAAATAAGAAAAGGAGTCTGTCGAAGTCTTGAGTAATCCTCCGTTGAAAGCAGAGCAACGTCCTTGCCATAGAGATGCTCTGTAAAGCTTAAAATGTGTGGATAATGGTCGCCGAACATTACGATTATGACTTCTTCGTCCTTGTTCCTGAAATAATCCGTAAGCTCTCCCAACGCCTTGTCAGATTGATAAATGGAGTTTATATACTGCAAAGCCTCATTGTTGTTGTAACCCTCAAATGTTACCTCAGACGGAACAGAGCTGAGGTCATCATATGGACCATGGTTCTGCATCGTGGCAGTCCATACAAAATACGGTGAACCCTTGTTGCTCTCGTATTGTGCCTCAATGTAGTGGAAAAGGGAGCTGTCTGACATATTGTTGTTTATGTATTGACAGTTTGAAATGTAGTCGCCGCAGTTGAAGAGCTTGCTCTTGAATTGAAGCTGTTCATAGGCGTTGCCTATATCCCATAGTCCCTCAGAGCAAGGCGAGATAGCCTGCGTTGTGTAGCCAAGCTCGTTTAGCCAGCTTACAAGACCGTTTTGTTTGTCGTTGAGATATTGGGTGAATACCGCACTTCCCGACGGCAAAAAGCCAAGAGTGTTGCCGGTGAGAAATTCATACTCAGAGTTGCAGGAATAACCGCCATATGCCGAAACGGAAACATATCCGCTTATGCTTTCCTCCTGCAATTTGTGATAGTTGGGCAGATAGTCTTTGTTAGTCTTGAACTGAGCGATATGCTCAAAGTCTGCAAAGGATTCATTCATGATAGCAATGATAGCAGGCTTTTTGTCAGCCTTTTGTACCTCATACTGAGTTATGGTATCCTCCGCCTTTTGAGTGGAGTAGCCGTCAGGCTTTGTCACACGGTCAAACATTCCGTCAAAGCAAAACATAAGGTCATAGCCTACGCACCTGTATGTGTCTGCATTTTCTGCACCTGAAAAGTTCAGCCTGATGTATCTGTTCCTTATACCAAGGTCATAGGCAAACCTGCCACCATATACGAATAGGAAACACCCTGCGATAACAGCCACACCCGATATTATCCTGCTGCGTATTTTTATCTTCCTTACTTTTGTCGTCACCGTTACAGCGATAATAAGAATAAGATCACAAAGCACAAACATCACGTTGCTGTCTAAAAACAGTGAGTACATTCCGTTTATCTCACTGGCTGACTTTATGTTGGCAAGGTCGGCAAACTGCACAGGATTCCCCCTGAACTCGGTGACATAATACTGTGCCAAAGCATATATGGCAAATATGACGTTCACTCCGCAAAACCAGGCGTGTGGCTTCGGGAATATCACCGCACCCATAAGATATAAAAGCCAGCAGAGCAATATTCCAAGGAGAATGTAAAGCACATTACTCTTTGGAAAATATGACCCCATTACAAAGTCCGGAAGAAAATAAGAATTTAGTCCAAGCATAAAAGCCGCCGTGAAAGGGTCGATGTAGCCTTTTGTTTCGCTCTTTTTCAGCTTCTTTTGCATTGAGAAAAATTCCGCAATAATAAATATCAGTGCCAGCTCAACAGCGCAAGCCCCTATAAGCGCATAATTTCGCTCTTTCGGCAGGAAGTTGTCTTTGTCCATGTATATGCCCAACAAAGCACAGATGACTCCTACCAGTATAACTGCCACTATGGCACTTATAAATCGTAATGTTTGCATTCCGTCAGGCGACGCAAACCATGCTCCTATTTTTTTCAGCAAGCCTTTTTTCTCCTTTGCCTGCTGTGTTTGAATGTTTTGTTGTTCTTCCATTACAATATACTCTTTTCTGTTGATTTACACGCATTTTACAATACCTATTCATTATAGCATAGCTATTAGCAAATTACAACAGCTAAAATCAACAAATATTGTCCTGCTTGATGTCAGGTGTTCACAATTAATTTACCCCATGCTTCAAAGAGTGTGTAAATTGCTCTTGAAAAAGGGACGGCAACGTGTTATAATATTTATGTATTTCAAAAAACATAAGGAAAAGAGGTAAATATATGTCACATGAGAAGATACTGGTGCTTGACTTTGGCGGACAGTACAATCAGCTTATCGCAAGACGTGTGAGAGATCACCACGTTTATGCAGAGATAAAAAGCTTTGAAACTCCGATCGAAGAAATAAAAGCAGCAGGCTATAAGGGCATAATCTTCACAGGCGGACCAAACTCCGTTTATGATATGACTTCCCCGCATTATGACAAGGCTATACTTGACCTTGGCATACCGGTTCTCGGCATCTGCTACGGCTGTCAGCTTATTTCATGGATGAGCGGTGGAAAGGTAGAAAGCTGTAAAAAGAGCGAGTATGGCAAGATAGAGATAACAGCCTCCGCAGAGAGCAAGCTTTTCAAGGACGTTCCTGATAAGAATATCGTATGGATGAGCCATACCGACTATGTCAGCGAAGCACCTGAGGGCTTTGTTATCACTTCCCATTCAGATGATTGCCCATGTGCGTCAATGGAGAATGCAGAGAAGAAGATATATGCCGTTCAGTTCCACCCTGAGGTAACTCACAGTGAGTATGGTAACGTCATTTTGAAAAACTTCCTTTACGAGGTCTGCGGCTGTAAAGGCGATTGGGTAATGGATAACTTTATCGAGAACACAGTTGCAAAACTTAAAGAGCAGATAGGCGATAAGAAAGTAGTTTTGGGACTTTCAGGCGGAGTTGACTCATCAGTTGCCGCAGGACTTATCAGCCGTGCAGTGGGCAAACAGCTCACCTGCGTGTTCGTAGATCAGGGCCTTATGAGAAAAGACGAGGGCGACTTTGTTGAGGAAACTTTCACAAGACTTTTCGATATGAGATTTGTAAGAGTAAACTGTCAGAAGCAGTTCCTTGAAAAGCTCAAAGGCATAACAGATCCAGAGGAAAAGAGAAAGACTATCGGAACAGAGTTCTATAAGGTATTCTGGGATAAGATCAGAGAAGAGGCAGACGGCGGATTTTTCGCACAGGGTACTATCTACCCTGACCGAATCGAAAGTGGAAAGGGCGACGCTGCCACAATAAAAACTCACCACAATCAGGTGAAAATGCCTGAGGACATCAACTTTGACGGCGTTATAGAGCCGCTTGGCGATCTTTTCAAAGACGAGGTAAGAAAAGTCGGCGAAAAGCTCGGCATACCAAAGGAGCTTGTATGGCGTCAGCCGTTCCCAGGCCCAGGACTTGGTGTAAGAATAATCGGTGAGATAACAGAGGATAAGATAAAGGTGTTGCAGGAAGCAGACGCCGTTTTCCGTGACGAGATCAAGAAAAGCGGAATTGAAAGCAGCCTGAGCCAGTTCTTTGCAGTTCTCCCGAACGTCCAGACAGTAGGTGTAATGGGCGACCACAGAACCTATGACCACCTTATAGCTATCAGAGCCGTAACAACAGACGACTTCATGACAGCCGATTGGGCAAAGATACCATACGATGTTCTCGCAAGAATATCCAACAGGATAACAAATGAAGTAGACCATGTAAACAGAGTAGTTTACGATATAACCTCAAAGCCACCGGGAACGGTGGAGTGGGAATAATATCAAGAATAGCATAACCCCGCATAAACCCCGCATAAACACTAAGTTTTAGGCTCTTAAATTCCTGATTTGATAGCAATATTAAACATTAAAAGGCATTACTGACTACAAAAGTCAGTAATGCCTTTATACTTTATTATGTGAAGAAAAGGGTTCTTATCATGTTAATAACAGCCGTTGTAAAAGGTAAAGCTTTTGTAAGTATGTCGATTGCCTTGCTTGCATCGTGTTTTTTTACACTGTTGTCATTTAATTTATATAAAAATAATTCAAGAAAAATTTTATCGTCAGCATTAAAGTGTTCATTATTAATAACTCTTTTAATCTCAGATGATATATCATTATTTGTTTGATTAATTGAAATGGAATTGCTATTTCCCGAAATAGTCATGTTGTTTATATTCCCGTAATTTGCGCTTACTAAACATGGTGTTGACAACTTAGCCACAAAATCACGATATAGACCAGAAAAAAACAAGTCAGTAGATTGTCTGTTATGATCATTACATGGATATATAATATCTATATTGTAATTTTTGTTATCATGGACAAAGTTTGTAGTATAACGTCTTTTTAGTTCATTAAATTTACCTATTTGCCAAAAATAGTATGGAATAACCAAATAAGTAACACCACTGGATTCTTTAATAAAGTACTTTATTTCTTTATTAGAATAATCAATCTTCTTGTCAATTGATTGTAGAAAAGTAATCGTTAAAAAAATTAAAAGTGCTGGGATAATCATTACAGCTGTTAATAAAATTAAAGATTTATACATATTATACCCCTATGTTTTGAGAATATTTATAATTTTGTTCATAATACTTGTTATAAGCTTTTTTTATATTTAACTGGTATTATGTGCATGAAAGGCAACAATCTATTCTGCTTCTTGCTCAAATTTGTCATATGTATTAATTATATCACACTTTTGAATCGTTGTCAAGCAAATAAAAAAATAGTCAAAGATTTTAGCTGTAGTGCTACAATAGATATTGGACAAAATTAAGAAAAAAGAAAAGAGAGAT
>NZ_QTWZ01000009.1:0-104998 GCF_003461385.1 Ruminococcus sp. AF17-1AC
CGCTGCATAATTCTTGTTCGAATAAAATGTGTCAAGTGATATTGACAAAACCAGATACTATTTCGCCTGCTCTTTACATTGACAACAAAATTATTTACGAGTGGAACGGAGCTTTAACGTCGATCGGCAAAACGCAGTATCTCAACATTGCTTCTGTTTCATCAAACGAAACATTCGAGGATACCAAGAAAATTCTTGTAGGCTACGTAAACTATATATCTACGGATAATCAAAATATTTCTGCACAGTCGCTTCTGACAGCGTATAAAAAAATGCCGCTTACCGACGAGGAGCAGGTAAAGGTAAACAAAAGCAACGTCTACAACGATAAGTATATAGGTAACTTCCTCAGCCTTATCGGAACGACGTATTTCAGGCAGCTTGACATCGAGAATAAGGTACTGGCAGGGGCTAATCGTATCTATGCCGAAAGGTATCTGAGCTACGGCGTATTCAGCTATGAGCCTTGCGTTACTGTTTCCGCATTTTCTAAGGATATCGAGAAAAAGGTTCGTTCAGCGTTGATATTCTGGGGAACTATGCCTCTACGGTAAGCTACAGGAATAACGCCGACGACGAATACGCTTATCGCTTTGCTTCGGGGTATGTTTCTTCTTATCTTGAAAGCTTGGTGCTGGAGGAGTATACGGGGGTTCAAGCGGGTAAAACAATTCGTTTTTCACATGACCCAACCGATATAAATTTCAAAGGAAAATCATTGTGGAATGAATGGGAGTATTAAAAAAATAAATATGGGTATAAAAAATTATTCTCAGAAGGAGATTTTTGGTATGCAACCTACTAACTATGAATTCCTAGATAAAATTGCAGATGTATTTTTATCCCAAAGAGCATGTGGCAATAACAATGAATTAATAGATACAGTTTCTTTTTATGACAATAAAATGTCTTCAATCGTTTATGATTATTATCCATTTGAGGTTGAAATTAGAGATAACAACTTATATTTTTTTATCATAACAAATCGCAGTGAAAAGAAAATGCTATTTTCGTCATCGATTAATACCGACTTTGATAAGCTTTGTGACAGTTTGATAAAATGTATAACGACAGATGTAAAAAAGCAAATTCCCAAGAAATTTTTAAAAGCAAAGGGGTTTTTATAATGAATGAAAATCGAGCAGAAATAAAAGCCAAAATAGTGGAAACTGAAATGAAAAAATATTTTGGTAGGTTAGTTTCGAATTTTAATTTGATAGACGCTTTTTACGGCAATGGACATGAAGAATTTAGTCTGGGATTCAAGTATTGTGACTATTTTGATATGCGCTTTAATTATGGTCAAGGTGCTTGCGGATGCTGTATATGTTATGATTGGGGTGATAATAATGAGGCTATACTTATTAAAACCTCAATTGATGGTTGGTGGGAAAAAATTTCAATTCAATGGAAAAAATATTTTCATGAACTTAAAAAAGAACTGGATTTGCGTATTCCCGATGATTATTTAAAAGAATTTTATATAAATCCTAATACCGAAACAAATGTAGTGTGAACTAATGCGAATGCTACGGAACATATGGGGAAGTATGTTGGTCGATTTGGTGAAACAAGTTTTTCAATTGATTTAAGAAGTCAATTGATGTTAGAAAGTTATGTATCTGCTTTAGATCAAGCAATGGGAGAACTTGCAAGCAAACCTTTAGGCAGATATGAAGATCTTAACTTTGGCGGTTGGGTGTTCGGAATTGACACTAAAGAAGGAGTAGTTTTCCATGCATTTTATGAAGGATAGGTGATCATATGAAAATTAAATATATTTCAGATGATTATGAATTATATCTTATACAACAACGATATAGTTTTCAATATGATTTGATTATTGACTGTATAAGTAAAAAAGATAATTTCACAATGTATAAAGTTCAGAAAACATGTCGAAGTGATCCTAGTGATATTATTTATCATGCCTTTTACTATGATCATCAAAGAAAGCATACACCATTAGATATAGCAGTAAACAGTAGAACTAATATTATTGAATATATATCATTTTTTGTTTCTGATTCAATGAAGATAAACAGTAATCAGTTTGATTCATTATTTATTGATAAAAATGAATACTGCTTATTTAGTATGATTGAATGCAATGATACTCATAGGTATTTTAAAATTGAAAATGAAAAGGATAATTTTGTTTATTTTTATGAAAATAATTCTATTTTCTACCTAAACAATAGACATCCTTGTAGCCTGAATATGTATTGCATTTGTGATTTTTGTTGGCTGTTGATCGGTGAAGATGATGAAATTTATGGAGTTAAAGTGAAACTGTAAATTTTTGCTCTCACAACTTCGATAATTTATCATGCTGTTGATTTTTGGCTGGATAGTTTAAAGTTATACAGATTAGCGATGGACGGCAACACTGCTGCGGCAGAACAACTTGCTGCACGAACTAAAATGGACTGCATAACGCATACAATTTTTTTTGCTGGCGGAGCATTTTTAGAGCCGATAGCTAACGTATTCATGCGAATGTATCATAGTTATTTTATTTCTTGATTTTTTTAGCTTAATGATATTGGGAGGGCATTGAGTTTATCTTAGTGTCCTGCTCGCTTTTCAATGAAAAAAATATCCCCTCCAAAGCATTTGCCTTGAAGGGGATTAACTATATGCGTTTTACTGTGGCTTCTTAACGTCTGTCATGACTTCTTTAAGTCCTGTTGCAAGACCTGCAATGCCCTGTATCTCACTTGGTATAATGATCTTTGTAGCCTTGCCGTCTGCTGCCTTAGCAAATGCTTCAAGGCTCTTGAGCTGGATTACCTGCTCGTTAGGGTTAGCAGCATTCAGCTTGACGATACTCTCGGCAATCGCCTTCTGTACCATGTCGATAGCCTGCGCTTCACCTTCTGCCTCAAGTATCTTCTGCTCCTTGACAGCGTCTGCACGAAGTATCATAGACTGCTTCTCAGCTTCGGCTGCAAGTATCTGTGACTCCTTGTCTGCCTGTGCTCTGAGTATCTTAGATTCTTTCTCACCCTCTGCAACAAGCACCTGAGATTTCTTCTCAGCCTCTGCCTGAATGACTTTTTCACGTCTTTCACGGTCAGCTTTCATCTGCTTTTCCATTGCGTCCTGAATTTCTCTTGGCGGAAGAATATTCTTAAGCTCAACTCTCTGCACCTTGATGCCCCACCTATCTGTGGCTTCATCAAGAATTGCTGTGATCCTTGTGTTGATAATGTCACGGGAAGTGAGCGTAGCCTCAAGATCAAGGTCACCAACAATGTTTCTGAGTGTTGTTGCCGTCAGATTTTCAATAGCTGAGATAGGTCTCTCAACACCGTATGTGAACTGCATTGCGTTTGTTATCTGGAAGAACACAACAGTGTCTATCTGCATTGTTACGTTATCCTTTGTGATAACTGACTGTGGCTTGAAGTCAACTACCTGCTCTTTGATAGATACTCTTTTTGCAACTCGGTCGATAAAAGGTACTTTTACGTGAAGTCCCGTTCCCCATGCCGCATGAAAAGCTCCAAGTCTTTCAACTACAAATACATATGCCTGCGGTACTATCTTGATGTTGCTGATAACAATGATTATAAGCAATACGATGATAGCAAGTACGATATAAATTCCAGGTTCCATTATATGCCTCCTAAAAATAAGTTTATGTAAGCTGTTACTTTTCTTCTGAAACTATCAGCTTTGCACCGTCAATACGCACTACCTTCACTGGTGTGCCTTCTGAGATCTTTGAGCCGTCCTCAGTTCTTGCTGCCCAATCTGTGCCATCAAGAGTGACCCTGCCTTTGTTCACAGAGTTATCTATAGGCTCAATAACTATTGCAGTTTTTCCCACATCAAGCTCGTAATTTGTTGCAACTGTCTTGTTCTGGAGCTTCTTGACCACAGGTCTTGTAAGCAAAAGAAGTATGATCGAGCTTACGACGAATACGATGCACTGTGTAAGGAAAGAAAGCTTAGCTATGGCACAAAACATCGCAATAAGCGCTGCTATAGCAAGCCATATAGACACAAGTGCCGTTCCTGTTGCGACCTCGCATACAACAAAGAACACGAAAGCTAAAGCCCAGAAAACTATTTTGAGTGTAGCCATTGTCATATGATACCCCCTGTTCCTCTCATTTATTTAAGATTTATTATAACATATTATTTTAAAATTTACAATAGCTAAGACACAATATTTTTGCTTTTTTACCTTTAATCTTTAATGATTTTACATTGACCGTACCATATTTTGTTAGCTGTACTCTAATATATACATGTTGATGCTACTACATAAAGAAAAAAAGTGTTTCTAAAAGATAGTTATATAAAAAAATTTACAGTAAAAGCGGTAACCCGCTGGAGGTAACCGCTTTTACTATTTGTGTAATTATACGTTGTCACTGAAATAAACATCATACCATACAAGGAATGAGAACACTGTCCAAATCTTTCTTGAATAGTCATATTTGCCTGCACGGTGATCGTCAAGAAGCTGTACAAGCTTATCTGTGTGGAAGAACTGTGCCGACTGAGGAGAAGTAAACTTATCCTTTACTATATTATAATACTTATCTTCTTTGAGCCATACCCTGATAGGAACAGGGAAGCCGAGCTTCTTTTTCTTAGCTGTCTGTGGAGGGCAAGCCTGAAGTGCAGCAAGACGCATTGCATACTTCGTTTCAGTTTCAGTAACTCTGTCCTTTACAGGTATCTGCTCTGCAAGCTCCATTACCTTTCTGTCAAGGAACGGTACACGAAGCTCTAGGGAGTGAGCCATGCTCATTTTATCCGCCTTAAGAAGAATATCACCTGTCATCCAAAGGTGCAGGTCAATGTACTGCATCTGCGTTACCTGATCCTGATCTCTTACCTTATCGTAGAAAGGCTTTGTGATAGCCATAGCGTCAGGAGCGTTTGTTTTTATGCTCAGAATGTCCTTGCGCTCTTTCTCAGAGAAGATGTAAGCATTGCCGATAAATCTCTCGTCAAGGTCCTTAGAACCTCTTATAAGATAGTTTATGCCGTGCTTGTGAGGCAGTTTCTCAGCAACTGCACCAACAGCCTTTCTGATAGGTCTTGGTATCTTGAAGTAGCTTGCCATATCAGCAGGGTTGTGATAGATGTTGTATCCACCGAATATTTCGTCTGCACCCTCGCCTGAAAGCACTGCCTTGACCTTTTCAGAAGCTATTTGACATACGAAGAACAGAGCCACAGCCGCAGGGTCTGCAAGAGGTTCGTCCATGTGATACTGTATTTTTGAAAGGCTGTTCCAGTATTCCTCAGGGCTGATGACCTTTGAGAAATTCTCCTTGTGGATATACTTTGAAAATTCCTTAGCATAACCTATCTCGTTGTATTTCTCGTCCTCGCCAAAGCCTACAGTAAAGGTCTTGTCAACGTTGGCAACAGCGGCAACATAGCTTGAGTCAACACCGCTTGAAAGGAAAGAACCTACCTCAACGTCAGCGAATTTGTGTACCTCAACAGAGTTCTTGAAAGTGTCGGATATCCTATTCACCCAATCTTCAAGAGCAGGGCCATTGTCAGCGTGGAATTTAACTTCCCAATATCTTCTTACGTTCATCTCGCCGTTCTTGTATGTAAAGCAGTGAGCAGCAGGGAGCTTGTAAACATTTTTGAAGAAAGTTTCTGTTGTAGGAGAATACTGGAATGTGAGATAAGTTTCAAGAACGTCTGTGTTAAGCTCCTTCTTAAAATGAGGGTGGTCAAGAAAACTCTTTATCTCAGAACCCCACATAAGAGTTTCGCCCATTTTTGCGTAGTAAAGAGGCTTGATACCGAAGAAATCTCTTGCACCGAAAACCTCGTTTGTGTTCTTGTTGAAGATAACGAATGCAAACATACCTCTCAGCTTGTCGAGCATATCCTCACCCCACTGCTCATAGCCGTGGATAAGCACCTCTGAGTCGGTCTGTGTGTAGAACTTGTGACCAGACGCTACAAGCTCCTCACGAAGATCCTTGTAGTTGTATATCTCACCGTTGAATGTAAGTACCAACGACTTATCTTCATTGAAGATAGGCTGGCTACCTTGATCTGAAAGGTCGATGATCGAAAGTCGGCGGAAACCCATTGCGATCTGCTCGTCAACATATTTTCCGTCAGAGTCAGGACCTCTATGTTTTATTCTATCCATCATTTTTCCAAGAACTATGGAAGCGTCATTGATTTTATTTGTAAATCCAACAAAACCGCACATATAAAAGCCTCATTTCTGTTAAATCAAATTGCCTGTATCTTAGTTAATACGGCCGCTTGTCGCCTAGTGAACGTCAAGCAATATAATAATTATTATACACTATATGCGGCTTTTTTGCAAGGGGTAAAAACAAAAATTAAACAATAAAAGAAATTGTCTTTTGTGCATTTATAACATGGCAGTGTGTATGGTATAAAAATATCTGCGATTTTGTCATTTTGGCTTGAAAAAGGCAGAGGGATATAGTATAATGGTATTAAAATCATATTTTGGAGAAGATCCTATGAACGATAACAAAAAGAAGAAAAATGGTTATAGATTGGATATTGTGTTGATAGTGAGTTTTTTTGTAATGCTGATATCTTTCTGTGCCTACATGATGAACACTACTCTCGAAGAGGTACTTGAAAATGAAACAGGCAGCTCTGTAGTCACACATGATTACACTTACGAGAGTGCTGAGAGCAGTTCAGCAGCATAGTGCAAAATTTAAAAGTCTGACAAGTTAAAGTGCTTTACGCACTTGCTGAATTCGCCTATTTACGACATTTTAAAAGCATGAAGCAGTGCTTAAAAATGCATAAGACGACAAGTTAGCTCACTTTACAGTATTAATAACCAAACTATATTGTATTATGCACTGTAAAGTTTGGCTGCATTACAGCTAAAAGCATTTTACTTGACACCTAAAATCAATATCTGACGAAAATGTGGCTTTGTGCATTTAATACAAATAACAAAGTCACATTTTGTTGTATAACGCCTTGACTTTACGTCACTTATACTATATACTTGTATTAAGCACTGCTTTTTATACAATATGTTGTGATTTGCGGTGCGAGTTGTGAGAATATAAAAAATATAAGGATAAATCGGGAAAATCGGAGGCGGTATTGTGATAATCAAGATAAAAAAGCGTGACGGACGTACTGTAACTTTCAATATTGAGAAAATAGCTGGCGCTATATACAAGGCGGCTCAGTCTGTGGGCAAGGATAACTATGAGGAAGCTTTGGAGCTTTCGGGTAAAGTTGTTGATAAGCTTATGGAAAAACACCTTGATATGCCTACTGTTGAAGAGATTCAAGATTGCGTTGAGCGTGTACTTATCGAGGAGGGCATGGCTGATACTGCAAAAAGTTACATACTCTACCGCTCAAACAGGACTCGTGCAAGAGAAATGAATACCCGTCTTATGAAAGTTTATGAGGATCTTACTTTCCAATCAGCGAAAGATAACGATTTGAAGCGTGAGAATGCTAATATAGACGGCGATACCGCAATGGGTACAATGCTTAAATACGGATCTGTGGGTGCAAAGGAGTTCAATGAGATGTATGTTCTTGCTCCTGAGCATTCAAAGGCTCATCAGGAGGGGGATATCCACATTCATGACCTTGATTTTTATACACTGACCACCACTTGCACTCAGATAGACCTTACAAAGCTTTTTGATAAGGGTTTTTCTACAGGTCATGGCTTTTTGCGTACACCAAATGATATACAAAGCTATGCGGCGCTTGCCTGCATTGCGATACAATCCAATCAGAACGACCAGCATGGTGGTCAATCTCTTCCGAAGTTCGATTATGATATGGCTGAGGGCGTAAGAAAGACATTCAGACACCGCTATCGTGACAATATCGGCAGGGGTCTTGCTCTCCTTGGTGAAGTTTCTGATGCTCAGAGCATTGCAAAGAAAATAACTGAAATGCTTGATGAGCAGGGTTTAAAGATCACTCTCGCCAATGATAACGGCTATCAAGAGGCTGAAGCACAGTTCCTTGTGAATTTTGTTGACGCACCTATAGTGAAGAAGATACAGAGTTTTGCATATAAAAACTCTTTGAAAGAAACTGACAGAGCCACATATCAGGCAATGGAAGCGCTTATCCATAATCTTAATACCATGAACTCCCGTGCAGGCGCTCAAACGCCCTTCAGCTCCATAAATTATGGTACTGATACTTCTATCGAGGGCAGACTTGTTATAAAGAATATTCTTCTTGCAGAGGAAGCAGGACTTGGCAATGGCGAAACGCCTATTTTTCCTATACATATTTTCAAGATAAAAGAGGGCGTGAACTTTAACCCTGATGACCCGAACTATGACCTTTTCAAGCTTGCCTGCCGTGTATCAGCGAAGCGTCTTTTCCCGAATTTTTCATTTATCGACGCTCCTTTCAATCTACAGTATTACAAAGAGGGCAATCCTGACACTGAGATAGCCTACATGGGTTGCCGCACAAGAGTTATCGGTAACGCATATGACCCTACTCGTGAGATAGTGACAGGCAGGGGAAATCTCTCTTTTACTACCATTAATCTCCCTAGACTTGGCATAAAAGCACAGCGTAATATCGGTGCTTTCTTTGACAGCCTTGATGAGCTTATGGATCTTTGTATCGACCAGCTTATGCACAGATTTAAGATACAGTGTTCAAAGCGTGTGAGAAATTATCCGTTCCTCATGGGTCAGGGCATATGGCTCGATTCAGAGAAGCTTACGGCTGACGATACGCTTGAAGAAGTGCTAAAGCATGGCACGCTTTCCGTGGGCTTTATCGGTCTTGCTGAGTGTCTTAAAGTGCTTACCGGCAAGCACCATGGTGAAAGTGAAGAAGCAAGAGAGCTTGGCTTGGAGATAATCTCACGTATGAGAGCAAGAATGGACGAGGAAACAAAGCGTACTGGTCTTAACTTCTCGTTGCTCGCAACGCCTGCTGAGGGACTTTCTGGCAGATTTGTTAAAATGGATAGAGAACGTTATGGCGAGATAGCAGGAGTTACAGACAGAGAATATTATACTAATTCTTTCCATGTACCTGTTTACTATCCGATAACAGCGTTTGAGAAACTTAAAATTGAAGCTCCTTACCATGCTCTTACAAATGCAGGCCATATAAGCTATATCGAGCTTGACGGCGATCCGCTGAACAATCTTTCTGCATTCGAGAAAGTCGTAAGATATATGAAAGAAGTTGGCATAGGCTACGGCTCAATAAACCACCCTGTTGACCGTGATCCTGTTTGCGGATATACTGGAATAATAGGTGACAAATGCCCGAAGTGCGGACGTTCTGAGGCTGAACACAGCAAGGTGATACATGAGAGGATACCTCGTGCAAAAGCCTGCTGTGAGGGTAACAATTAGCCATGGAGCTTAGGATAGCAGGCACTGTCGGTGAATCTATCGTAGATGGACCGGGTTTTAGGTTCACTATTTTTACGCAAGGCTGTCCACACGGCTGTGAGGGTTGTCACAATCCGCAGACACATGATTTTAACGGTGGCATTGTCGTTGACACAGACCAGCTTTACAATGAGATAATAAAAGACCCGCTCCTTGACGGCGTGACGTTCAGTGGCGGTGAGCCTTTCTGTCAGTGCAAACCGTTAGCAGAGCTTGCAGTAAAGATAAAAGCGTTCAATGGCTTTCCGCTGAATGTTATTTCATTCACAGGCTATACTTATGAATATCTTATTGCAAACGCTAACGCTGAAAACGGCTATATGGAGCTTCTATGTCAGCTTGATTATCTTGTTGACGGACCATTCATTCTATCGCAGCGAAGCCTTGAGTTGAAATTTATGGGCAGTAGAAATCAACGCTTCATCGATGTACAGAAGTCCTTAAAAGAGGGCTGTGCTGTGGCTATAGAGCCTTATTGATTTTTTACTATTTGGAAGATAAAAACGCTGAGTGAAATTGTTTTTCACTCAGCATTTTTATGTGACAATTATTTATTTGTTAGGTTCTATTACCTCAACATCTTTTGGGTCGAGAGTTTCTGCATTATCAGCTTCTGCTGCTCTCTTTACTGCTTCTTCCTGTGACTTTTTCAAAGCTTCCTGCATGTCCTCGCCAAGAAAATCAGGGAGTGACATTCCTGCCTGCTTGAACAGATCGTTCAGCGGAGGAACTGACTGCATAAGTCCGCTTAGAAAGTTTGCTGTCGAGCCTTTTCCGTCTGCACCTGCGCCTGTATCCCACACGGTTATCTTGTCTATCTTAATGTTCTTGATAGCTTCTACCTGAATAGAGATAAGCTCTTCAAGCTTGTCAGCAACTATAAGTTTGACGGCTGCATTAGCGTCTCCGCCTGCTGCTTCAACAAGCTTTCTCATACCCTCTGCCTGCTTTGTGAGTATTTCCTGATTACCCTTTGCTTCAGCTTCCATTTTTGCAAAGATAGCATCGGCCTCACCCTTTGCTTTACGTCTTACTACCTCAGCCTGTGCTTCAGCTTCGATCTCGGCCTGCTGCTTTGAGATCTGAGCCTTTACGATAACATCGGCGGTCTGTGTAGCCTTTTCAAGTTCGGCTCTCGTCTGCTCGGCGGATTGCTGAGCTATGTAAGCTTCCTGCTTTGCCTTTGCTGCCTGAACAGCTTCAGCGGCTGTAGCCTGTCTGAGAGCTTCCGCTTCACGCTCACGTCTGAGAGCTTCTGACTGTGCAACCTCTATCTTGGCTTGGTTCTCACCGTCGATAGCAGAAGCGTTTGCAGCAGCAACTTGGATACGCTGGTCTTTCTGAGCGTTTGCCTGACCGATCTCACCGTCTCTGTGTTTTTCGGCAACTGACTTCTTAGCGTCATTGATAGCCTTTGCAGCAGCTTCTTTACCGAGAGCTTCCAGATATCCAGACTCATCTGTAATATCCGTTACGTTTACGTTGATAAGCTTAAGACCTATCTTTTTAAGCTCTATCTCAACATTGTTTGATACCGCGAGCAGAAATTTATCTCTGTCCGAGTTTATTTCCTCAATATCCATTGTTGCGATAATAAGTCTCAACTGACCGAAAATAATATCCTTAGCAAGCTCCTGTATCTCAATGAGTTTAAGACCAAGAAGTCTTTCAGCAGCGTTCTGCATAACGCCTGGTTCTGTCGAGATACCAACAGTAAATCTTGACGGAACATCAATTCTGATGTTCTGCTTTGAAAGAGCGTTTTTTAGATCCACATTTATGGATATAGGAGTAAGATCCATATACTCATAAGATTGGATTATTGGCACGATAAATGCCGCACCGCCGTGGATACATCTTGCGCTTCTTGCTTGACCATTCTTGTCTGTTCCTACTTTACCATAGATAACAAGCACCTTATCAGACGGACATTTTCTGTAGCGTGACAGTATCGCCATAATTGCCGCAAAAAGCACAACGACTATCACGCAGATGATGATTACTGGTTCCATAATTTTTCCTCCCACACAAATAATATTATAATAACCTCAAGACGGGTCATTTCACAGAATCGTTATGTTTAGAACCCATTTGTTCTATCAATTCTTTTATTTTTCTATTACGACAGTATCTCCTTGCAAATCGATAATACGGACCTGAGTTCCTGTCTTTATAAGCTCATCACCATTGTTTATTGCAGTGACTTCTCTTAACTGTCCGTTTATCATAACATTCACTTTACCAAGCCCATGGTCTTTAGGTGGGCAGGGGATATAAACAGTAGCAGTTTCTCCTATAGCATTTTTATAATCAGCCGTACCGTTTTCAGCAAGTCTTGCAGAAAGTTGAACTATCTTTGCTACAAGAAGCATGGTCGCCAGACCCAGAACAAAGCCGATAACTGTAGACAGTGCTGGATAAACACCTGAGCTTACAAGAACGATAGATGACCAGCTAAACACAGTGAAAAAAGCAACTATGGTCTGAAGCGTGAACATTCTCATAGAAGCAAAATCCGCAGGGTTTCCGCCGTCTACGTTGTGGTCACAGCCGATATCATGTGTACAGTGACCAATATCCACATCTCCGTGACCGCTTATGTTGGTATCAACATCAAGATCAAGACCTGACGTGTCGCTGAAATCGTGACCGCTTCCACCATCATGAAAACCGAACATAGAAAGCAAAGTCTGAACAAGCAGTATAAGCGTTGACGGAAACGCTATACAATACAGCACTTTAAGTAAAAGCGACAAACCGTCCCACCATTCATTCATATAGCTTACACCTCCAATGTAAATATTATTTACGTTTATTATATACTCATTTATCTTATTTGTCAATAGATTTTCGACAATAATTAAAATTATTTTTAGATATGGCTTAGCACAAAAAAATTGTAAATTTTTCGTTAAACACTTGAAATCTGTTTTACTATCTGCTATCATATAAGTAAATGAAATTTACAGTAAATATAGCGAGGCGATATAATGGAGAAAAATACTCTCGGCAAGAGGATAAAAGAGGCAAGACTTGCAAAGAAAATGACTCAAAGCGAGGTAGTGGGTGATTTTATAACCCGCAATATGCTTAGTCAGATAGAGAGCGGCTCAGCAACGCCGTCGGTAAAGACCCTTGAATATCTCTGCAAGGTGTTGGAGATAGAGCCTAATGCCCTTCTGCCTGATGAAAACGACTCCAAAAACGCCCCTGACGCAGAGGGCTATATCAGTATACGGAAAGAATTTATAAACAAGAACTATAAGGCTGTTATAGAGTATGACGCTGATGACGAATTTTCAGATGAGATATGTGCGCTTAAGGCGAAAGCTTGCCTTATGGTGGCTAAGGAGTATTCAGGCTCTGACAGTGCCACGGATCTTCAAAAGGCGATAGACCTTGCCAAGCAGGCTTCTGAACTTTCAAAGCGTGGTATTTTTGCAGATGAAAGCGTTAAAAGCAAGGCTGACGAGCTATTAAAAGCTAACGCTAAGCGTCTTAGCGACTATTACAGAAGTCTTTTGTAGGGTACAGTCATGGAATTTGTTATCATAGCCACGGTTGTTCTTGTGCTTGCCATGTGTCTTGGCGCAGACTTTGTTATAGTTCCTATAATGTTCATTGTTTTTCTTGTTATCCTGCTACTGGCTATTTTTGGTTTCTTTGTATACTCTGCTGTAAAACTTACTGGAACGAAAAGCGTGAAAGGAAAGTTTGTGCGTTTCGGCAGGGCAGAGGGCAAGAAATTTGATACAGCGTTTTACAAGGTTAGTGATAGTGAGTATCCAAACGTATTCCCATGTGAGATAGTAATGCGCTCAAAGATATACATACCCGATAAGGTCTGTAGGCTCAGATATGACGGCAAAAGAAATGAAGTTTTTGACCTGAATGCAGTTTGCTGTGTGATATTTGGACTTGTTCTTAGCAGCGTATCGGCGGTGATGATGATACTTTTTCTACTAACAGTGATAGGTGTGAATTGAATGATTTTAGGCAGTAGGTTAGCTTGCTGCCTTTTTTTGCATTTAAAATGGCAATAGTGGGTGATTTAAAATAAAATGTTGACTTGTAGGCTTTTTAATGGTATAATATAAAAAATATGTGGAAAGGATCATATATGATGAGAGTTGAGCTTATTACCCATACACCTGAGCCTGAAAAGGTGGTTGCTACTGCTGCAAAACTATGCTATTCAAGCAGTGATATCGCCTCGCTTAGAGAGGGTCTTACGGAAGAAAAAACAAAGAGCTTTATTGAAAGGCTCGTGTCTATTGGTCACGAAAGCCCTATGGAACACGTTTCTTTTACTTTTGGCATAGAGGGGATATCCCGTGCCTGCTCTCATCAGTTAGTAAGACATAGAATTGCGTCTTACTCTCAAAAAAGCCAGCGTTATGTAAATGAAAGCGGCTTTGAGTTTATCACGCCACCATCAATAGAGGCTGTGCCAGAAGCAAAGGCTGAATTTGACAAGCAAATGGATCAGCTCCTTGAGTGTTATAATAAGATTGCCGACATACTTACAAATACACATGAAAAGGCGTTTTTAGAGCAGGGTATGTCTGAAAAGGACGCACTTAACAAGGCTAAGAAAAAAGCCTATGAGGACGCAAGATTTGTTCTTCCTAACGCTTGTGAAACAAAGATAGTTGTGACAATGAACGTCAGAACACTGTTTAATTTCTTCCAGCATAGATGCTGTAACAGAGCACAATGGGAGATAAAGGCTGTGGCTGATGAAATGCTCAGACTTTGCAAGCAGGCCGCTCCCGAGCTTTTCAAGAACGCAGGTCCGTCATGTGTAATGAAAGGCAAGTGTCCAGAGGGCGCAATGAGCTGCGGAAAAATGGCTGAAGTAAAGAAAATTTACGGAGAAATGAATAATGTTGAATAGATCTGGACTTATAGTTCTTGAGGGACTTGATGGAAGTGGAAAATCAACTCAGTTTGAAAGGCTTTCTGCTTATTTCAGTGAAAATGACATAAAGCATAAGGCTATAAGCTTTCCTGACTATGATAATCCGTCATCTGCGTTGGTAAAGATGTATCTTAATGGTGAAATAGGCAAAACGCCTGCTGACGTGAATGCCTACGCAGCTTCAAGCTTTTACGCTGTTGACAGATACGCTTGTTACAAACAATTTTGGGAACATGACTATAAAGAGGGAAGTCTTGTACTTGCAGCGAGATATGTTACGTCAAACTGCATTTATCAGATGACAAAACTGCCGAAAGAGCAGTGGGAAGATTTTATAGGCTGGCTTGAAGATTACGAGTATGACAAGCTTGGGCTTCCAAGACCTGACAAGGTGATATTCTTGGATATGCCAATAGAGATATCTCAAAAGCTGATGTCGGGAAGATACGGCGGAGATGAAAGCAAAAAGGATATCCATGAAGCAAATGTGGAGTATCTGAAAAAATGCCGTGAAGCCGCTTTGTTTACCGCTGAGAAACATGATTGGGATATTATTCCTTGCAGCGACGGCAGCGAGCCTTATACAAAAGATAAGATTTTCGGAGATGTTCTGGGGTTAATCAATAGAAAGTAATGTGTGTTTAATGTTTGATTTCAGAAAAATAAGTTTTGAGGACAAAGAATGGATAACCAAGTGTCTTGCAGTATCAGATTTCAGAGGAGCAGAATATTGCTTTGCAAATAATATGGCGTGGCAAAGACTTAATGACACTGTAATAACACATCATGGTGATTTTTATATAAGCTGTTCCTTTGAGGACGGTCAGCCGTATTTTACATTTCCTGCGGGCGTTAAAATAGACGTTGAGGGCAAAGAAAAATATATCAGGCTTTTTGATGAGCTTAAAGAATATGTTTCCGCCCAGGGAAAGCCGCTTATCGTATCTTCTGTAACAGATGATAACCTAAGCTGGATAAAAGAATATTATGGTGATAAAATCATCTGCGAGTATGATAGGGACAGTTCAGACTATATTTACAATGCTTCCGACCTTATCGAGCTTAAAGGCAAAAAGTATCACGGCAAGCGTAACCACATAAAGCGTTTCATGGACGAGCCTTGGGAATACAGAGAGCTTACTGATAAGGAAATAGACAGTTGTATTGAATTTTCGGCTGAGTTTTATAATAAGAACGACAACGCTGACGATCCTTCGGCAGTGGTTGAGCAATATGCTATTGATCTTTTTCTTACGAATATGGATAGGCTCGGACTTAAAGGCGCTGTGCTTTACAGAAATGATAAAATGACAGGCTTTACGGTTGGTGAACAAATAAATTCGGATACCTTTGTGGTGCATATAGAAAAAGCACTCGCTGACGTTCAGGGTGCATATCCTATGCTGTGTAATCAGTTTGCGTCGCATAACGCAAAGGGTCTCAGCTTCATCAACAGGGAAGAGGATCTAGGAATAGAGGGTCTTAGAAAGTCAAAGCTTTCTTATAATCCTGCTTTTCTTTTGAATAAAAATGTAATTACTTTCAGATGATCGAAAGGAGTCATTTGTTATGGTTTATGTATTTCTTGCCAATGGTTTTGAGGAAATGGAGGCTCTTGCCCCTGTGGATCTGCTCAGACGAGCAGGCGTTGAAGTTTTTACTGTAGGTGTAGGCTCTGATATGATAGTCAGCTCACACAACATTCCTGTCAAGACCGATACAACAGTGGATAAGATAGTTCTTAATGACGAGCTCGAAATGATAGTTCTTCCAGGTGGTATGCCGGGTACTTTAAATCTTGAAGCAAGCCCTGATGTGCTTGGTGCGGTTGATTACTGTGCTGATAATAACAGATACATTGCGGCGATATGTGCCGCTCCGTCCATAATCGGTCATAAGGGTCTTCTTGACGGCAGATATGCAACTTGTTTTCCAGGTTATGAGAAAGATCTTAAAGGTGCGATACATTCTGCCAGACTTGTGGCTGTTGACGGTAAGTTCATCACTGCAAAGGGCGCTGGCTGCAGCATGAAGTTTGCACTCAAGCTTGTAGAGCTTCTTGTTTCAAAAGAAAAGGCAGAAGCCCTTGAATCAGGTATGCAGAGCAAATGACAGATAAAAAAGCTTTAAGAAAGCATTTCAAAGAGATACGTCTTAGTATGTCTGCGGAAGAAAGAAAACAGGCAGATGTGGCTGTTCAGCAAGCTTTCCTTGACAGCGAAGAGTATAAAAGCTGCACAACTGTGCTTGCATATGTTTCCTCTGATATTGAAGTGTCTACGGCGGAGATAGTAAGAAAGGCGCTAAAGAGCAAGATAGTGCTATGCCCGAGATGTGAAAAAAACGGCAATATTATGTATTTTTACAGAATAAACAGCATCTATGATCTCAAAGAGGGTAGGTTTGGCATTTTTGAGCCTGATGAAAGTTGTGAGAAATACTACGTTTTTGACAATGCATTGTGTATCGTGCCTGCGCTTTCGTATGATAAAGACGGATACAGGCTTGGCTTTGGTATGGGCTTTTATGACAGATTTTTGGCTGATTATAATGGCATAAAGCTAGGTTTATGTTACGATAACTGTATGTCAGAAAGATTTTGTCATGACGGCTATGATATCTCTGTAGACAAGGTATTTACTGATAAGAATATATATACTATAAACACAAAGGAAAGGAAGTAAATAATGGACGATCTGAATTTTAATGTTGACGATATAATAAATGATGTCAACGCAAAGATAAAGTCTGCCGAGAAAAATGAAGCGGACGAAGAAAGCGTTGAAGCAGAGCCTATCGCTGACACTGAGAACAGTTCCGAAGCCTGTGAACAGGCAGATAATACTGACGAGAAACCACAGGAAACTCCAGAAGCGACCGATGACAAGCCTGAACCTATCCTAGCTTTTCACGAGGACAAGTCAGAGGAAGACAATGGCGAAGAAGACGAGGATAAAGAGCCTGAGAAGCCCGAAAAGCAAGAAAAAAAGTCAAAAAGCAGCAAGAAGAAAAAGAAAAAAAGAAAGAAAAGCAAGGTGAATAATTCGGTGTTTGGCGGAATTATACTTGTTATAGTAATTCTTACAGTTTCTTTAGTGCTTGCAGTGGGCGGCATTTCTATTGGCATGGAGTATTATGGTATCGGAAAAACTGACGAGGATATCAGATTTAATATCCCTGCAGGCTCAACAAACAGTGAGATAGCTGATATACTTGTAAATGAGGGAGTTATAAAGAACAAAAAGCTGTTTATGCTTGCTTTGAAATTTGAAAAGCCGGCAGCTATATATCCTGGTGATATCACACTTCAGCCATCAAGCGGATATTCTGAAATAATCGAAAAACTTTCACAAATGAGAGAGTCATACAAGACTGTAAGCATTACATTCACAGAGGGAGAAAATCTTCTTGACATAGCTAAAAAGCTTGAAGATAATGAGGTCTGCACTGCTGACGACTTCCTGTTTGAATTCAATAAAAATCAAGGCTTTGACTTTGAAAATGATGTTGATGATAACGGCGATATGTTCTATCGAATGGAAGGCTATTTCTATCCTGATACATATGAGTTTTATGTGAATGACAGCGCAGGAAACGTTACCAAGAAGCTGAGAGAGCAGTTTGAAAAGAAATACGAAACCGTCAAAGCTAAGATCAAAAATTCCGGTATGTCACTTAACGAAGTTATGACCCTTGCTTCTATCGTTCAGCTTGAAGCCGCTTCTGAGGACGAAATGCCAAAGGTAGCTTCGGTATTCCTGAACAGACTTGACGACCCTGACACCTATCCTATGCTCCAGTCTGATACAACAACAAATTATATTAAGAATGTTATAAAGACCGAGGCTGACAACACAGCTTCTATCGAGCATTATACCGAGTGTTATGATACCTATAAGTGCAAGGGCTTGCCGGCAGGACCAATATGCAACCCTGGTATGGCTGCAATAAACGCTGTTCTTGAGCCTAAGAAGACTGATTACTATTACTTCTGTAATAATCTTAAGACGGGCGAAACATTCTATGCAAAGACACTTGACGAGCATGAGGAAAATCTTGTTAAGGCTGGACTTGCAAAGAAAAAGTAATAAAGGATTGAATTTTTAATGACTGAAAATAATTTGCTTGAAGTTCTTGCTCCTGTGGGAGATATGGAACGTCTGTATGCGGCGCTGGATTTTGGTGCTGATGCAGTTTATCTTGGAGGTACGGCTTTCGGAATGAGAGCCGCCTCTGCAAGCTTTGACGCTGAGCTTCTGAAAAAAGCCTGTGACGAGGCTCACAGCAGGGGTAAGCGTGTGTATCTGACCTGCAATACGCTTCCTCATAATGACGAGATAGTGCATTTAGAACAGTTTGTGAATGACGCTCTTGCGGCAGGCGTTGACGCTATGATAGCCAACGATATCGGTGTTTTCTCACTGATAAAAAAATATGCACCTGATATGGAGATCCATGTTTCCACACAGGCTGGTATAGTAAATTATGTTACTGCAAATGAATTTTATAACATGGGTGCTAAGAGGGTAGTGCTTGCAAGAGAGCTTTCTCTCGAGGAGATCGCCGAAATAAGAGCAAAGACCCCTAAAGATCTTGAAATTGAGTGCTTTGTACATGGTGCAATGTGCGTAAGTTTTTCAGGCAGATGTTTGCTTTCTCAGTACCTTGTAAACCGTGACGCAAATCGTGGCGAGTGCGCACAGCCTTGCCGCTGGGGATACCACCTTATGGAAGAAAAGCGCACCAATGAGTTTTATCCTGTTTTTGAGGACGAAAAAGGAACTTATATCCTCAACGCCAAGGATATGTGTATGCTCAACCACATTGATAAGCTTGCAGAGGCAGGCGTGAACAGCTTTAAGATCGAGGGCAGAGCTAAATCTTCGTATTATGTGTCCGTTATCACAAATGCCTATAGAAAGGCTATGGATATCTATAAGTCTGATCCGGAGCATTTTGAGTTGCCACAGTGGCTTAAGGACGAAGTTTTCAAGGTAAGCCACAGAGCATACTGCACAGGATTTTTCTTTGGTCACCCAAAGGAGAGCCAGTATTACGAAAACGGCGGGTATATTCGTGAATATGATGTTGTGGCTGTGATTGACGGTTGTAGCGGTGGAAGAATATACTGTACTCAAAAAAACAAATTCAACAAGGGCGACGAGATTGAAGTGCTTTCACCTGTTGGTAGCCCTGTGAAGTTCACGGTGGAGGAAATGTTTGATGAATACGACAACTCCATAGATACTGCAAATCATGCAGCTATGAAGATGTCGATAAGATCAGATCTGACGTTCCCGGAACATTCTATAATTCGTATGAAAAAATAGCAAAAAAACCATGTGATTTTCCTCACATGGCTTTTTGTTTACTTCTTTTTCTTTTCAATTTCTTCAGACAATGGATTCGACTCCATGGCCTTTTTGATGTTTTCATCAGATAAATGTGTGTATATCTCAGTGGTCGCAATGCTTTTGTGACCGAGTATATCTTTCAGTACAAGAGTATCTACACCGCCGTGTTGGTACATTAGGGTTGCGGCTGTATGCCTGAGCTTGTGGGTGGTAATACCCAAATTGCTAAGTCCTGCACGCTGGAGCTGTTCATCTACTATTTGTTGAACACGTCGCTTGTTTATCCTTGTTTTGTTAGCCGATAAAAAAATGGCAGTTTGTTCCACGTGGGGGCGGGTAGTGTCAATATACTCATCAAGTGCAGAAACACAAGCGTCGTTAAGATAAATAATGCGCTCTTTGCGGCCTTTGCCGAGGACACGCAGAGTTCTGTTATCTCGGCTGTAATCGCTTAAATTCAAGCCCACAAGCTCACTCAGACGCATACCGCAGTTAAGGAACAGAGTAATGATACAATAATCACGCACCTGATTTTTAGAGTCGATATTACGCAGAAGCTCAAGGCTTTGTTCAAGGGACAGATATTTAGGCAAGGCTTGATTTATATGTGGCAATTCAAGATCATCAAGCGGATTGTTTGAAATGAGCTTGGCTTTTTTGCAAAGATAAACATAGAATTGTTTCAAAGCTGAACATTTTCTTGCACGGGTTTTTGTGGAATTATTGCGCTCATCTTTGAGATACTTTAAATAAACATAAGCATCGTTTAGTGAAAAGCATTCGAGCCATTCTATTGGCGTTTCTTTTATTTTTATTTTATTGAAAGGCGTTTCGGCTGGAACTGCATGGTGTTTGACATTAAGATATCGCAGAAATGTTCGGATATCAATAAAATAAGCTTCTTCAGTGCGGTCAGAACGGTCTTTGACAACTTTCATGTTAGTTAGAAAATCGTCAAGATAATATGGGCAATCATCTATATATGCTTGTTTCATTTATATCTATTCTCCTTATTTATCGCTTCTCTAAGTTTCACTAAATTTTTATTTAGTGAAACTTTCCATGCTCACTGCGAGAGGGGCTGATTGTGGTGCTCTCGTCCGTTTTGCTCTGTTATCCGTTGAACACTAATTCAAGTATACACTGTCTTTTGCGTGCTGTCAAGCTATGCTACATTTGCGGTAATCCCTTGATAACAAAATTTATTATATCATATAAAGCAAGGCGAGGTTAAAACCTTGCTCATATGATATTTTTTTGTGTATAGAAGTGGCTTACTTACGAACCTTTGTGAGCCACTTCATTATTTTTTGAACAAATTATTTTATAAATTTTCTCCAAACAGTTGATTTTACAGCGAAAATATGATAAAATCATAGTAGTATATTTTATGAAAGGAACGATAGTTAATGAACGACAAGAAACCTATGGTCATGAGAATACTCGTTCTCGCTTTGGTTGCCGCACTTATACTCGGTCTGATCGTCGGAACTGTCATTAGTGCTGTATAATGGTGCATATCGGAAATAGCTGGGACGATATTCTGGCTGATGAGTTTAAAAAGGAATATTATTTGAAACTCCGTGAATTTTTGAAATACGAATATTCACACTTCACTGTTTATCCTGATATGCATGATATCTTCAATTCATTGAAGTACACGCCTTATGAAAACGTCAAGGCTGTTATCATTGGACAGGATCCTTACCATGGTCCGGGACAGGCTCATGGTCTTTGTTTTTCCGTTAAAGCTGGTGTTAATCCACCACCGTCTTTGCAGAATATTTTTAAAGAACTTAATGCTGATCTTGGTATCTCTATCCCTAATAACGGCGAGCTTACCGATTGGGCTAAACAGGGCGTGCTGATGATGAACACTGTTCTTACTGTTCGTCAGGGTCAGCCTAATTCTCATAAGGGTAAAGGTTGGGAGCAGCTTACTGACGCTGTAATAAAAAAGCTTAATGAGCGTAATGTGCCTACTGCGTTTATCCTTTGGGGTGGCAATGCTAAGGCTAAGGCACCGCTTATAACGAACCCTATTCATGCAGTATTCAAGGCAGCTCATCCATCTCCATTGTCTGCGTATAACGGTTTTTTCGGGTGCAGGCATTTTTCTAAGGTTAACGATTTCCTTGTAAGCAACAATATTCAACCAATAGATTGGACAATAAGCAATAAGTAAAAAAATAACCTCGGTTTGTATCACTACAGGCCGAGGTTTTATTTTTATAGTTTTTTGATATGCTGTATAAGCAACGCTACTCCCATTACAATGAGGTTGTAGACGATAACTAGCGTTGGAGTAAGCTGAACAAATGAACCTGCCAGCATCATTATAAGGGCTATGAGCGCCGCAAGTATCGTTGCACCATACATCACTGACGCACCAAGCTCTGCGGTAAATTTGAGCCTTTTTGCGCCTATCACAAGCATTGCAAATGACGGAAAATGTCCGCTGCAAAGCATTGATGAAGCCTGACGTGGAACGTACTCGGTTTCGCTTTCGTAATCCTTGTGATATCTGAAGCTGAGAAGCTTAACGCTGTCGCTTTCAATATCAAAGAGATCAGAGAGAAAACGCTGTGAAAGGAAGCCGTCAACTGTTCTTATTACTGTTGTGATACCTTCAAGTTCAAGCTCCTGAAGCCAACGTGTAACGGACAGATTAGGCGATACCTGAATAACGAACATTGCTGCTGTTATTCCAGAAATAGAAAGATATACAGCAACATTACCATTTGTATACTCCTTCTCTTTTGCTTCTGACGGCAGACCGTCAATAGAGTGGTTTTCCATGAGTTCTCTTGTACCAAGAAGAACACGCTTGTTTTCTATCCAGCCCGAAAGTCCAAGACCGTCCTCATAAATGTAGCTTTCAACAGGATAAAGCAACTCAGTCTTACCTCTGAGCATTTTGTAGAATGTAGACTTAAGAACACTTCCCGATTGACAGCTAAGGCTTGCCGCCATTAAAATGCAATCTTCAATAGAAATAGCTGAGAGAAGCTTAAGGTTTGCAAGCTCAATGCTTCCTTTAGGGAAAAGCTGTTCAGCGTCAACAAGAAGTGAATTTGTGTCAGCAAATTCATCAACAGAAGAATATCCCAGCATTACCGCTGAATACTGCAAATACTTCTTTGTAGCTCTTGCCAAAGGTACATTTACTATAAGCATTACCGCAAACGAAGAACACATGGTAACAGTGCCTGAGAAAGCCGCAAGTGCTATGAACAAACGTTCTTTCATGTTTGACGCACCCTTATCAAATATAAGTGACAAAAGTGCTATAACAACGCCTGCAATGAGGATATAAGGACTTATTTTCTTTGAATACTCATCTGAGATATCAGAAGTGTAGCTGTTCTTCATAAAATCGTCCACAAACTCGGTTTTGCGCATAGCTGCTATCTTTGGCTCTGCAACAGCACCTCTTGTGAAGTTTTCTGCTATTTCCTCATCTTCAACGGATGTAACTGCATATCTCTCAAAATCTCCTGCAACGTACCTAAAATTACGCTCAGTACGTTTTACCACCATAAGTTTTCCAAGAGTATTGAATATCAGACCCACGATTGCAACGGATATGTAAACATGGTAAACACTGTCACGAATAGACTCAGGGTCAAATAGATTTATTATTCCTGCAATGACTGTAATAAAAATACCTATCGCTGCTATTGTATCATTATCTGCCTCTTTTTTAAATAGGCTTTTCATTCCTGCAAGAAGCACGTTATAGCACACCGCTATAGAAATAAGACCCAAAATAGTGTTTGCAAAAAGATATGCCGCAGGGGTTATCGTCCTGTCAAATGTCTTTATAAGAGGCAGTTCCAGGTCATTTGCAACCGTGATGAATGTGCTGAAAATGCCCGTAAACAGAAGCACACAAAGCCTTAGAACAAGGTTGCTCTTCACATGACGGATAGAGCCAAAAACCTTTTCGGCATCATCAAACTTCTTAAACTCCGTCTGCCCTGCCTTGTCTTTATCGTTTGTATCATCACTGTAAGGCTCGCTTTCCTGCTCGTCAGTTTTAAGAACAAAGCTGTCAACTTTCTTCTTTCTGTGCTGTGACAATATAGAGGATTTTTCCTCATAGGTGGCGTCATCAGGGATAAGTGCCTTGTCAAACTCCTCTGTTTTCGGGATTATTTTTCCCGTCAGTCCCATTTTGATATCTTTAAGGCTTGCCCTGTTCACAGGCGGAATGCTCTGTTTTGCAGCCTTGCCTTTTTTATGTTTGGTGAGATTATTTATAAGTGCAGCATTTTCCTCGTTACGTTTTTTCTCATTCGTATGATCTGACGCCAATTCATCATCAAAATCTGTTGCTTTTATTGGATCATAGCCGTCACTATCTATATCGCTGGTATCATTATCTTTTTCAATACTCTCATCAATATTAGTATCTTCATTTAAATTTTCATCGTTTTCCTGTGACTCGTCAGTCTTTAAATCATTTTCAACTTTTTCGCTGTATTCTGAAATTATATCGTCTATTGAGAATTTATCAGCCAAAGCTTTAACCTCCCTGTTCCTTATAGATTTCTCTGTCTTACGGCTTCATACATAAAAATGCCCGCCGCAACGGAAGCATTCAAAGAATTGACTTTGCCTGCCATAGGCAAACTAAGCAAAAAATCACATTTATCTTTTATTAAACGTCCCATGCCAAAGCCCTCAGAGCCGACTATCAGCCCTATAGGACCAGTTAGCTTAACTTCAGTATAGCTCTGACCCTCGCCGTCAGTTCCGTATATCCACACACCGTTTTCTTTAAGCATATCAATAGTTGCTGCAAGATTTGAAACTCTTGCAACAGGCAACCAGCTTGCTGCACCTGCGGACGTTTTGAAAACAGTTGCGTTCAATGATGCACTTCTTCTCTTTGGAATGATAACGCCGTGAGCACCTGCCGCCTCAGCCGTTCTGATTATTGCACCGAGATTATGCGGATCTTCTATCTCATCGCAAATGATAATGAAAGGATCCTCTCCCTTTTCATTTGCAATACTGAGAATATCCTCCGGAGACACATACTCCGCACACGCACCCATAGCAATAACACCCTGATGTGAAGCTCCCCTGCTCATATTGTTGAGTTTTGTTTCGGTAACACGCTTGACATTTATGCCTTTTTCCTTTGCAAGTCTACAAATAAGTGTTATAGAGCCTTTAGCCTCAGGGTTAATATAGATAGTGTCGATCAGCTTATTTGCTTTTAAAGCCTCGATAACAGGGTTTCTGCCAATTATAAGCTGCAGTTCATTTTCTTCGTCTAAATTATTATTTTTATCTTGATAATTACTCATTGAATTTTCCTTTTCAAAAAAATATACTACTCGTAATTATACCACAAAAAAACCATAATGCCAATAGTAAACAGGCTTTTTATATAGACTTTCGACGATTTACACAAATTTTATCAATGATATTTATGCTTATCACATACACAATGCGATAAGCAGCATAACAAGCAATGCCACACCCATTATAGTTGATATCATAGCCGCAAAGTTGAATTTTCTGTTTGTCGAAAACATTTTGTCCCCCGTTATCGCACTTGCGATATCAACAGCATTTTTTCTTAAAATATCAGGGTGTAGATGATTTTTATTTGCGTTTACAAATAATAGAATCTTATCAAAACATTCATTTTCTGTACACTTTATTTCGATGATTTGTTTATTAATTCCTTTGAGCATGACGGTCAACTCCTCTAAATACCAATTACTTGATTATATTACTGATTGTTGGCATTAAAAAAGTGCAATATTCAACATTTCAACGCAAAAATGTTGAATATGAAAAGTTTTCAACATTCGTAGGGGCATTTTCTGTTGAAAACCATGTTGAAAACGTTGAAAACTCATGGTTTTATCGGTATTTGCAGGCTGTTGAAAACTTCATATTATAACGAAAATCGACCATTTAAGCGAAAAAACGCTAACTTTTGGGAACAAATACACACGAGAATGTTACGAATATATTAACATACAAACTTGTCTGTTGAAGGTTATTTGTCAGCAGTGGAATGACCGCACTTTACATAATTTTTGAATTTGTTTGAGAATAAATTTACAATGCTAGATTCAAAGTACAAAAAAATGACCTGATCAAAGAACAATGACCTATTAAATGATATAAGCTGATCTTCTGTACATATAATTGTACTTTTACAATCTTATGCATAAAATCTAAGCTGTAACCATTGTAACGAAAAGTAACGAAAATTTCTTATCTTGTGGTAAGAAATTTTATAGCACGCTCTATGGAGTCTTTTGAGTTTCCCCAATCGGCATTTGCTCCTGTGTTACGGTAGTCATACATCTTGCAGTAGTGTGATACGTCCGCTTCAAGAGTGTCAAGATATTTGCTTGTCAGCTCGCCGCAAGCGTCAATAAACTGCTTCTGATATTTCTTATCCATATTTTCAGTACACATAGACACTAAAAGGTCATAGTGCGGCAGACAAAGCATTTCCTGCTGAGCAAAAAGATCTCTGAAATCACGCTGTTGAACATACATCTCAAACAGCGTAACGAGTATCCTTGACATTCCCCAATCCACCTTGCTGCATACAAAACATTCGTTATTTACTGCGCTGACTTTCTTTTGCTTTGCTGTCTTGCCCTCAAACATTTTCTTTCGTGTGAAAATATGCTTTTGCATATCCTGCAAATGTGATTGAAGCATAAGCGCAAGTGACAGTCTATTTTTGCAGGCTCTCATCTGTTCAAAATGTGTTTTGCAGAAACCGAGCTTATTGGTCTCAATACGCACGTCTGGCTCCATCATAGCCGCTCCCATTATGTATTCAACAGTTCTCTGCTCCAACGTATCACGCAGGCGGCATATTGGGCAGCCGCATTTCGGCTCAAATATATCTGTGACAGGTATTGTCAGAATGCTTTCTCTCATATGATCTATCCTTTCTTAGATATGTTTATTTTATCCGCTTGAAAAATACTAATATTTATAGTATAATATTTTTTGTAGAATTTTGCAAGTAGATTCGATGATTTTATAATAAATAGGAGCTGAATTTTATGGATTATACACAAAGCGGCAGTGACATTTTGCTGAAACAGTCTGATTTTGGACTAGATGATACACTTGATTGCGGACAGGCTTTTCGCTGGGAGAAGATAGATAAAAAAACTTACAGCGGAGCTTTCCTTAACAACAAACTTACCATAAGTGAGGAACCCGAAAATGGCGTGTTTAGGCTTCATGACACTACTGTGCAGAACTTTGAAAACATTTGGATCGATTATTTTGACCTGAATACTGATTACGGGGAGCTTAAACGCCGCTTCTCTGAGAACGAAACTCTGTCAAAAGCCTGTTCATTTGCAGGCGGCATAAGAATACTCAGGCAGGACAGTTGGGAGGCGTTATCTTCCTTTATAATAAGTCAGAACAACAATATCCCAAGGATAAAGGGCATTATAGGACGTTTGTGTGAGCATTACGGCGGCTACCCTTCTGCTGAAGATATGGCAGATGAAACGGTTGACAGCCTTGCGTATCTGCGTTCAGGGTTCAGAGCAAAATATCTTGTTGACGCCATTAAAAAGGTTTTGAGCGGTGATATAGACTACCAAAAGATAAAAGAAATGCCCCTTGACGATGCACGAAACGAGCTTATGAAGATAAAGGGTGTTGGTCCGAAAGTTGCTGATTGTACACTGCTTTTCGGCTTTTACAAAACGGACGCTTTCCCAAAAGACGTGTGGGTGAAGCGAGTGCTTGCACAGTGGTATCCGAACGGACTTCCCTCTTGTGTGAAGGGTGTTGAGGGCATTGCACAGCAATATCTATTCCACTACATAAGAAATACCCAGAAATAACAAAAGACCCGATCGTAGAGTTTTCCACGGTCGGGTCTGATATTTTATTACATAGACTCTGGGCAAGTTATCTTGAGCATATCAAGAATATTCTTTATTACCTGCTTAACTGCAAGTGAAAGTGAAAGTCTTGCCTGCATAACGCTCTCGTCTTCTCCCATGATACGGCAGTTGTTATAGAACTTGTGATACATTGTAGCAAGGTCTATAACATACTTTGTTACCTTAGCTGGGTCATAAGCCTTTGCAGCCTCGTTTATAACGTTCGGCAGAGTAGCAAGGTGTTTTATCATCTCCTGCTCCTCAGGCGCTGTGAGGACGCTGAGAGCCGCCTTGTCGAGGCTCTTAACTTCAATGCCTTCTTCGTTCATCTTTTTAAGGACAGAACAAATTCTTGCGTGTGCATACTGTACATAGTAAACTGGATTCTGGCTTGTCTGAGATACGGCAAGGTCAAGGTCAAAATCGAAGTGAGAGTTAGGCTCACGGAGATTGAAGAAAAATCTTGCTGCGTCTATCGGTATTTCGTCAAGAAGAGTTGACAGAGTGATAGCTTTGCCTGAACGCTTTGAAAGCTTATACTTTTCACCGTTACGGACAAGGTTTACCATTTGCATGATAACAATGTCAAGTCTGTCAGCGTCAACGCCAAGTGCTGTCATAGAAGCTTTAATACGAGCTATATATCCGTGGTGGTCCGCACCGAAAATATCTACAGCCTTATCGAATTTTCTTACTGCAAGCTTGTTGTAGTGGTATGCGATATCAGGCACAAGATATGTTGGCACACCGTTTTCACGAACGAGAACTCTATCCTTTTCGTCACCGAACTCTGTTGTTTTAAACCAAAGGGCACCATCTTTTTCATAGGTATGACCGCTTGCTTTGAGCTGTTCGATAACTCTCTGAACTGAGCCGTCCTTATGAAGTGTGCTTTCGTTGAACCACTTGTCATACTGTATTCTGTATTTGCCAAGGTCGTCGTGGAGTTTCTGAATATTCTTTGGCAGAGCAAAATCGCAAAGTGCCTGACGGCGTTCCTCGCTGTCAGCGTTCACATACTTATCGCCGTATATCTCATTGAATGCGTTTGCATGGTCGATTATGTCCTGACCCTGATAAGCGTCCTCCGGAAGCTCAGTTTCAGGCTTGTATATCTGAAGATATCTAACTTCGAGTGAAGTCTTGAACTTCTCTATCTGATTGCCTGCGTCATTGATATAGAACTCTCTTGCTACCTCATAGCCTGCCTTTTCAAGAACAGACGCAAGACAATCGCCTATAGCTCCGCCTCTTGCATTGCCTATGTGCATAGGACCTGTTGGATTTGCAGAAACAAATTCCACAAGAACGCTCTTCCCAGCGCCAAGGTCAGTTTCACCGTATTTCTCTTTCTGCTCCAAAACAGTGGCAACTACAGTTGCATACCATTCAGGAGAATAGAAAAAGTTGATGAACCCAGGACCTGCCACTTCACATCTTGCAAAGTATGAGCCGTTAAGGTCTATCTTTGATACGATAGCTTCTGCTATTTTTCTTGGATTGTTTCTGAAAGGTCTTGCACATACCATTGCGGCATTAGTGGAAACGTCACCATTTTTTGAGTCGGCAGGTATCTCCGTATTAAATGCAGGAACAGGCTCTGCTGGAAAAGTTCCGTCTGCAACAAGCTCGCCCATAGCCTTCATTACAAGCTCCTTAGCCTGAATAAATGCGTCGCTTATGAGATTAGTCATATTATTTTTCCGTCCTTCCAAATATAATTATGCGACAACATTTGCCGCTTTTACTTCTATAGCTATCTCAAAATCACCGATATAGCTTGAATTGACATCTAAAACATAGTGAAAGAAAAGCATTCCACCGTTTTCGTCAAGATCTGATCTTATGGTTTTAGCGGTTATGCCTATCATAAAATCACCGTATGGAGTGCCATAAACGCAATGCTGCTTTTCGCCTATATCAACAACAAGATTCGCTTCAACCGTTCCGGTTCTGTTCATAGTCACCTTGCGGCATCCTTCGGTTTCTAGCGTTGTAACGCTTCCTTCAAATCCTGTTGCCTCAGACTCCTCATACGATATGCGATATCCTTTTTCGGTTGCTTCATAAAGTCCTGCTGAGATAAGCTCTGTTTCTTCCTTGGTATTACCGTCGCTTTGACGGCTAACAAGTTTTATTGATACTTCCTTGCTGGTCAAATAAAATCCTCCAGTTTACAGCTTTAGGCTGCATTTTGATATTTGTGCATTGATATTGTTTCCGAGAAAACGTTCAACATTCTCAGAAAACAGCTCAACGCTGTCGGTACAGTAAAGCTCAAGGCTCTCACGCTCTTCTCTTTCAGCCGTATCATCGCTGTATGAAAGGGAGTTGAGTGCATATTTCGCAAGCTCTGCACCTGATGAAACAAGTGTTACGCCCTCGCCCATTATATCTGAAATTAGTTCAGTGAGGTGTGGATAGTGAGTACAGCCGAGAATAAGAGTATCAACGTCTTCTTTTTTCATTATTTCAAGATACTCCTGTGCGATATACCTTGCAGGCACGCAATCAGGAGCAGTATAGCCATTCTCTACCAGTGGCACGAACATAGGACAAGCCTTGCCGACCACCTTGATGTTAGGGTTAATGCTTCTTATAGCTTTGCCGTAAATGCCGCTCTTTATAGTCGCACTTGTGGCTATAACGCCTATCCTGTTATTCTTTGTAGCAGAGCAGGCAGCCTTTACAGCAGGCTCAACAACTCCGCTTATGGAGATATCTGACTTTATATCCATTGCAGGCAATACAGAAGAAACTGTACCGCAAGCAACGAGTATCATTTTAACGTTATGCTGTTTAAGAAACTCTATATCCTGTCTGGCATAGCTCATTATAGTCTCTCTGCTTTTTGAGCCGTATGGCACTCTTGCCGTGTCGCCAAGATAAACGATATTTTCATTTGGCAGAAGCTTTATAAGCTCTTTCACACAGGTAAGCCCGCCAACTCCTGAGTCGAAAACTCCAATGGCGGCGTTATTCATAATCAACCTCCGCCTTATCAAGTGCCAGCTTGATAAGCTTATCTTCCTGCTGTGCAGGGGTCATTCCCTCGTACTGCATAAGCTGTGGATACATACTTATAGGCGTGTGACCTGGGAGAGTATTTATCTCATTAAGAATAACAGTGCCGTCTTTCATAAGGAAAAAGTCTACTCTTGAAAGTCCGCTGCAACCCATTGCTCTGTATGCCTTGACAGCCGTCTTTCTTATTTCTTCAATGCTCTCCTCGCTCATTCTTGCAGGGATAAGCGTTTTGGAAGCGGCGTCATTATATTTTGCGTCAAAATCGTAAAACTCGTCATTTGCGGAGCATACTTCACCGACAGTTGAAGCAAAAGGCTCGTCATTGCCCATTACCGCACACTCACACTCCATGCCAACTATAGTTTCTTCTACAATGACCTTGCTGTCATGTGCAAAAGCAAGCTTTATGGCAGCTTTAAGTTCATCTCTGTTTTTAGCTTTTGAAACGCCCACAGAAGAACCGCAGTTTGCAGGCTTGACGAACATAGGATAGCCAAGCTTGCTTTCCATTTCGTTACACTTTTTGTCAAGATGTGAAAGCTCTGAGGTTATAATGCCTACCCACTTTGCTGTCTTTATGCCGTTTGCGTCAAGAACAGTGTGTGTAAGTCCCTTATCCATGCAGTTTGCAGAGGATATGCAGTCACAGCCTACAAATGGTATCTCAGCAAGCTGAAAAAGCCCCTGAATAGTGCCGTCTTCACCATTCTTTCCGTGAAGGACTGGGAAAATAACGTCAACTTTTACATTCTGATATTCGCCGTTTTCTCCAAGAGCGATAAAGCCCTTGTGAAGAGGGTCAGGGCTGAGAACGCATGGAACATTATCAGGGTGCTGTTCCCATTTGTTTGATGCAATATCGTCAACATCTCCTATATATTTCATCCAGTGACCTTTTTTTGTTATTCCGATACAAATAACATCATATTTGTCCTTTGGTATACTCTTTATAACGTGAGTTGCAGAAACAACAGATACGTCGTGCTCATTTGATTTTCCGCCGAAAATAACGGCAACTCGGATCTTAGACATAAAAACTCGTCCTTTCTGAATTAGTATCATAATATTATAACATATTTAGACTTAAATTGCAAATCTTTTTTGTGCCAAAATATGCAGAAAACAGCTTTAAATATTGTGTTTATTGCATAAGGCAGGACTATTTGCCGTAGACAGCGACTTTTTCAAAGTTCATATTTCCACCGAAAATGTCAAGGGCTGAGCCTATGGTGAAATCTATCTTTCCCCTGCCGAGTTCTTTTAGCGTATCGAGGTCGTCAAATGAGGAAATTCCTCCGGCATAGGTCGATGGAATGGTGCAGTATTTTCCCATTATCTTTGCTATCTGCGGCTCAATGCCCTTTGCTTTGCCCTCTGTGTCAACGGCATGGATAAGAAATTCATCACAGTATTCTGAGAACATTTCTAGGGTCTGGCTGTTCATTTCAATATCGGTGAACTTCTGCCAACGGTCGGTCACAACATAATACTTTCCGTCCCTTTTGCGGCAGGAAAGGTCAAGAACAAGTCTGCTTTTGCCAACGGACTTCACCAGTCTGTTCAGATTATCGAAATTAACAACACCGTTTTTGAAAACAAAGCTCGTCACGATAACATGGCTTGCGCCCTTTTCAAGAAATTGTGCGGCGTTTTCATCATTTATACCGCCGCCTATCTGCAATCCACCCTCAAATGCGGATAATGCACTGTAGGCTTGTTCGAGGTCTGCGTTGTAAAATTCGCTGCCGACAGGGTTCAGTATAATAATATGTCCTCCTGTCAGTCCGTATGACTTATAAAGCTTGCCATAATAAGCGCCGTCATATTCTGAAACGAAGTTATCCACAGCATAATTGTTTTTATCAGAAAGGCTTCCGCCCACTATCTGTTTTACATTACCATTATGGATATCTATGCAAGGTCTGAATTTCATTGCTCTCTCCTATCTGAATTTTCTCATGTATATCACCAAAACTATATCATTTCCGTTTTGGACGCGTTGACAGTATACCTGATGATCTGTATGCTTTTCGCAGAAGCTGTCAAAAACTTTGCTAAGCCCTTTGATATTTCTCTCATTGAAGTTCGTGTCTATCTGGTCAGTTTCACTGAATTGGAAATCGCTCATATCTGACGTTACCGCCACGCTGTCTTGCATATTATCCAAAGCCTTTTCCATAAGGCTCTCTATCTCATCTACTGAGTTTATATGCGTAACTGTCTGCGTAATATAGCTGAACTTTGTACTATCTGTATAAGGAAGCTCTGTATCGTCCCAGACGTGTTTTGTTTTCATGTATTCTTTTGAGACGTTAAAATACTTGTGCCTTACTGGTCTATCCGTAAAGTCAGGGATAGGATCGTCCCAGCAGACGTCAACATAATACCAACTACCGCTTATCTGAACTATGTTCCATGAGTGATCGTCGCCCTCAAAATCTGTGGCGTATATGGTCTTGCAGGGTATTTTCAGCATATCCATAAAAAGCTGAAACGTTGTGGAATAGCCTGAGCATATTGCTTTTCCGTTTATTAGACAGCCATATGGATTATCAGAGTTTGGCAGGCCAATACCAAGCGCATTGAGATGTGCTTCGTCATAGCTTGCACAGCCGACTATATAATCATGTACCGCAAGCTCTTTTTCGTAATCGTTCATGTCAGGTGTGATAAGGTCATTTATCGTCGAAACTGCTTTGTTATATATTTCAGTCTGCTTTTCATCAAGACTTGATGTATCTCCTGTTAGGTATGCCTGCGAGATAGGTGTGCTGTCATAGTAGGAATTTGTGCTGTCGCTGTAGCTGTCAGCCTCAGACGTAGTTGCCGCAGCAAACGAATTATCTACCACAGTTGTCGGTTTTGGCGACTCGGAACAGCTTACCAGACAAAGCATTGCTACTGACAAAAATAACAATATTCCTTTTATTTTCACGCTTATCACCGCCCTGATAGTTCTATAACAACAACTATTATATAATATACGGCTGTTTGTGTCAAGTAATAACCCAGCTGACATGAAAATTTATGCAGTATATTTCAGTATAGCGTGTAAAAATATACACTAAAACGTTTTAAAATCTTGCAAATGTTTATATTTACCTTGACAAAAATCGCAATTTGTTATAAAATATTAATATCAGTTATTTTTGAAAGGATTGTTGTTACAATGGGACTTACTTTAACAGAAAAAATACTTAAAGCACATCTTGTTGACGGCGAATTTGTTAAGGGTCAGGAGATCGGTATCCGTATCGACCAGACGCTTACTCAGGACGCAACAGGTACAATGGCTTATCTTGAATATGAGGCAATGGGCGTTCCTCGTGTCAGAACGGAAAAGTCTGTAGCTTATATCGACCACAACACGCTTCAGTCAGGCTTTGAGAATGCCGACGACCACAGATTTATCGGTTCTGTCTGCAAGAAGCACGGCATTTATTTTTCACGTCCCGGAAACGGTATCTGTCATCAGGTACATCTTGAGCGTTTCGGCATACCAGGTAAGACTCTTATAGGCTCTGACAGCCACACTCCAACAGGCGGTGGTATCGGAATGATCGCTATAGGTGCAGGTGGACTTGATGTTGCAGTTGCAATGGGTGGTGGTGCTTATTACATCACATATCCTAAGATAGTAAAGGTAAATCTCACAGGCAAGCTTTCTCCATGGGTATCAGCTAAGGACGTTATCCTTGAAGTTCTCAGAAGAATGTCTGTAAAGGGCGGCGTAGGCAAAGTTATAGAATACTGCGGCGAGGGCGTAAAGACACTTACAGTCCCTGAGAGAGCAACTATCACAAATATGGGTGCTGAGCTTGGTGCAACTACATCTATCTTCCCTTCTGACGAAACAACACTTGCATTTTTGAAGGCTCAGGACAGAGCTGACGTATGGAGCGAGCTTAAGGCTGATGATGACGCTGTTTATGACGAACAGATAGATATCGATCTTTCACAGCTCGTACCACTGGCTGCCTGTCCTCATTCTCCTGACAACGTTAAGAGCGTAAATGAGATCGGAAAACTTAAGATAGATCAGGTTTGTATCGGCTCATGCACAAACTCTTCTTATGTTGACATGATGAAAGTAGCTCACATTCTTAAGGGCAAGACAGTTGACCCTAGCGTTTCACTTGCAATCGCTCCAGGCTCAAAGCAGGTACTTAACATGATCGCTGAGAATGGCGCACTTGCTGATATGATAGCAGCAGGCGCAAGAATACTTGAATCCGCTTGCGGTCCATGTATCGGTATGGGTCAGTCACCTAACTCAAAGGGTGTTTCACTTAGAACATTCAACAGAAACTTCGAGGGCCGTTCAGGCACAAAGGACGGTCAGATCTATCTGGTATCACCTGAAATGGCTGCTGTTTCAGCTCTCACAGGATACCTCACTGACCCAAGAACACTTGGAGATATGCCTGAGTTCAAGCTTCCTGAACATTTCAAGATAAACGACAATATGGTTGTTCCGCCAGCTGACGAGGCTGATATGGACAGCGTTGAGGTTCTTAGAGGACCAAATATCAAGCCTTTCCCACAGACTTCACCGCTTGATGACAGCATTGATTGTCAGGTATCACTTAAAGTGGGCGACAACATCACAACAGACCACATCATGCCTGCCGGTGCGAAGATACTTCCACTGCGTTCAAATATACCTGCTATTTCACAGCACTGCTTTACAGTATGTGATGAGGACTTCCCAAGACGTGCAAAGAACATGGGCAAGTCAATAATCGTAGGCGGTTCAAACTACGGTCAGGGTTCATCAAGAGAACACGCAGCACTTGCTCCTCTCTATCTTGGCATAAAGGCTGTTCTTGTTAAAAGCTTTGCAAGAATACACAGAGCTAATCTTATCAACGCAGGTATCCTTCCGCTCACATTTGTAAATGAAGCTGACTATGACAAGATAAATCAGGGCGATGAGATTGTTCTTGCTGATGTTCGTGCAGATGTTGAGGCTGATATGTCTAAGCTTACTGTTGTGAATAAGACAACAGGTGTTGAGATACCAGTTCTCTGCGAGCTTACAGGTAGAACAAAGGATATTATCCTTGCAGGTGGTCTGCTTGACTACACAAGAGAACAGCTCTCAAAATAATAAAGTCTGATATGGAGGTTTCCTATGGGGATTTTCTCGAAACTTTTCGGCACAAAGGACAGCACTCCGGCAATGAAGGACTATTCTTTTATTGCCGATATTGCCGCATTTATTACGGACAATGACAGCGAGGTTGTTTCAAAGCTTCGTGAATGTGCTAATGACCCTTGGGCTTATGCTGAGAAAAACACTTCAAGATATTTGCAAAGAGGCGTAGTTGTTTCTGACAGGGCAGCAAATGATATTGACGATATCTGCTGGATAGGTATGATAGACGAACTTGAAGAAAACGGCTATCTCTTCCCTTGCGACTATTCAGAGGAGGTCGAGAATATTATCTGGGGACTTTCACAGCTTAAAAACTACAGCTTGATCGAAAGCTATACAGACGACTTTGAGGCTGATGATGATGATGACGCTGAGGCGTTTGTACATAAGTTAAACAGCAATCTCAAAGGCGCTTGCATATGTATGATAGATATTGACAGCGACAGCTATGAGCTTATTATTGCAAGTCTTGACGTTTACAAAAAGATATCTGCGATAGCTAAAAACAACGGATATTCCATTATTACTTTATAGGAGGTCTTACCAATGGCAAAAATTCAGATGAAAACACCGCTCGTTGAAATGGACGGCGACGAAATGACCAGAATTATCTGGCAGGATATAAAGGATATTCTTCTTACTCCATATATTGACCTTAAAACAGAATACTATGACCTTGGTCTTGTTCACAGAAATGAAACTAACGATCAGGTAACTGTTGATTCCGCAAACGCTACAAAGAAATACGGCGTTGCTGTTAAGTGTGCAACTATCACACCTAACGCTGCAAGAATGCCTGAATACAACCTCAAGGAAATGTGGAAATCCCCTAACGGCACTATCAGGGCTATTCTTGACGGAACTGTTTTCAGAACTCCTATTCTTGTTAAGGGTATCACTCCATACATTCCTACATGGACAAAGCCTATCACTATCGCTCGTCACGCATACGGCGATGTTTACAAGAATGTTGAAATGAAATGCCCTGCTGGCTCAAAGGCAGAGCTTGTTTGCACTGACAAGGACGGCAAGGAAACTAGAGAAACAATTTACAACTTTGAGTGCGACGGAATCATTCAGGGTCAGCACAACAAGTCAACTTCTATCGCTTCATTCGCAAGAGCTTGCTTTAACTTTGCACTTGATAAGAAGCAGGATGTTTGGTTTGCTACAAAGGATACTATTTCAAAGAAGTATGACCACACATTCAAGGATATCTTCCAGGAGATATACGATAACGAGTACAAGGCTAAGTTTGAAGCGGCTGGTATCGAGTATTTCTATACTCTTATCGACGATGCTGTTGCGAGAGTTATCCGTTCAAACGGCGGTTATATATGGGCCTGCAAGAACTATGACGGTGACGTAATGTCTGACATGGTAGCTACAGCATATGGCTCACTTGCTATGATGACTTCTGTTCTTGTTTCACCTGACGGAATCTATGAATATGAGGCTGCTCATGGCACTGTTCAAAGACACTATTACAAGCACCTCAAGGGCGAAGAAACTTCTACAAACTCAGTTGCCACACTGTTCGCATGGGCAGGCGCTCTGAGAAAAAGAGGCGAACTCGATAACCTGCCTGAGCTTATGAACTTTGCTGATTGTCTTGAAAAGGCAACTATCGAAACTATCGAAGACGGTGTTATGACAGGTGATCTTTATCTGCTTTCTACACTTGAAAATAAGAAGAAAGTAAATACAGTGGACTTTCTTAAGGCTGTTGACGAGAGACTTAAAAAGCTTCTGGGTTAATTTTCATATCACAAATATTAAAAGCTGTAGCACTTTGCGGTGTTACAGCTTTTTTTAATAGAATATTATGCCGAGAAAGGCGGAGCTTACGATAATTGTGATCGGTGAGAGCTTGAATTTCTTCAGTTTCAAAAGAAGCACATCTGCCAAGGCTATGAGCAGGAATATTATCAACGCTTTATAGTCAAAAGCAGGCTTTGAATTTATGGTAGTGATATTTAGCAGTGAAGATAAAGCCATTGTAATGCCAGTGGCGAGTATCATCGCAACAACGCAAGGACGAATGCCTGAAAGCATTGCTTTTACCCCTGAGTATTTCAGCAAGTCCTTCATGATCGAAGCTATGATGAATATTATCACGAACGAAGGCAACACAACGCCAAGGGTGGCTATCAATCCGCCTATGAAGCCTGCCTGCGATGAGCCAACAAAGGTCGCCATGTTCACTGCAAGTGGTCCAGGGGTGGACTCAGATACGGCAATAAAGTTCACAAATTCGTCCTCGCTGAGCCAGCCAAAAGCAAGAACTTTTTCACGGATAATGGATATCATTCCATATCCTCCGCCGAATGACACTGCGCCTATTTCAAGAAAAGTGAGAAAAAGCTTGAGATATATCATTTTATTGTACTTCCCTTTCTGAGGGTTTTAATCAGATACACAGCAATGCCCACAGCACCACTTATGATAATATAAAATACTGATGAAAACTTCACAGAAAAAAGTGTGAAAAGTATCATCATTATGAAAACTCCAAGCATTATAATTTTGTCAAGCAATGTGTTATCAAGTGCTTTCAACATTCTTAGTCCTGCAGTAAGTATGAGATATATTACGCCCACCTGAATGCCACGGAATCCAGCGTAGACTACTTTTAAAGACAAAAATTTGTCAAAGAAAAGTGATATTATGTAGATTATAAAAAACGACGGTATGCACACACCGACAGTTGCCGCAATAGCACCCAGCACACCGCCTATTTTGTAGCCGATATATGTAGCACTGTTTACAGCAGTTGGTCCGGGGGTGGACTCTGATATAGCTGTCATATCGAGAAATTCTTTTTTATCAAGCCAATTTTTGCGCACACAAAATTCTGTTTCAAGCAAGGCTATCATTGCATATCCTCCGCCAAAGGTAAAAACGCCTATCTTAAGAAAGGTCAGAAACAATGTTTTTATATTTGAATTGTCATTTTTCAAAAAAACTCACCTCTTTTTATATTATAACGAACTTGTCCTAGTAAGTCAATGCTTTTATTAGCATTTGCTGATTTATTACGAAACATTAAAATAATCTATAATTATGTGTAAAACAGTTGACAATAGTCGATATATGGTGTATAATATATTTTGTTAAAATTAAATAGCCTTATCAAGAGTGGTGGAGGAAACAGGTCCTGTGAAGCCCAGCAACCTAGCGTTAGTTAAGGTGCTAAATCCTGCGGTTATTTCCGAAAGATGAGGAAATTGAGTAATTTCAAGCGTTTCGGAATGAAGCGCTTTTTTTGTGGCTGTTTTTAGATTAACAAATATTCAGAAAAGAGGTATTTTTATGTCAAAGTATTTATTTACATCTGAGTCGGTTACTGAGGGACATCCTGACAAAATATGCGATCAGATCTCTGACGCTATACTTGACGCTCTGCTGGAGCAGGATCCTATGTCAAGAGTTGCCTGCGAAACGGTCACTACAACAGGTGTAGTAATGTGCATGGGCGAGATAACAACAAAGGCTATAATCGACATACCACAGATCGTTAGAGATACAGTTGTCGGTATAGGCTATGACAGAGCCAAGTATGGTTTTGACGGACACACCTGTTCAGTTCTCACAACTATAGACAAGCAGTCGCCTGATATTGCTATGGGCGTTGACAACGCTCTCGAAGGCAGAGCTGAAAACGCATTCGATACGGGTGCAGGCGATCAGGGTATCATGTTCGGTTTTGCTTGCGACGAAACACCTGAACTTATGCCAATGCCTATATCACTTGCTCACAAGCTTGCTCTTAAACTTACAGAAGTTAGAAAGAACGGCACTTTGCCATATCTCAGACCGGACGGAAAAACTCAGGTAACAGTTGAATATGATGATGGCAAGCCAACAAGAGTTGACGCTGTTGTAGTTTCTTCACAGCATGATGACGCTGTAACACTGGAGCAGATAAGAGAAGATATTATCGAGAACGTTATAAAGACAGTTATCCCTGCCGAACTTCTCGATGAGAACACTACTTATTTTGTAAACCCAACAGGAAGATTCGTAGTCGGCGGTCCTCAGGGCGACAGTGGTCTGACAGGAAGAAAGATAATCGTTGACACATATGGTGGATATGCTCGTCATGGTGGTGGTGCTTTCTCAGGAAAAGACCCTACAAAGGTTGACAGAAGCGCAACATATGCTGCAAGATACGTTGCAAAGAATATCGTTGCAGCAGGTCTTGCCAAGAAGTGCGAGGTTGAACTTGCATACGCTATCGGTGTTGCTCACCCTGTTTCAATCATGGTCGACACATACGGCACAGGAAAGGTTTCTGATGAAAAGATAGAGGCAGCTGTAGAAAAGGTATTTGACCTTCGCCCTGCTGCAATAATCAAGAGTCTTGACCTTAGAAAGCCACAGTACAAGCAGCTTGCAGCTTATGGTCATATGGGTCGTGAGGATCTTAATGTAGCTTGGGAAAAGACAGACAAGATCAATGATCTTCTTGAAGCAGTTAAATAATAAATATCAAAGCCTTGACAGGAATGTGCCTGCCAAGGCTTTTTTTGTGTTCAGCATTAATTTTGTTTTAGTCTTTGCCTTTAAGAATAGGCGACAAAGGCTTATAAATAAGAATTGTGACCAATGCACAAATAATACCCTTCACAAAAGTAAAAGGCAGATTGAAAATACACAGTGCAGAGAAAATATTCTTTACGCTACCCATTATCTGCTGGTACATACCGAGTATAGCAGCTTCTCCGCCGAATGCTTTAAAGTATATAGGATAAACGATAAAATAATTCAACGGCAAGCTTATTACTGTGAAAACCAAAGTGCCAATGATACAGCTTATGATAGCATTCTTTCTGGTTTTTTTCTTGTGGTATATAACAGAAGCCGTCAGCACAAAAGCTGCGCTTGTTACAAAGTCAAAGATGTTGCCGATACCCATTGTTGTGCCTAGTCCCTTTATAATCAACTGGATAACGTTCTTGATAAGGCAAACGATCACGCCTGCAATAGGTCCCATTGAGAAACCTGCCAGCAGGGATATAACGTTTGAAAGATCAAGCTTGATAAATCCTGGCATAAGAGGCACAGGGAAATCGAGGTAATATATCACAGTAGCTATGGCGCTGAGCATTGCCACCGTTACCATTTTTCTTGTTGTAAAAGTTTTATTTCTTGGCATAGTGTTATCACTTGTCATTTTAATTCCTCCAAATAATAAAATTATCGGGAGAAACAGCAGCAAAAGCAAAAGCACCCTGAAAATAAAATCAGGGTGCAATTTATGCGTTATTGATCTGTCGTTTCTTCCATCCGGACTTTACCGTCGGTTTCGGATTTTCACCGAATCAGCGCATTTCTGCGGTCGAGGACTTACGAATACTATTCGATCACCTCCGGTGTGGAATTTCACCACCCCTGAAACACATTATTAAATTTTGCTGAACACTTTTTATGAGATCAATCCTCGTTGTCCTCGTCCTCAATCTCTGAGAAATCAAACTCAAGGCTCTCTCCACAGTTTGGACATTCAATAGAACCATCAGCGATAATGTTCTCGCCAAGCATTATTGTGTCACCACAGTTAGGGCACACACACTCGTACATAGCATCATCATCATCATCGTCATCATCACAACAACAATCATCGTCACAACAACAATCGTCGTCATCATCATCACCGTAAATTAGATCTTCTATCTCGCCGAGATCCTCGTCAAGAGTATCTACAAGCTCAACTGTTTCGTCAACTTCTTCGGCAATATCTTCAACTGTAGCAGACATCTCATCAAGAATATCAGCCATAATTGTCAATATCTTTCCCTCATTTGTGGAATCGTCAATCTTTAGACCTTCCATAAGTCCCTTTAAATATGCAACCTTCTTTGACAGCTCCATAATATTCCCTCCGTTTCTAAAAAACCGTAAAGGCTAAAACTTACGCTCTTTCCATGTACTCACATGTACGAGTATCGATTCTTATTCTGTCGCCTGTGTTGATGAACAGAGGAACTCTGATCTCAGCACCAGTTTCAACTGTTGCAGGCTTTGTAGCATTTGTAGCTGTATCGCCCTTGATACCAGGCTCTGTCTCTGTTACTTCAAGATCAACAAAGTATGGAGGCTCTACGCCGAATACTGTACCCTTGTAAGAAAGGATCTTACATACCATGTTTTCCTTTACGAACTTAAAGTTATCTGAAAGCTCAGCCTTGTTTACTGGAACAAGCTCATAGCTCTCTGGATCCATGAAATAATAAAGATCACCGTCATTGTAAGAATACTCCATATCCTTTCTCTCAACATATGCTGTTGGGAATTTAGCTGTTGGATTGTATGTCTTTTCAACAACAGAACCTGAAATTACATTTCTAACCTTTGCTCTGACGAACGCTGCACCCTTACCAGGTTTAACGTGCTGAAACTCTACGATCTGCATTACGTTGCCGTCCTCTTCAAAAGTCACGCCGTTTCTGAAATCACCAGCAGTTACCATTATTTAGTACCTCCATAAACATTCTTAATTAATGTGTACACAGTTCAAAATGTCCGCATACCTTTATATTTATTTTACCATATTTATTTGTTTATTGCAATAGCTTTTGAAAACTTTTTTACTAAAAAATCAAAAAAAATTACAAGCAAATAAGCTCTTTAGGGGCTTTTGTCATATTGATACAGCCGTTTTCTGTAACAACAACAAAATCTTCTATTCTCACACCAAACTTGCCCTCAAGATAAATACCTGGCTCTACTGTTACGATCGAATTTTCAGGCAGTATATCTTCCCTGCTAGGCGAAGCATAAGGGCTTTCATGTATCTCAACTCCCACACCATGTCCGAGAGAATGGCCGAAATTATCTCCATAGCCTGCTTCAGTTATGATATCCCTTGCTATTTTGTCAAGTGCTTTTCCTGACATACCTGCCTTTACTGCGTCAAGAGCTGTAAGCTGTGCAGTAAGAACAGTTTCGTATACAGACTTCATCTTGTCACTAGGTTTGCCTACACATACAGTTCTAGTCATATCGCTGTGCCAGCCATCATAAGTTGCTCCGAAATCCATAAGCACGAACTCACCGCTCTCAACTTTTTTGTCAGATGGTACACCATGTGGAAGCGAAGTATTAGAGCCTGAAAGTGCAATAGTGTCAAAAGACAGAGCTTCAGCACCATTTTTAAGCATATAATAGTCAAGCTCCAACTGAATTTCTTTTTCAGTTCTGCCGACCCTGATAAAGTCAAGCATATGTGCAAAACCCTTTTCAGCGATACGCTGTGCTTTGATTATCTTGTCTATCTGCTCTTGGGATTTAACTGTTCTTATCTCCCTTATTATTTCCGCAAGCTTTGTGTCTGTGATGACCTCAGCATTAAGTTTTTGCTGATATGCGATAAGCTCGGAAAGTGTGCAGGTATCGGCATTAACAGAAACTGTTTTTGCACCATGCTTTTCAATAAGGCTGTTTATCTGCTCATAGAGCTTGTCCTGCAAAATGACCTCGCAAGCTGTGACAGTTTTCTTTGCCTTTTCAATATATCTGAAATCTATGATAAAATACGCTTTTTCTGGAAAAACCACTAGTGTTCCTGCACTTGATTTCATTGCAGTGAAATATCTTCTGTTCACATCGTCAGTGATAACAGCACAATCTGCCGCTTCTGTTACTCGTGAACAAAGTTTTTCAAGATCAGTCATTGTCTGCACCGCTTTCATTTTTCCATTTGTAATACAAAGCGTCAACAGCCATGTAGTATGAATACTTTCCGAACCCGCTTATCTGACCCACGCATACAGGTGCGATAACAGAAGTGTGTCTGAATTCGTCACGGGAGTGTATATTGCTCAGATGTACCTCAACGACAGGAATCTTTATTGCGGCGATGGCGTCTCTGATAGCATAGCTATAGTGTGTATAAGCGCCTGCGTTAAGTATAACGCCGTCATAATTTTTTCTAGCAAGGTGAAGCTTGTCGATTATTTCACCCTCATGGTTTGACTGATAAACGTCGCAGTGAAACTCATATTTCATTGCATGCTCTATTATCTCGTTGTTTATGCTCTCGAATGTATCTGTACCGTAAACTCCGGGCTCACGCTCACCCAGAAGATTAAGGTTAGGACCATGTATAACAAGTATTTTTTTCATATCAATACTCTCCTATCTTTATTTCAGCGACAAATAATAATTCTTCATTGTCAGTGCGTCTTTGTCCTGAGTGCCTGCACTTTCACAGACGAATATAGGCGAAAGACCTTTCTTTGCGACTATCTCCATAAGCGGCTCATAGTCAGGTCCAAAGCCTTGATTATCGTCAAAAGTCAGGTGCTTTTTCTCGCCGCCTGGATTTGTAAACATTATCTTAGAAAAATGGCTGTGAAATATTTTCAGCCTGTCGTGACCGATAGCATTTTCCACTTCATCAAGCATTTTCTCATACTCTGCCTTACCTTTTATATAGCCGAACTCTCTTGCGTTGAGATGTCCGAAATCTATTGTCGGCAGGAACGTATCATCAAGCTTGCAAAGCTCCAGCACTTCTGTTAAGTTACCAAGCTGATTTACCTTACCCATAGTTTCAGGGCAAAAAACGATATGCTCAAAGCCCTGCTCAACGGCTGCTTTTCTAGCCCTTGTGAGAGTATCTTTAGCAAGTTCCAAAGCGTCCTCTCTGCTTATTTTCGCACAGCTTCCTGAATGGATAACTATTCTATCAGCACCCATTCTGCTTGCAGCGTCACAGGATTGCAGAATATAATTTATGCTGTTGTCACGCTTTTCAGCTTCAAGGCTTGAAAGCGAAATAAAATACGGCGCATGAAGCGAAAGCGTGATATTATGCTCTTTAGCCTTATCTTTCAAGGCAAAAGCTATTTTATCGGAGACCTTAACTCCCCTTCCGCACTGATATTCATAGTGGTCAAGCCCCATTGCTTCGAGATATCCCGGAGCTTGAAGTGTTGTTTTATATTTAATGGAAAAAGCCTCGCTGTTTCCCGCAGGTCCGAATTTTGCCGACATTAGTATCATTCCTTTCGTTTTATGCTATTTAAGCTTTGGTAAAAACGGCTTTTCACAGGCTCTTTTAAATCGAAATGGCAAGCTCGTTTCAGGCTCTATTGGGAACACGAATATGGAGCGTATACCTTTCAGATTTGAGCCAAGCACGTCTGTGAATATCTGGTCGCCAACAGCCGCAACATTTTTCTTATTAAGCCCCAGCTTAGCTATAGCTTTGGTATATCCAAAGGTCAGCGGTTTTTTGCCTTCAGGTACAAAGTCAAGCTCCAACTGCTCTGCAAAAGGCTTTACCCTTGGAGCATGATTGTTTGAAACGATCATAAGCTTTATCCCTGCCGCTTTCATCTTAGCAAGCCAATCAAGACTCGACTGCGGGGGAACTGGATTGTTATGTGTTGTCAGCGTATTATCAAGATCGAGGAGCAGCCCCTTGATATGCTTTTTAGCAAGAAAATCGGGGGTTATCTCTCCTACCTTGTCAAAAACATAAGTTGGTTTAAACATAAAAAAACTCCTGTAGTATAAAATAAAAAGCGGACATAAAAATGCCCGCCTTTAATTACATATTAGTATTTACGCTTACGAGCAGCTTCGGACTTCTTCTTACGCTTTACCGAAGGCTTTTCGTAGTGTTCTCTTTTACGAACCTCTGCGATAACGCCGTCTCTTGCACATGATCTCTTGAAACGCTTAAGTGCTGTATCCAAAGTTTCGTTCTTTCCAACACGGATTTCTGCCAAAATTATTCCCTCCCTTTGCCACCTGTGACAGAGGCAATTCTATCGGCATTTCCGAAAATCAATGGTGATAGTGAAGGTGTCTGCAAAAGCAAACTGAAACGCTTTACGTTCCCCCAGTCCTACTCTTTCGGACCGCTCTGTCTTTAATCTGCGGAATTTATAAAACCGATATAATTACAAATTTAATTATACTATATTTCCACCAAAAAGTCAATAGCTTTCTGGCTCTTTTTTTGATTTTTCTGAGGAAATTTTCGCTTACTTTACAACCAGATTTACAAGCTTGTTAGGAACATAGATTTCCTTGACTATATTTTTGCCTTCCGTTGCCTTAACGATAGCTTCGTCAGCCTTAGCAAGTGCGATAACGTCGTCCCTAGCTGCGTCTGTAGGTATTGTGAGCTTGGATTTTACCTTGCCGTTTATCTGACAAACGATCTCGATAGTATCGTCCTTGCAGAGTGCTTCATCATATGTTACCCACTCCTGCTCGTCAAGAACTCCCTCGCAACCGATCATCTGATAAAGTTCTTCTGTAACATGAGGTGCAAAAGGATTGAGTATGATAAGAAGATCTCTGAATTCTTTCTTTGTGATAGAGCCAACGTTATATATCTCATTAAGAAGCGTCATCATTGCGGCAATAGCAGTATTGAACTTCATTGACTCGATATCATCGGATACCTTCTTGATAGTCTTGTGCATGAGCGTTCTCAGCTTGTCGCTGTACTCGTCGCTGTCAACTACCTTATCCTGCAAAGCCCAAATTCTGTCCACAAATCTCTTACAGCCCTTAACACTGCTCTCGCTCCATGGAGCTGCCTTTTCATAGTCACCCATGAACAGAACATAAAGTCTGAGAACATCTGCACCGTATTCGTCAACAACATCGTTAGGGTCAACAACGTTTCCTCTTGACTTACTCATCTTCTCACCGTCAGGTCCAAGGATAAGACCCTGAGCTGTTCTTTTTGCATAAGGCTCTGAAGTTGGTACAAGACCGAGATCGTAGAGGAACTTGTGCCAGAAACGTGAATAGATCATATGACGTGTAACGTGCTCCATACCGCCATTATACCAATCAACAGGCATCCAATATTTCAGTGCTTCCTGTGAAGCAAACTCATCATTGTTGTTAGGATCGCAATAACGCAGGAAGTACCATGAAGAACCAGCCCACTGTGGCATTGTATCTGTTTCTCTCTTTGCGTCACAGCCACACTTAGGGCACTTGCAGTGTACGAAAGAGTCTATCTTAGCAAGTGGGCTTTCGCCGTCTGTACCAGGCTCAAAGTTCTCTACCGGTGGCAATTTAAGTGGAAGCTCATCATATGGCACAGCGACCATTCCGCAGTGAGGGCAATGTACTATCGGGATAGGCTCGCCCCAATATCTCTGACGATTGAAAGCCCAGTCTTTCATCTTATACTGAACGCCCTTTTCACCGCAGCCCAGTTTTTCAAGAACAGTAAGCATCTTTTCAATAGCTTCTTTTTTGTTTGTTATGCCGTTAAGCTCACCTGAGTTGACCATTTCGCCGTCGCCTGTGTAGGCTTCCTTAGAAATGTCGCCACCCTTGATGACTTCGATTATGTCAATGCCGAACTTCTTTGCAAAATCATAGTCCCTTGTATCGTGAGCAGGCACAGCCATGATAGCGCCTGTGCCGTATCCCATCATAACATAGTCTGAGATGTAGATAGGTATCTCTTTGCCTGTGATAGGATTGATAGCTGTCAGACCGTCTATCTTAACGCCTGTTTTATCCTTAACGAGCTGAGTTCTCTCAAATTCGCTCTTCTTTGCACACTCTGCCTTATAAGCGTCAAGGTCAGCAATGTTTGCAATACTATTTCTGTATTTCTGGATGATAGGATGTTCAGGAGCGATTACCATGAATGTAACGCCGTAAAGTGTGTCAGGACGTGTAGTGTAGATCTTGAGCTGTTCATCCTGCTCTTTGATCTTGAAGTTTACAAATGCACCTGTTGATTTTCCTATCCAATTCTGCTGCTGGAGTTTGATGTTAGGCAGATAGTCAACTTCTTCAAGTCCCTGAAGAAGCTTGTCAGCGTATTCTGTGATCCTCAGATACCATACTTCTTTAGTTTTCTGAACTATCTCGCTGTGGCAAACATCGCAGTGACCGCCCTGTGAGTCCTCATTTGAAAGAACGACCTTACAGCTTGGGCAATAATTTACGAGGGTCTTATCTCTGAATACAAGACCATTCTCAAACATCTTAAGGAATATCCACTGTGTCCACTTATAGTAGTTTTCATCGGTCGTATCAATAACTCTTGACCAATCGAATGAAAAACCTACTCTTTTGAGCTGCCCCGTGAACTTCTTAATGTTGTCGTCAGTTACCTTTCTTGGGTGAACACCTGTTTTGATAGCTGTGTTCTCTGTAGGCAGACCGTAAGCGTCAAAGCCTATAGGGAAAAGAACATTATAGCCCTGCATACGTCTTTTACGGCTTACAACTTCTAGACCAGAATATGCCTTGATATGTCCAACGTGCATACCGTGACCTGACGGATAAGGAAACTCTACAAGTCCGTAAAATTTCTTCTTCGAAAAGTCATTGCTTGCCTCAAAGGTCTTATGCTCGTCCCAGTATTTCTGCCATTTGCTTTCTATGGCCGAAAAATTGTATTCTTTCATCTTTATCAATCCTTTGTTAAATTATAATTGTCAAAATTAATCCTGTGGCTCGTCTGGTAAGAACTGCTTTACGTCGATATCCTTGCCGTCAGACCATAGTCTTTCAAGATTGTAATGATCTCTTGTTTCCTTATAGAAAACATGAACTATGATATCACCGTAATCAAGTACGACCCAAGTTGCACCCTGATAGCCCTCTGTTCTGTTAGGTTCAATGCCAAGCTGGCTCATTTTGAACTCAACTTCCTCCGCAAGAGCCTTTGTCTGAGTGCTTGAAGTACCATTTGCTATAACAAAATAATCCGCAACTATAGTCAGGTCACCGATCTCTATTACCCTGATGTCCTCTGCTCTTTTTGAATCAAGAGCTTTAACAATAGTTGACAGCTTTTCATTCTGTGAAATATTATCCATAAAAATCTCCTTTATTTTGAATTATCGGCAAAATCATTATATGCTTCAAGTGTGGAAACAGGGATAGTATTACCCTTTTCCACTGAGTCTTTTATTGAGAATTTCAAAGCCTCAAACATTGCTTTCTCCAAGCTTTGTTCGGCATACTTTCTCATTTTCTTTACGTCTTTATAATCCCTGTCCGCAGAAATAAGGTCTGCAAGATATACTATCTGGCTAAGCTTGGGCATATTGCCACAGGCAACTGTATGATAGCGTATAGCTGAGATTATCTCAGGGTCATGGATATCAAAAAGTGTCTGCACAAGCTCTGCCCCTGCAATACCGTGAAACAGCGGAACAGCCTTTTTCTCTATATCGCACACATCAAGTGAAGATTTAGAAACTATAGCCGCAAGCTCCAATGCTGGTATCTCTTTTGCAACATCATGCAAAAGTCCTGCAACATAAGCCTTGTCTGCGTCAGCACCATATCTTTTTGCAAGCTCCACAGCGGAATTTGCCACGTTCATAGAGTGTGTATATCTCTTTTTTGATAAATGTTCTTTTAGGTATGCTTTATAAATGCCTATTGTTTTTTTATCTGCCACTTAGAAAACCTCGGTTATACAAATTTTTGTCCACTATATATTGTACAACATTTTCACTCAAATAGCAAGAGCAATCAACATTTTTTTTGAGCATTTGACGTATCTCAGTTGAAGACACCTCAAATGGTTCGGTTTTTACTATGATTATCTCTCCACCCTCGGCTTTGAGCTGTTTGGCTTTCACCTCTATGTGGTCAATGTCCTCATGCGAGCGTGCAACGCAGATAAGTGCCGAAAGTGATAATATCTCCTTATACTGATACCATTCTTCAAATGAAAGCAACATATCACTGCCCATTATAAAAAACAGCTTATCATGTGGATATATCTCTTTTAGATGTCTGAGTGTTATCACTGAATAGCTTTTGCCCTCTTGCTTAAGTTCCCAATCGGATATTTCCACACATGGGATATCTGCAAAAGCAAGTCTGCACATATTCAACCTATCCTCAGAGGAAGCTAAGTCCTCCGCTTGCTTATGTGGGGGTATTCTGTCAGGCATGACGATCATCTTGTCAAGACCCGCCTGCTCGGCTACGCTTTTAAGGCAATTTAAATGCCCTAAGTGAACAGGATTGAACGTGCCGCCGAAAACACCTATTTTCATTACTTTGACTTTAATTTTATAACAGGCTGCTTCTCATTGCGTTTATAAAGTACCGCCTTTGAGCCTATTACCTGAACGACTTCAGCAGATATCTTTTCAGCGATCTCCTCTGCGGCTTCCCTTGCGGTGTACATTGAGTTGTCAAGCACCTTTATTTTTACAAGCTCGTGAACTCTCAGATAATCGTCTATCTGTGCCACCTGAGCGTCATTAACTCCGCCCTTGCCTATCTGAAAAGCAGGCTGTATAAGCGAAGCCATACCTTTGAGTTCTGCTCTTTGTTTAGTTGTAATCATAATCTAAATCCTTTCAGTTTACTGCTTTGTGAGCTGTTCAAGCAAAGCTTTCAGTGCGTTTGCTCTATGGGAAACGGTATTCTTTGTTTCTGAGTCCACCTGAGCAAAGCTCTTGTTCCCATACATGAAAATAGGGTCATAGCCGAAGCCGTTTTCGCCAACAGGCTCGTGAGCTATCTTACCGAATACTTTTCCCTCAACGGCTATCTCTTCACCGTCTGCTTTGATAAAGTGTATTGTACAGGTAAAGTGTGCTCCCCTTTTATTATCAGGTATTTCTTTCATTTTTTTAAGCACAAGAGCGGTACGCTCATCATCAGTTTCGAGTCCGCCATATCTTGCTGAATATACTCCAGGCTCACCATCCAGGGCGTCTATCTCAAGACCGCTGTCGTCTGCAAGTACAGCACAGCCGCAAAGTTTGAATGCAGCTCTTGCTTTTAGTGCAGAGTTTTCAGCAAAAGTAGTGCCTGTTTCTTCAACATCAAGTATCAGACCTGCCTCTGATTGTGAGAACACCTCATAACCAAGCGGCTCAAGAATCTGTTTATATTCTTTTATCTTGCCTTTATTGTTGCTTGCAATAACAAGTTTCATTTTTTCTCCTTTAGCTGTGTATATAAGTTACCTTATTTTTCTTTAATTTTTCACGGCATTTGTTTGCCTTATCTTTGAAAACTGTACCGATACATTCTTCGTTGAAAACAACTTTCATTCCACATTCAATAGCACCTATTGCAGTGTTGATAACGGAGATACCACCATCAACACCTACAAATTCTATCTCTTTTACATTCCTTGCTCTCATAAAATCTTCAAGAGCAACGTTTGAAAAAGCATCGGGCTTGCTTTTGGAATAAATATTTTTGGATACAACTTTCAGCTTTGCTGGAAAGCTAGCCGCAGGTGTTCCCTCTTTGGGCATTCCTCCACCCAAAAGTCCCTTTTTGTAGCTGACGATATAAAAGACCTCCTCAGCTTTATAAGCAGAGATACGCTTGTTTATGGCGTCGATAAGTGATTCGGCATCATATGAGTATGTGGTTTTATCTCTGCCCCTTCCTACATACATTTCCTGCATATCAACTACAAACAAAACCTTATCCATAAAAAATTCCCCCTGATTTTATACTTTTAAGTGTCTAATCCAATATTCTATTATTCAAACAGTGCTTCAACAAAATCTCTTGCTGAAAACGGCTGTATGTCGTCTATTTTTTCGCCTACTGTAACAAGCTTTACAGGCACTTGCAGATCATCGGTTATGCTGATAATTATTCCACCCTTGGCTGTGCCGTCAAGCTTGGTAAGAATAATACCCGTTATATCAGCTACTTCGTTGAACTGTCTTGCCTGATTAACTGCGTTCTGTCCCGTTGTAGCGTCAAGCGCAAGCAGGACTTCGAGAGCGCAGCCCTCTGCCTGCTGGTGAACTATACGGGATATCTTTTTCAGCTCGTCCATAAGGTTTTTCTTATTGTGAAGACGACCTGCAGTATCGCATATAACAACGTCAGCCTGTCTTGCCTTAGCCGCCACCAGTGCGTCAAATACCACGGAAGCAGGGTCTGAACCTTCGTTGTGCTTGATTATGTCTACCCCTGCACGCTCTGTCCACACTTCGAGCTGGTCAATAGCAGCCGCTCTGAAAGTATCAGCCGCCGCAACGATAACCTTTTTGCCTTGTTTGTGAAGCTGATAAGAAAGCTTGCCGATAGTTGTTGTTTTGCCAACACCGTTTACACCGATAACCAGTATAACTGACGGTGTTGTTGACATATCGAGCTTCTGATCCTCACCGAGCATTTCTGTGATTATCTCTTTAAGCATATCCTTGATTTTTTCAGGCTCTTTAACGCCCTCCTGCTTGACTTTCTGTCTGAGCTTATCACATATCTTTTCAGAAGTTGTAACACCGATATCGCATAGGATAAGCGTTTCTTCAAGCTCCTCAAAAAGATCTTCATCTATTTTGCTGAATGAATGAAGCAGACTTTCTATTCTGCCCATCATTGAGTCTTTAGTCTTTTTAAGACCATTTTTCAGCTTTTCAAAAAATCCCATTTCTTCACTCCTATTCAAGTTTCATTTGACGTGTTTCCGAAACGTCCATTTTAAGAAGCTTGGAAACACCCTTTTCTTGCATCGTTACGCCATACAGAACGTCAGCTTCTTCCATTGTTCCACGTCTGTGAGTTATGGTGATAAACTGTGTTTTATCTGTAAGATGGTGCAGATATTGTGCATATTTACTTACGTTCACATCATCAAGCGCCGCTTCTATCTCATCGAGAAGACAGAAAGGTGATGGCGAAATTTTCAGGATTGCAAAATAAATTGCAATAGCCACCAGAGCCTGCTCTCCGCCTGAAAGGGACATAAGGTTTGTTATGACCTTGCCTGGCGGCTGAACGTTTATCTCAATACCACATTCAAGTACATTGTTTGGGTCTGTGAGAATAAGCTCGCACTGACCACCACCGAAAAGCTCGGTGAAAATTTTCTTGAAGTTTGCATTTATGCGCTCAAAGCTGTCAGTGAACATATTCTTCATATTTTCTGTCAGATCCTCGATAAGTTTTTCAAGTTCTGTTTTTGACGTATTTACGTCATTAAGCTGACCTGTGAGAAATTCGTGTCGCTGTGACACTTCTGCATATTCCTCTATAGCTCCAAGGTTTACGCTTCCAAGATTTCTTATCTTTCCACGAAGTTCGTTGAGTCGCCTATTAGCTACCGTTATATCCACAATATCCTCGGCTATCTCTGCAGCGTCGCTTCTGGTAAGCTCATAATCGTCCCAAAGCTGTGCCACAAGCTTATCAAAGCCTGCAGTAACAGATTTTTTCTGTTCCTCCGCTCTTGTAAGCTGACCTGAAAGTGTTTCCTTCTCGTCCATTTTGTGCTTCTGCTTGGTGCGAAGTTTGTTTGCTGCATTGTCAAGCTCAATATGCTCACGCTGAGCCTGCTCCGCCATTTTCTGTGCGGCGGCTATCTTTTCGTCAGCACCGCTGAGTTCCTGTTTGGTCTGAAAAATAAGCTTTTTCTTCTCGGCTATTTTCTTTTCACACTCGGAGATATTATCGTTCAACCTGCCGCTGTCAGTATCACTGTCGCCGATAGTTTCTTCAAGCTGTGATATTGAAAGTTTGCAGGCATCAAGGTCTTTGGATAACTCTGCCGCCATTATCTTCATTTGCGAAAGATCTTCGCTGAGCTGTTCACGCTTATTTTTAAGTTCTGCCTGCTCGTTCTGAGAGTCGGCAAGCTTGGCTTCATTATCTGATATCTCAGCTTCGATCTCTGAAAGTTCTGTCTGAGCCTTGTCGATATCTCCGCTTACTATCTTGTATTTATTTTTCAGCGTTTCGATAAATGTTTCTATCTCATCAAGCTTGTTTTCATAGTCAGAATAATACTCTGAAACACGCTTTATTTCCATTTCAAAACGGAGGATATCGCTGTTTACCTGTGAAAGCTTTTCCCTTAGTCCCTCGGTATCAGCAGTGTATTTTGAAACCTCTTGATTTAGCTTCTCAACCTGCTGTTTAAGCTCTGTAAAGGAGTTTTCAAGTGTTGTTTTCTTTTTAGCAAGTGCTTCCGCTTCATTTTTTCTTGTAAGCAGACCTGTCTGTTTGGAAACGCTTCCTCCTGTGAATGAGCCGCCCGCGTTTATCACCTGTCCGTCCAGGGTAACGATGCGGAATTTATAGCCGTATTTCTTTGCGATAAGGGTTGCACTATCGATATCCTCTGCTATACATATCCTGCCTAAAAGGCTGTTGATTACGCCCTCAAACCGGCTGTCATACTTAACAAGCTCACAGCCTAGAGCCACAAAGCCGTCCTCATTTTCAAGTTGCGGCATATTTAGCCTGTTTCCTCGAACTGATGTAACAGGCAGAAATGTTGCACGGCCTGCTCTGTTCTCTTTCAGAAGCCTGATACCTCTCTTAGCAGAGTCCTCATTGTTTACGACAATGTTCTGAAGTGCCCCACCCAACGCAGTTTCAATGGCTACAGAGTATTTTGTTTCAACAGATATAATCTGAGAAACAGTACCGCAAATGCCGCTTATCCTACCCTGCTGTGAGGCTTTCATTATGTGCTTTACGCTGAACTGAAAGCCCTCCATGGAGTTTTCAAGGTCGGCTATAGTCTTTATCCTGTTCTCAACGTCACGGAGCTGTATTTCTGTATCTGTGAGATTTTTGCGACATTCTGAAAGCTTTGTGTTTCTAGTTTCAAGAAGCTTTGCAAGTCCGCTCATGCGGTTTGTAAGCTCCTGCTTGTTTTCGTCAGCTTTGCCTTTTGATTCACGCAGTTCCTTTAATTCCTTAGAAGAAAGTTTTGAATGTTCTTCAAGCTGTTTTTTTCTTTCAAGAGAATTTTCGATCTGCTCATCAATATCCGAAAGGTTGTTTTTAGCATTTTCAAGTCTGAATGAAACTTCCGACTTTTTCATGTAAAGCTCATTTATAAAGCTTCCAGCTTCACTTACCGACTTGTCAGATAATGCAGTTTTATCAATAAGCTCAGAAAGCTCTTTTTCCTTACAATCTACAGCTTCCTGCTGCTTTGCTTTTTTCTCGTCGAGTTCTTCAAGCTTCTGTCTGCGTGTTTTCAGCTCAGCCTCAAGATAGTATTTTGATGAGTTGGACTCACTTATCTGCTCTTTAAGCTTCAAAATATTATCTTCAAGGTGAGAAATATCATTCTCATATACTGCGATCTTTGACAGTGCCTGAGAGTTTTCAAGCTCCACCTGATGTATCTGATTTTTGTAGCTGTCAGCAAGCTCGGATTTTTCAGCGCTCTTTGCAAAGCTGTCATTTATATCATCTTCAATGCTTTCAAGCTCCTGCGTGATGACCTCGTACTCTTTTTTTACAGAAGAAAGCTTCTCCTCATAACCTGCTATTTGGCTCATATACTCGTTGAGCTTATGCACCCATACAGAGACTTCCAGCTTTCTCTTTTCTTCATCAAGCACTCTGAACTTCTCTGCCTTTTCAGCCTGCGCTTTAAGCGGACCTATTCGTCCTTCTATCTCTCCCATGATGTCATTGATACGAGAGAGATTATCCTCAGCCGCCGCAAGCTTTTTTTCGGCTTCTTTTTTCTTTGAACGGAATTTTGAAATACCTGCCGCTTCTTCAAATATCTCACGGCGGTCATTGGATTTTCCGTTTACGATATCTGCTATCCTGCCCTGACCGATTATCGAATAACCGTCCCTGCCAAGACCAGTGTCCATAAACAGTTCCACGATATCCTTTAAATTTACTTCTTTACCGTTTATCATGTAAAAGCTGTCGCCATTGCGGTAAAGCTTTCGTGATACTGACACGGTGTCGCTGTCATATTCAAGTGCACCGTCCTCGTTGTCTATGGTGATAGTTACCTGAGCAAAAGGCGCTTTTGGTCTAGTTTGAGTGCCGTGAAAAATAACGCCTGCCATTTTTTCACCTCTCAGGGCTTTGGAAGATTGCTCGCCCATTACCCAGCGCATAGCGTCACCGATATTACTCTTGCCTGAGCCATTAGGACCGACAACTGCTGTGATACCCTTATTGAATTTCAGCTCTATTTTATCCGGAAAAGACTTAAAGCCCTGCAATTCAAGTGATTTAAGATACATTATTTTTCACCACCCCTCATTATGATTTCGTTTATCTTTATTTTATCGCTGCCCTCGTGACCTACAATTTTTATATTGACACCAAGATCTTTGAAATATTCTATATTAGCTTTTTTCTGACCTATTGCCTTGCTTATCTGCCTTTTTGGTACAGATATCACAACGGAAGCTATATCGCTTATATTGCCATGCTTTCCAAGCTCCTCTGCTATAAGCCTGCGGTAATTTCTGCCTTCGCAAAGTTCACGGAATGCAGGGTGATAAAATCCGCCCAACATTTGCTCCTCCACGACCTCGCTTGCGTGCAGACCAAGCTTTATAACATCTATACCAAGTTTATCGGCTTCTGTGAGAAGATAAGAACAGATTTTCACTACCTCGTCAAAGTCCATAGGCTTATATTCGCCACTTTTGTAAAGCTCTCCGAGCCTTGTACCATTAAGGATAACAACGGGATAAATACGTACTGTTTTAGGAGACAGCGCCGCTATCTTCGACCAAGTTTCCAGCTCAGTTTCACGGTTGCTTTTATAAAGTCCTATCATCATTTGCAGACCAAGGTCAAAGCAACCATAGCTTTTTATAAGCTTTGCAGCGTTTTCGACGTCCTGAACAGTATGTCCACGCTCGTTGGCTTCAAGAACAACACCTGACATAGACTGTGCGCCAAGCTCGATAGCCGTAACGTGATTATCTCTGAGAATGTCAAGTATCTCAGTGCTGATATAGTCAGGTCTGGTGGATATCCTGATACCCTTGAATTTGTCGTTGCCTATAAACTCCTGTGCTGCACCAAGAAGTTCGAGCATATATTCTCTCGGCACTGCTGTAAAGCTACCACCGAAAAAGGCTATCTCCGTCTGTGAAACGTCCTTGACTTCGTTCATTGCCTGTGTGCAGATACGCTTAACATCATCAGCGTGCGGTATCTTCTCTGTACCAGTTATGGTGCGCTGATTGCAGAACGCACACATATGCGGACAGCCTATATGCGGCACGAAGACAGATATATTACTGTGCCCCATAGCCCATTAGTTCCAATGCTTCTTTAGCCGCCAACTGTTCAGCGGTCTTTTTCGATCTGCCTGTACCCTCGCCGATAACATTCGTATTCAAAAGTACCTGAACAGTAAATTTCTTATTATGGTCAGGACCTGACTCGCCTTTAAGATGATATTCTATTCTCTCCTCAGGATTTTTCTGGATTATCTCCTGAAGAATAGTCTTGTAATCATGGAAAACAACTCCATCAGGCGTGATATTTTCAGGTATGAATGAAAGTATATATTTTGAAACAGGCTCGATACCACCGTCAAGATAAATTGCAGCGATAACTGCTTCAAAAGCGTCTGAAATAATTGACGGTCTTTCTCTGCCCCCTGTTATCTCCTCGCCTTTTCCAAGGAAAATATACTTTCCAAGTTCTATTTTCTTTGAGAACTCAAACAGTGCTTTTTCGCACACAAGTGAAGCTCTCATTTTTGTCAGCTCGCCCTCAGGCATATGCTTGTAATGCTCGAAAATGTGATCTGACACAACTATAGAAAGCACTGAATCTCCAAGAAATTCAAGCCTTTCATTGCTGTTTCTTGCCTTCTTGTTTTCATTTGCAAATGATGAATGGGAAAGAGCTTCGTAAAGGAGCTTTTCGTCTTTGAATTGATAACCTATTCTTTCCTGAAACTCTTTAAGAGCCTTTTGCTCGTCCATTATAACATCTCCTGTTTGCTTTTCAACTGCTCGATAGCAGTTGTGATCTCGTCTATCACATTAGTTTCAGTAAATTGTTTTGCTTGTCTGATAGCGTTATAGAATGCTCTTGCATTTGATGAACCGTGAGCCTTGATAACAGGCTTTGCAGTACCAAGTAGAGGCGCTCCGCCATACTCAGAGTAGTCTACCTTTTTCTTGAATTCTTTAACGTTCTTCATTACCATAAGAGCAGCGATCTTTGACTTTGTATCCTTAGTCAGAAGCGTTTTAAGCTCCCCTGAGAAGAATTTTGCCATGCCCTCGTAAAGCTTGAGCATAAGGTTTCCGCAGAAGCCGTCAGCCACGCATACGTCACAATCGCCCATAGGAAGCTGTCTTGCTTCGATATTTCCAACAAAGTTTACAGGTGCGTTTTTCAACTGCTTGTAAGTTTCAAGCTCCAGCTCTCTGCCCTTTGACTCCTCTGCACCAATATTTGCAAGACCTACTCTTGGTGACTCAACACCAAGTATCTTGTTCATATAAGCCGAACCCATTATTCCAAACTGAGTAAGCATTTCAGGGCGGCAGTCTGCGTTTGCACCGCTGTCAAGAAGCATCGTAGGCGTCGTTGCCGTAGGAAGTATCGTCGCAAGAGCCGGTCTTTTGATGCCCTTTATTCTCTTTACGATAAACGTTGCTCCAACTACAAGTGCGCCTGTTGAGCCTGCTGAAACGAAAGCGTCGCCCTCGCCATCTGCAAGCATCTTCATACCTACAGCCATTGAGCAATCCTTCTTGCCCTTGATTACTTCTGTAGGCTCTTCACATATCTCGATAACAGTATCAGCGTGCTTGATATGTAAAGCTGTGATATCAAGGCCGTTTTCCTGTGCACATTTTTTTATTTTTTCTTCATCACCAACAAGAGTAACGTCAACTCCGAAATCTTTCTGTGCGTCAATTGAACCTTTTATGACTTCGAGAGGTGCGTTATCTCCGCCGAAAGCGTCAATTACTATGTTCATAACATTCTCCTTAAAATTCCTCAATAGCCTTGTCAAGGTCTGCAAGACCCCTTTCAGCTATCATCTTATATTTCAGTTTCTTATCTCTTATACGTTCAGGAAGCTCAGGCAGGATACCCATATTACATCCCATAGGCTGGAACTTCTCCACAGTAGGATCGCTTATATACTTTGAAAGCGCACCCAGCATAGTGGTATCAGGCAAGGTAACCGCAGGCTTGCCCTGCAAACGTCTTGCCATGCTCAGACCTGCAAAAATTCCGCTTGCCGCCGATTCGATATATCCCTCAACGCCTGTCATTTGACCTGCAAAATAAAGGTTTTCTCTATCTCGCATATTAAACTGCGGATTTAAGAGCTTAGGCGAATTGATGAAAGTGTTTCTATGCATGACTCCATAACGTATAAATTCTGCATTTTCAAGTCCTGTGATAAGAGAAAATACTCTTTTCTGCTCACCAAATTTAAGGTTTGTCTGAAAGCCCACAAGGTTATACAGACTTCCCTCTGCGTTCTCTGCACGAAGCTGAACGACGGCATAAGGTCTGTTTCCTGTTCGTGGGTCTGTCAAACCTACAGGTTTCAGCGGACCGAAACGCATTGTGTCCTCTCCTCTTTTGGCAAGGACCTCAACCGGCATACAGCCTTCATACACCTTGAACCCGTCCTTAGAAAAATGCTCCTTATCAAAATCATGGAGCGGAGCGGATTCCGCATTGATAAGTTCATTATAGAACCTGAGATATTCTTCCTTATTCATTGGGCAGTTGATATAATCAGCTTCTCCCTTGCCATATCTCGATGCAAAGAAAACCTTGTCCTTATCAAGACTTTCATATGTGACGATAGGTGCGGCGGCATCATGAAAATACAGATAATCACCGCATATTTTGCCGATACTCTCTGCAAGCCCATCGCTTGTAAGAGGACCTGTTGCGATTATAACATCGCCATCAGGTATATCTGTGACTTCTTCCTCGATAACAGTGATGTGAGGATTTTTCATTATCTTTGCCGTGACCATATCGGAAAACTTTTTCCTATCAACAGCAAGTGCTCCGCCTGCTGATACCTTAGTTTCAGCTGCACATTCCATTGTAACAGAGCCAAGCCTGCGCATTTCCTCTTTTAGCATACCTGCGGCTGAATCTATTCTGTCCGCTTTCAATGAATTTGAGCAGACAAGCTCTGCAAAGCCCTTATATTTATGGGCGGGCGTAAACTTTTTCGGCTTCATTTCATAAAGCTCAACGTCTATCCCTGCTTGGGCTAACTGCCACGCAGCTTCACAGCCTGCAAGTCCTGCACCTATTACCTTAACCGCCATTAGATAAATTCCTTTCATATCCGCAATCAGGCTTGTGGCAAATGAGTATTCCGTTCTTTCCGCCTTTCTGGAAAAGCGTACTGCCACACTTAGGGCATTTCTCTTCGGTAGGAACGTCCCATGTCATGAACTTGCACTCAGGATTATCCTCACAGCCGTAATACTTCTTGCCCTTTTTAGACTTTTTAAGAAGCACTTTCTTTCCGCAGTAAGGGCAAATTCCGCCTGTTTCCTGAACTATTTTCTTGGTATTCTTGCACTCAGGAAAGCCTGAGCAAGCCATAAATTTGCCATATCTGCCTATCTTTATTACCATAGGTTTGCCGCAAAGCTCGCACACCTGATCTGTTTCTTCGTCAGGAACTTTGATACGCTTCCCGTCCATGGCTTCTTCGGCTTCAGTCAATTCCTCGTCAAAGTCACCATAAAAGTCCTGCAAAGTTTTTACCCAACTTTTCTTGCCACTTTCAACCTCATCAAGAGATTTCTCCATGTTTGCAGTAAACTTAACATCAACTATTTTATCAAAATGCTCGCTCATGAGCTGGTTTGTTACTTCGCCAAGCGAAGTCGGCTTAAGCTGTTTTCCGTCACGCTCAACATAATTTCTGTTTATTATGGTTGTAATAGTTGGAACATAAGTCGAAGGTCTGCCGATGCCTGTTTCCTCAAACGCTTTTACGAGGGTCGCTTCTGTGTATCTTGCAGGTGGCTGAGTAAAATGCTGATTTCCCTCAAGGTTACGCACCTTTATTGAGTCACCGGATTTTATTGGAGGAAGCACGTTTTTCTTTTCACCCTCATCGTCTTTAGCCTCTTCATAAAGAACAGTAAATCCGTCGAACTTTACAGAATAGCCTGTTGCCTTGAAGTTACAACCGTTTGCAGAGATATCAACAGAAACAGTGTCCATAAGGCAGTTTGACATCTGAGAAGCTATAAATCTCTCCCAAATGAGTTTATAAAGCTTGTACTGGTCACTCGTCACTCCGCTTGCCTTTACCATATCAGGTGTTACCTCTGGGTGTGTTGGTCGGATGGCTTCGTGAGCGTCCTGAGCGTTGCCCTTAGTTTTATATTTTTTCGGTGTGTCAGGGATATACTTATCGCCATATTTTTTTCTGATAAAATCATATGCCGCTGCTCTTGCTTCATCAGAAATTCTAAGGCTGTCGGTACGCATATAGGTGATAAGACCTGTCTGACCCATATCGTTTATCTCAACACCCTCATAAAGCTCCTGAGCGGTTTTCATCGTTCTTCTCGCCTGAAAGCTGAGACGTCTTGACGCTTCCTGCTGTAAAGTCGAGGTGGTGAATGGTGCGGCAGGAGATTTTCTGTGAACGCTCTTTTTTACCTTGTCGATAACAAACTCGGCACCCTCAAGTCTTTTCAGTATCTCGTCAGCCTGCTCTTTATTTTTCAACTCTGGCTTTTCTCCGTCAACTGTATTAAGCTTTGCAGCAAAGGTCTTTCTTTCGCCGTTTGCAGAAAATTTTCCGTCAATGGACCAATATTCCTGAGATACAAATGCCCTTATCTCGTTTTCTCTGTCGCATATCATTTTAACTGCGACAGACTGAACTCTGCCCGCTGAAAGTCCTTTTCTTATCTTTCTCCAAAGAAAAGGTGAAAGCTTATAGCCCACAAGTCTGTCAAGGATACGTCTTGCCTGCTGTGCATTAACAAGGTTTATATCAATAGAACGTGGATGACTCATTCCAGCTTTGATACCAGTTTCAGTAAGTTCGTTGAAAGTTACTCGGTTTTTATCATTCAGGTCAAGACCCAAAAGCAATGCAAGATGCCATGAAATGGCTTCTCCCTCTCGGTCAGGGTCTCCTGCAAGATAAACATGGTCGCTTTTCTTTGCAAGCTTTTTTATATCTTTTATAACGCCCTCTTTGTCTTTTATGTTGACATATTTAGGCTCAAAATTATTATCTATATCGACGCCCAGCTTTGATTTTGGCAGGTCACGGACATGACCCTTTGAAGCCACGACTTCATAATCATCGCTAAGATAACGCTTAATTGTTTTTATCTTCGTTGGTGACTCAACTATGATCAAATTAGACAAATCTATTCTCCATTCTTAATATATATTAAAGTCCAAACATTTTGCCCGGATATGACTTAACAGTGCCATAAAGTTCAAGCTCCGTTAGCTGTGCAAGCACATCAGAAATATCCATACCAAGCTTTGCGGCTATCTCGTCCACAAGCATATTTCCGCTTTTTAACAGTTTACAAATGCTCTTTTGTGTATCATCAAGCCCTGACAGATCAGGCTCAGGTGTTGGCTTTACCACTTCTGTTTCAGAAACAGTCTTGCTGTCAGGCACTTTTCTTTTGCTTTTTCTGTGCTTCACTGTCTTAGGCTCGCCATTGTTAAGAATAGCAGAATCCTCAGCAGGAAGCGTGAACTCTCCCAGGCTTTCCACAAGTCTAAGAGATTGATACCTTTCATTGCCAAGCGAATACACTATATCCTCTGCGCCGAACACAGGTTGACACTCATTTCTTATGAGATCTCGTTGTCCGAAATATCGACTGTCATAGATATCATGTGGCGGTACTACAAATACCTGTTTTCCTTGAGATATGGCGTGATTGACATTATCAAGACCATGACTTTCCTTGCTACACTCAGTAAAAAGCACTGCATTTGAAAGTCCAGTAAGAATTCTATTGCGATTCACAAAAGCATTTCCAAATGGTTTATAACCCGGAAAATACTCTGATATTATTACTCCATTCTCAGCGATCTGTTTTTTTAGCTCATTACTTCCCTTAGGGTAATCACAATCAAGAGCTGTGCCACACACAGCTATAGGTCTACTATTATTTTCAATAGCTACCCTGTTAGCGATCTGATCTATACCGCCTGCAAACCCCGAAGCAAGCAGACAGTTTCTTCTTATAAGATCTGCGCAAATATGCTTCGTTATCTTTACAGAATATTCAGACGGCTCACGGGAGCCTACTACTGAAATAACGCATTTATCGTTTAAAAAGTCAAGGTTACCATAAGTATACAGAACAGCAGGTGGATTTGCGATCCGTTTAAGTCTGTCAGGATAGCCCTCACTTTCGTAACAATAAATATTTATGCCAAGCTCTTCACAGCGTTTTTTTATGATTTCTGCGTCTTTAAGACTATATTTTCCTATCCTCTGCAGCTCTTTATCATTAAGTCCGCTGACCATATGATCATCGAGTGCAGTCATGAACTCAACTATATCATCATAATTTGCAGAAACTTCCCATATACGTTTGCTCGATGGAGTGAAAATCAGAACCGCTCTTATCCACAATAAAAGTCTTTCCTTATCCATGACTGCCACCTCGAAACATTTCCCACAAAATGATTGTGCCTGCGCAAGCAGCATTAAGTGATTCTATGTTGCCGTGCATAGAAATAGTCACACGATTTTTACAAATGTCTGAATGTTCTTTAGGCAAACCTTTGCCCTCGTTTCCTATTACAACAGCACACGGTCTGTCAAAATCAAATTCTGTGATATTTTCACCGTTTCTGACAACTGCAGCATTTGTAACAATACCAAGCTCATCAAAAAGCGTTGCGACGTTCAGAAAATTATCCACTACAAAAAGATCAAGTCTTGTAGTACTTCCCATAGCGGAACGAACCACCTTTGGGTTATACAGATCAACGCAATTATCTGTCATAACTACTCCACTAACGCCTACGGCATCGGCAGTTCTTAGAAGCGTACCCAAATTACCTGGGTCCTGTAAATTATCAAGCACGAGATACTTCCCGTTTTTGTCAATATACTCAGCCACAAAAGGCAAATCGACCTTGAAAACGATCATATAAATGCCCTGGGAGTTTCCCTCATCTGTCATCTTTTTCGCAAGCTCATCAGATATTTCAAAAACATCTTCAGGTCTTGTGCACGAGAAAAGGGTATCAGTTTTAAGTGTATTTTTATATTTAGTCAAGGCCGTTTGAGTATAGAAAACAGAATGGACTTTTATTCTTCCGCACACAGCTTCATAAGCGGTGTCAACGCAGTTTCTTGCACCTTCAACAGCAAACAATCCATGTTCTTCCCTAGCTTTTTTTGAAGACAGAAGCTTTCTGAAAAGCTTCACTCTAGGGTTATCTTTACTATTAATATGCAAACTGCGTCACCTCTTATTCTGAAAATTTAATCATTTAGTTGCCAAATGCGTCATATATGGTGTTGCCTTAATATACAACAAAACACGCAGGTTACAAGAACGTGCGTGTTTTTGACTATTAAAGAGCAGCCTTCGCCTTTTCTGCAATCGCTGTGAAACCAGCAGGATCGCTGATAGCTATTTCGGAAAGCATCTTTCTGTTAAGATTGATACCAGCCTTGTTTACGCCGTTCATGAATGTTGAATAATTCATACCGTTCATTTTAGCAGCTGCTGAAATTCTTGTGATCCAAAGCTTTCTGAAATCTCTCTTCTTCTGCTTTCTTCCAATGTATGCATACTGACCTGACTTCATTACAGCCTGTTTAGCCATTTTGAAGTGCTTGCTCTTGGCACCAAAGTATCCCTTAGCAAGCTTCAGAGTCTTATTTCTTCTCTTACGAGTCATCATTGCTCCCTTTACACGAGCCATAGTTATTACCTCCTGAAATTTTTAAAATTTGTTTTCCCTACAACTCGTTTATTTGTAAGGGATAAGAGCCTTTACGTTCTTGATGTTGGTATCATCTGCATAAGCTGCACCACGCAGGATTCTCTTACGCTTGTGATCCTTCTGAGTAAGTCTGTGTCTTTTGTTTGTGTGCTGGAACTTAACCTTACCGCTACCGGTAACACTGAAACGCTTCTTAGCACCAGAATGTGTTTTGATCTTTGGCATTGTATTTATCCTCCTTATTATTTTACTTGTTTACTTTCGGAGAAACGAACATCACAAGACTGCGTCCCTCCATTTTTGATGGCTTGTCAACAACGCCGGCTTCAGAGATAGCGTCTTTGAATTTTGCAAGAAGTTCTTCACCGAACTGTGGATGAGCCAAAGTTCTTTTCTTGAACCTTACAGAAACTTTTATCTTATCTCCTCCGTTAAGGAATTTAACAGCCTGATTGACCTTTACATTAAAATCATGAGTGTCGATCGTAGATGACATTCTAACTTCCTTGATCTCAATAACTTTCTGATTTTTCTTTGCTTCCTTCGCACGCTTTGTCTGTTCAAAACAGAACTTGCCATAATCCATGATACGGCATACAGGCGGAGTTGCCTGAGGAGCGATCTTTACAAGATCAAGATCTTTCTCAAATGCAATTTTAAGAGCCTCGTCAGCACTTAAAATACCAAGCTGATTTCCGTCAACGTCTATGACCCTGAGTTCTTTATCACGGATCTCTTCGTTGATCTGATGTTCCCTGTTGCTAATGACGCAGCACCTCCAAAAATAAAATAAAACGGGCACAGAACTGATCCGTACCCGCATAAAATCACATTGATATGCAAATTCATGTTGACCTTTTTACTACAGAGAACTGCGCTTAAGGTGAGAACGGACATTGTTCTGCTTTGTTTACCATGATATTATACTACACTTTTACCCACTTGTCAATACCTTTTCTCAAATTATTTCAAAAAAATATTATCAAAGTTCTCTATACGTCATTATATCACATTCAGAGCTTGATTTCAACCCCTTTCCGTAGCCAAAATGAATAAATATAACAGCTTTTTATTTTCTCTCCGAGTATCATCTCAAACGATGCTTTATACAGTGCAAGCTGTGTTTTATAGCCCATGAGCTGTGACAAATCATTAAATCTGTCAGTTTTATAATCAACAATAACATATCCGTCAGGCTCGTGGAAGATACAATCGGCGATACCTTGAAGCATACCGCTGTTACCATTATATTCAGGAAGATTTTCACTTAAGTCAAGATCACTCATTGAAACAAGAAACTTCTTTTCACGCATCACATTATCGGAATTTTTCACACGATCATAAAAATCAGATCTAAAGAATGCTTCAAGTGCTTCAACATAAACTCCGTCAGCTTCTTTCTGGCTGAAGTACCCCTGATTCACAAGACGTTCAAGCTCTGTTTTTACGCTTTCATGTGCCTTATCATAGTCCGATAACTCCATAAATTTGTGGGTAAAAGTTCCCTTTTCCGCTGCTGATAGTTTATCAAACTCATCATCAAGCCGTGGAAGACTAGGATAAAACTCAGGTTCGGTTTTCTCTGTCTGCTTCTCTTTTTCAGCCGCAGTTATCTCCGTAACAGTAAGCTTTGCTGGTGTTGATACTCCTGACCAATCATACTCAAATGCAAATTTGTCAAGAAGATTTCTAAGTATTGTTTTGTCCGCTTCTATTTCGCTAATAGTTGTATCTTCTTCCTGTGTCTGCTCTGTATTTTCAATGCCGTATTCATTATATATTATCTCAGGCTCAGGGTATTCGTCCCCACTGACAGCTATATTATCAGTGCCAAGCCAAGATGTGAGTTGATCACCCGTGGAGTGAAGTGCAAGCGTTATTGTTATCCAATCAAGCATCGTTTCAGCGTCCGCCACAACATTTTCAAGAGAATCTCCCTGCTTTGAGTATATGTTTCTAAGCCTGTCAACTATCCCCACCTTACGTTCAATAACCTTCTCATATGTGGTATTGCTGTAAATAATCGGTGCATAGCTTACAAAAAGTCTTTCTTTTGCTCTTGTACATCCAACATAAAGCAGGCGGAGTTTTTCACTTTTTTCCTCTGCTTTTGATTCCTTTGAAAGCTTATCATAGTAAAGTGAAGTTTTTCTCATAAGTTTGCTGTTATCCATAAAACTGAAAGCAAAGCCCAGCTTGTTATGTGAACAGTAACCTTTGTCTTTCTTTATAAGCGGTATATCAAGCTGACATAAAAATACAAATGGATATTCAAGACCTTTTGAAGCATGGTAGGTTTTTATGTAAACGGAATCTGAGCCCTCTGTTACCGTCATTGCCTGCTTAAAGGCTTTTTCATTTGAGGACACAGAGTCGATATATCTTAGAAAACCAGTTACACCCTCCTGACTATTTTGCTCATAGGATGAAGCATATTCAAGAAGCAGACGAAGGTTTGCTCGCTTTTTATCAGAATCAAGATACAGCGAAACGATCCCCATAAGGTCGGTCATGTCGTATATTTTTCTTATGAGCCGTTCAAGACCCATGCTCATTGAAAGATAACGCAGGGAATTAATAAGCTTATTAAGCTCTATGCACTTATCCTGCAATGTTTTATTATTAAAGCTTATATGGGTAGCTTCCTTTTCGTGGCTGTCCTCAGCAGAAGCTGATGCCGCTACCACCTGATAGATATGGTCTTTCAGTTTGCTGTTAGGCTTCTTTGACTTTTCTGTTACTGCCGCCATTTCATCAGGCGTAAATCCCATGATAGGCGACATCATGATAGCTGTCATTGCAATATCGTTCATAGGATTGTCAATTATCCTGAGCATATTCAGCACAAGGGTTATCTCTCTTGACTTCATGTATCCGTTTGTATCCTCAGAATATGCTTTCAGACCTACTTCTTCAAGGGCTTTTGCCATAAGGGTAATTTCATCATTCTTTTGAACAAGTATACAAAAATCTCCTGCACGGCATAGTCTTAGAGAGCCATGATCTTTGACTTCCTCACCTTTTTCAAGCATATGCTTTATCTTTTGCGCTATTACTTTGTTCTCCACAGAATAGCCATTTGTCTTTTTGTAGTCCTTATCAAAAGGTATGAGCATTATTTCTGTAGGCTTGTTATTTTCATCATAAAGTTCACCGTATCGAAGTTCTTCATTTCTATCATAATCCACCTGACCTGTGTGCTGTGTCATAAGATAGTGGAACAAAAAATTTACAAAATCAACCACAGATTCACGACTTCTGAAATTCTTGCTTAGCAAGATAGCCTCGAGCTGTTCGCTGTTTTCAGGTGCGGAAGCGTCATTTCTCGTTTTGCTGAAAAGTTCAGGATTTGAGAGTCTGAAACGATATATGGCCTGCTTTATATCGCCAACCACAAAAACATTTTTGCCCATGATATCCAAGTTATCAGAATCAGAAAGCGAGCGGAAAACAAGCTCCTGAAGATTATTCACGTCCTGAAACTCGTCTATGAAAATAAGCTCATAAAGCCTGTTTCTGCAAATTTCCTCGCAAAGCTCCGTGCGAACAGGTCCATTCTCGGTATCTTTTACAAGCAATTCTCTCGCCATTATCTCAACGTCAGAAAAAGTAACGCCATTTCGTTCAAGCTTCATTTCTTGTGAGATCTTGTCTATATCTTCGCATACCCTGCACAGAACAGTAAATATTCTGTCAGATTCAAGCATATTTTCCTTCATGATTAGTTTTGTGTTATTGAACATATCGGTAATTTTAGCTACGATATCTTTATATTTGTTTCTGTATGATGCACAGAAGGCATAATTGTCCTTGAATCTAATGCGAATATCATCGTCAAGTGATGCATTGAAAGCCTTGTTCGTGGGAAATCTTTTTATGGTGCTGAATTTCCAATCTGACTTAGCAATAGTATCTATATCACCGCTTTCAAGAAGCTTTCTTAACCTATGAAGAAGTTCTCTGTCACTGTCGGCAGTTTCATTCATTTTGATATGTTTTATAAAAGGTATGCCCTCTATCTCTTTACGGCAGGCATATTCTTCAAAAACCTCATACATTGAAAATGCTTCTTTCAGCTTTGTTTGAGCTACACATATATTATCTTTTATAAAGCTGTCAAAAATCTTATCATCAGTAAAGTTTTTATGTACCTCTGCTATCCAACGCTTAGGAAACGGCAGCGAACGCATGAATTTATAAAGATTGTCGGTGATTTCATTGAGAGTTTTATCCGCAAAAGCGTTTTTCAGCAGTTTGTAGCTTTCATAATCTTCTTCACAAAGCTTTTCATAAGCCTGCGTGATAGCTTCCTGCAAAATAAGATTTTGCACACTGTCATCAAGTATATCAAGTCCGCCCTGAAAATCAAATTCATGTAGATTACTTTTCACAAGGTCAAGACAGAAAGAATTTATTGTAGATATCCTCGCAAGCTGGATTAGATTTTGCTGACTAAGCAACCACTTGTTTTCAGGGTCACGGCGAAGCTGTTCGTCAAAAGCACGGCTGAGCTTTTCTTTCATGCTTGAAGCGGCTTCTTTTGTGAATGTTACTGCAAGAAGTCTGTCGGCAGGTATTTTATTTTTTTCATCAGAAAGAAGTTGTATCATTCGTTCTATAAGCACTGTGGTTTTGCCGCTTCCTGCCGCCGCTGAAACTATAATGCCCTTGCCACGGTCACTAATGGCTCTTTCCTGCTCTTTGGTCCATTTTGTATCAGCCAATTATTTTTTTCTCCTTTCTGTCAGTTAGTTCTTTCATAAGTTTTTCTTCATAAACGCTGTCTTTCACGTCTGTAACGTCCTCTTGGTTTACCCTGCCGCAGATATCGTGAAAATCACAGTGCTTGCAGGCTTCCGCTACAGGTCTCGCCTGAATGTTTCCCTGGCAAAGCTGTTCACCAAACTGCGCCACTTTGCCTATAGCAAATTCTCTGAGCTTTGTAAAAAAGCCGTCTGGAACAGTGCCTGAAATGCCGTTGGTTTTAGAATATTTAAAAGGCGCATAGGCATAATTTTCTTCTGAGCTGAAAGCTTCAGTGACGGCCTTTATATCAACGACTTTTCCTATAGGCTTGAAAGCGTTTAGCCGTGATCTGCTCTCGGCTTCTTCTACGTCAGCGTCGGCTGTCTGCTCGTATGTTTTAGGCTTGTTTCCTAGCGTGTAGTATACGATACCAGCCTGCTTCAATCCACCGTCTATATTCACTGGATTTTTGGTTTCAAGTAAAGCGGTAAGATACACGAACATCTGCAAATTAAGGCCATTGTAGAGCATTGAATATTTAAGGTCAATAGAGCCTGTTTTATAATCGATTATCCTCACATATTTTTCACCGTTCTCGTCCTCGAAAACGTCAACTCTGTCGATAATTCCCGTAAGGATTATCTTATCTCTGCCGTTTACGTCTATGATAAGTCTGTCTTCTCCTTCGGACTTGTCTATTTTGTATTCCAAAAGCGCAGGTCTGAATTTTGAGTGAAGAAGCTCATTCTGCATAAAACGAATGATATGCAGGATATTGCTTTCCATACGCTCCTGTAAAAATACAAATGACGGAGATTTTCCGAACATTCCACCAAGGCTTTCCTTTATATATTCGGTAACGTTTTTGTGGATATACTCTTTTATCTCATCATCTGAGAGAGTAAGGAAAGCTTTGTCAAAGCCTGTGCCGTCATCATCTTTACGCATTATCTTTTCAAGAAGCTGATGAATGATAAGTCCCCTGTTAAGCCCGTCGATATCTGCCTTTCTGACAGTTTTAAGACCAAGACCATACTTGCAGAAATAATTGAACGGGCATTTATAATATGTATCAAGCTGAGTAGGCGAGACCTTTGCAGGCTGTTCTGACATGAAAAGCTTTTCTGCTGTCTTTTCGTCAAGCTTATAGTCACCGTTTTCATGAAGATTCTTTGTTCGCATAAGTTTCTCGGCATATTCCTGCGATAACCCCAACACAGACCTAATCGCAGAAATTGTAGCGTTTTTATCACGGGAATGTTCCATATATTTATAGTAAGCTGTCCTGAAAGAAGTGCAGTAAAAATCAAGCCCCATGTCCTGAGCTTTGGTATTTATTTTGCCGAACATTCCGTTAAGCTCGGAAACAAGCGCAGATGGGTGGTGAGTTTCTCCTACAAGGTCAGATTCTGAATAAAGCACATAGAGCTTTTCGTCTGCAAGGGTAAAAGCGTTGTAGCACACAAGCTTCTCTGTCTGAAAAGATTTTCTTGCGCTGTGTGAGATATGAATATCGCTTCCCTCTAATATCATTTTTTCATTTTCTGTGATAAGTCCACCAGAGCTTAAAGATGCAGGAAATATGCCGTCGTTCACCTCAACAAGAAAGACAGCCTTTACACCCTCAAGCCTTGAATGGCTCGGGTCGCATATCCTTACGCAGTCTAGTTTCTGCGGAGGACGTGAAACACTCATTTGCGAAAGCATGAGCTTGAAAAGCTCATAAAACTGTCTGAGGGAGATAACTTCGTCATTCATGCAGTCATAGACGGATTTGATAGCCGAAAGAACAGAGTTCCAAAGTTGTTTCAATCCTCTTGCCATTTCAAGCTGAGTTTCGTTATCCGAAGTTCCTGCCTTTTTTACTACAGAAAAGGTCTGCTGAGAAAGCTCAATGCTACCGAGAAGATCATAAAGCCCACGGCACAATTCCCCTGCTGTAACGTCTTTAACAAGTTTGCTTTTAAATGCTTCAAAAGGCTCGATTATCTTTCGTCTTGAGCAGTTTATTTTTTCAAGCTGTTTTTCGCTGAGATCACCTGCAACAGTAAAATCACTGAGCCACATATCACCATCAACGCTCCAGCGTATGCAATAGTCTTCCAGATCTGATATCTCGATATTCAGCATTGGAAAAAGCGGCGATTTTATGTATTTCAAAATATTGTCCGTGGAATACTTTCTTGAAAGCAAGCACTTGAAAAGCAAGTTCATATACCTCACCAGAGATGATGAAGAAACACTGTCACTGCAGTCTGAAAAATATGGTATCTCATATCTGTCAAACGTACCCTCAAAAACGGAAGCACAATCTTTAAGGTTTCTTGCAAGCAAAGCTATGTCACTGAATTTATAGCCTTTTTCTCTAACAAGCTCCCATATCTTTCCACTGACAAATTCACTTTCTTCGTAAATATCCGTTGCTGATATAACAGAAACATTTTCACACTTTCCGACGTATGGCTTTTTGCAGGTGTTGTAAATCTCTTTGCTCACATATTCAAGTTCAGGGACTCTAAATGAGCTGTTACGACACTCTACCGTGTTGACCTTGTAATTATGATCAGCGGAAATATCTGTTATCTGCTGCAACGTTTTAAGAGTATCAGCAAATGGGTGATTTGCATATCTTCTAATGCTTTCATTGTCGATACATAGAGAGAACGTTATACTCTTGCACTGTGCGATACAAGCGTCAAGCATTTTAAGTTCATCAAAAGAGAAATCGTTGAAAGCGTCAACAAAAACTGTCATTCCACGAAAATATCCGTTTTCCTTCACCTGATCCACACTTCTTGCCATTGCAGACAGTGTATCCTGCATTCCTGCCTTTTCAAGCTCATCCATGTAAAAATCATAAAGCCTTGAGATATCAAAAAGTTTCATGGCAAGAGAGCCGCTCTGCTTCTCAGCAGCAAGAGCTAGATCCTGCGGTGTTATTCCGCTTTCACGAAACTGGCTCACAAGTTCGTTAAGTTCGGCTAAGAAACTGCCCTTTTCAAGACTCTTTTTATAAAAGCGGATATCCTTTGTCTGCTTAAGACGTCTGACTGCCTTATACATAAGGATAGTGCGGACGTTATCATCAGCATTTTCTTTTACCCTACCGCCATAAAGCTTCTCTGTGAACTCAGCGATACGGTTAAAGCCTGCAGTCTGTATGACGTTGAAATCTGCCGCACCAAGGTGTTCATACAGTTTTTTATCATATTCAAAAGAAAACTGATCAGGTATTATGACCATGACCTGCTCGCCGTTTTTTACAGCAGACTTGATCTTATCTATGAAAACTTTGTCACGTCCACTGTGAGAGCCACCGCTTATAACTGTTACCATTGAATGAGCCTCCGTTATGATTGATATTTATATAATAACACGGCAAGGCTCAAAAGTCAATCGTACTTTTGATACAAGTACAAATAAATGTACACTTAGCTAAAAAGGCTTTTAATTATCTCGGCTATTTTAAAAGTAAACTTTATATCTTCCCTATTGCCGTCTATGACAGTTATACCACTGCCATTTTTATCGTTTTTTTCATCTGACATAACATTGCTCAAAACGAATGCTGCCCCAAGGTTTGATGAGGAAAAAGCAGCGGCTTTGATGCCTGCAGAACTTACTGTAACGACAAATGAAATGATGATAGCTGTAACAAACTTTTTCATTAAAAATGGCCTCCCATAAATATCTGTTGTTCAGATTATGGGAGGTCATAGTTATTTTATTCAGTTTCCGAAAAATTTTCTTGCGATATCTACCGACTCTTTTGCATCTTTTGCATAATAGTCAGCGCCTATCTGCTCTGCATAGTCAGCCGTTACCACCGCACCGCCTACTATTATCTTGCAGTCAACATTGTTTTCACGAAGAAGCTTAACTGTATTTTCCATGCTCACAAGAGTTGTTGTCATAAGCGCAGATAGACCGATAAGATGTACGTCATTTTCTATTGCACAATCAACTACTGTCTGATAGTCAACGTCCTTGCCAAGGTCAATAACGTCATAACCATAGTTTTCAAGAAGTACCTTTACAATGTTCTTGCCGATATCGTGGATATCGCCCTTTACTGTTGCAAGGATTATCTTGCCCTTAGAAACGCTTTTTTCACCCGTTGACAGAATGTAATTTTTTATTACCTCAAAGCAAGCCTGTGCAGTGCCTGCTGTCTGGATAAGCTGCGGCAGGAAAAGCTTGCCCTTTTCAAATTCTGCACCAGCCTTATCAAGTGCCGGGATAAGCATATCGTTGACAATGTTCATGGCTTCTGTTTCCTGCAAAAGCTTTGCAGTAAGGTCTGCTGCTTCTTTCTTCAGACCGTTTTCGATAGCATACGGCAAGTCTATCTCAGCTTTTGCGCCTGTTGCGGCAGGAGCAGTTTTTTTCTCGCCACCGTAGTGAGAAATAAAGTCAACAGAGTTTTTATCAATGTTTGTCAGAAGCTTGTAGGCACGAACAGTTGCCGTCATAGAATCAATATTAGGATTCATTATCGGCAGGTCAAGACCCTTTGTGAGCGCCATCATAAGAAAGTTGTGATTAACTATCTCTCTGCTAGGCAGACCAAAGCTGATATTCGATACACCAAGAACTGTTTTAAGTCCAAGCTCGTTCTTTACTCGTTCCACTGCATTTACTGTCTGCATAACATTTTCCTGCTCCGCAGAAGCGGTAAGAGTAAGACAATCTATATACACATCTTCTTTTCTAATACCGTATTCAAGCGCCTTGTCAAGTATCTTTTTAGCAAGCTCAAATCTCTTGTCAGCACTCTTTGGTATGCCGTTTTCATCGAGAGTAAGACCTACCACAGCCGCACCATATTTCTTTACAAGAGGAAGAACATTTTCAATGGAGCTGTCCTCAGCGTTTACAGAATTGACGATAGGCTTGCCATTATAAGCCCTCAGAGCCGCTTCAAGCACCTCAGGTATAGTTGAATCCACCTGCAAAGGCACATCGACAACGCCCTGCAAAGACTTTACAGCCTTGACCATCATACTCTTTTCGTCGATTCCAGGCAGACCAACATTTACATCAAGAATATCCGCACCTGCGTGTATCTGCTCGATAGCCTGACCTAGGATATAGTCAATATCGTTTGCAAGCAGTGCTTCTTTAAAACGCTTCTTGCCAGTAGGATTGATACGTTCGCCGATTATTCTTGGCTGGTCTATAACCACAGTATGTGTCGGTGAACAGCAAGCGGCAGGGATATCATTATGCACGCTGACGTGCTTTTTGCCTTTGAGCATTTCAGCAAGCTTTTTGATATACTCAGGATTAGTTCCGCAACAACCTCCAAGCACCTTAACTCCCAATGGGATAAGCTTTTCTGCAAACTCTGCAAAATCTTCAGGTGAACAGTTATATTCATTTGTAACAGGGTCAGGAAGTCCTGCATTAGGCTTTACTACAACAGGGAGATTTGTCCACTTGCAAAGCTCCTCCACAACAGGATAAAGCTCCTTTGGTCCTAATGAGCAGTTCACACCGATTGCGTCAACGCCCAGACCCTCCAAAGTCAAAGCCATGGAGCTTATAGCAACGCCAGTAAATGTACGCATATTTTCCTCAAAAGTCATTGTGCAGACTATAGGAAGATCGCTGTTTTCCTTTGCCGCAAGAACAGCCGCTTTAAGTTCATAGAGATCTGTCATTGTTTCAAAAACGATAAGATCTGCGTCAGCTCCTGCAAGTATCTGCTCCTTATAAATATCGTAAGCTTCTTCAAAAGTGAGCGTTCCTGTTGGCTCTAGAAGCTGTCCGATAGGTCCGATATCAAGAGCAACAAGGGTATCAGTACCCTCACAGGCTTTTCTAGCATTTTTTATAGCCGCAGTGATAGCCTGCTGGACAGTATATCCGCACTTTTCAAGCTTGTGTCTGTTTGCACCGAAAGTGTTGGCGTAAACAATGTCTGAGCCTGCGTTTATATACTGGCGGTGTATGTCCACCAGCCAATCAGGCTTGTCTATGTTAAGGGCTTCAGGAGTGCCACCCATTTCAAGTCCCTTTGCCTGAAGCATCGTACCCATTGCTCCGTCAAGTATGACAAATTCTTTTGTTTTAAGTAATGTTCTAAAATCCACAATGATCTCCTCTTTTTCTAAATTGACAGACTTCCCTCATATTACAGCAGGCACAACCACGTCTGCCCCTTGATATTTCATTTTTTGACAATCCGATTATCGCCGTAACAGACTTTCTCGGCGTCAGTATATTATTTTCAGTTGCATTAAGCCCGATAAATTTCTGCGCATTGAGTACGTCAAGAAAAACTCTCTGCACGCTGATAGGCAGATCGCCATAACCTGGAGAAAACCTCCATGTCTGATTATATCCGCTGAGCTTTTCTTTCACAGTGTTGTCAACTATATCGCATACCTGCTCAACAGCCGCACTTGCAAGGCAATCCGCTATCATAGCTTTAGCCATATCCTCTGCTTCATAAGCACGAAGCTTTCTATCAACGCCCGAAGAAATAGTCGCTGCAAAAAGCACACATTTACCGCACCCCTCAAGGTGTCTGCATATATCATTGCCGCCAAGAAACAACGGAGTACCGATGACCTCAACACCGTTATCTTTATGAGCGACATCAAACACTCTGTACACAAATTTAGGCTCAATGACCTTCAAAAGCTCTTTTTCACATTCATCTATCAACAAAGCCGTGCGTTCGTCTGGCTTGTTATTGCCCATTCCCATATATCTCACGGCTTCTTTGACGTTTATATGTTCAAGTTTCAAATAATCACCTACCGATTGTTATTATACCACATTACTATGAATTTTACAACAATAAATAATAAATGTACGTTCACAAAAAAGTCCCCGCAATCATCAGGGACTTTGTGTTACATATTGTCAGCGTCTTTAAGATACTGTTCAGCATTTTCAAGCATAAGCTCTGTGATATTTTCACCGCCCATTATCCTTGCTATCTCATACTTTCTCTGCTCATGATCGAGAGTTCTAACAGTTGTAACTGTCCTGTCACCCTGTATATTTTTCTCAATAAGCAAATGATTATCCGCCATAACAGCCATTTGGGCAAGGTGGGTCACGCAAAGAACTTGCCTAAGGCGAGATATTTGTTTCAGCTTTATACCTATCTTCTGAGCCGCTCTGCCGCTTACTCCTGTGTCTATCTCGTCAAATATCAGCGTGCCAATACTGTCCTTTTCTGCAATTACGTTTTTCAGTGCAAGCATTATTCTTGAAAGCTCACCGCCTGAAGCGATCTTCGCAATAGGCTTTGGCTCTTCGCCAAGGTTTGCAGAAATAAGAAACTCTATGCTATCCATGCCATTTATGGTGAGCTTGCCTGTTTTCTGCTGAACCACCAGCTTGACCTTTGGCATATTGAGAAATTCAAGCTCCTCTGTTACCTGAGAAACAAACCGTTCTCCTGCTTTTTTTCTATGGTCTGAAAGTGCTTTGGCTTTCTTTGATACCTCCGCAAGAAGTCTTTCCTTTTCTTTATTAAGCTCGTCTAAGCTCTGCTCTGCTCCGCTCAGTTCATCAAGCTCATTCTGTGAATTTTCAAGAGTAGTCAGTACATCATCAAGCTCAGGTCCATATTTCTTCATGATACGCCTGAGTTCATCAGAACGCTGATTAAGGTAATCATAACGTTTCGGGTCGATATCGAGGCTGTCAAGAAGTGAGCCTATCTCCTCGGAAATATCCTCCATTTCAATAGCCGCAGAACTAAGTCTGTCATATATAGGCGATATCTCAGTCATTATATCAGTATATTCCTCAACCGATTTTGAAGCTCTCTGCGTCATCTCCACTGCACCATCTGTGTCATCATCGCCCGAAAGAAGTTGTTTTGCCATATAAAGAGCCTCAGAGATTGCAACAGCATTTTTAGAGATGTTAAGCTCTGCTTCTATCTCTTTATCCTCGCCTTCATGAATGTTTAGCGCATTTATCTCCTCGACAATATCAGCAAGCTCAGCCATGCGAAACTCTTTTTTGCTTTGCTCAGTTTTTATCTTGTTTATCTTCTTTGCAATGCTTTGAAGCTCTCTGAAAGAGCTGTGATAATCTTCTATAAGAGCTTCCGATTCGGCATAGCTGTCAAGTATCTCTATATGACGTTCAGGAGCCATGAGTATCTGATTGTCGTGCTGTCCATGGATAGTTACAAGCGTTTCTCCGATAGCTTTAAGTACGGAAACGTTCACCGCTCTCGAGTTGACTCTTGCAACGCTTCCACCATCTGAACGTATCTCACGGGTAAGAAAAAGCTGTCCGTCTTCTGCGCTTATACCAAGCTCGTCTAGTACCTGCAAAACATTGTCCCCAATGTCAGTAAACAACGCTGAAATAACAGCCTTGTCCGTGCCTGTTCTCACAATATCTTTAGTGACACGCTGACCGAGGATAGCATTTATTCCATTTATAAGTATAGACTTACCTGCTCCCGTTTCGCCTGTGAAAACATTAAGCTTATCAGAAAAATCTATAGTTGCCTTTTCAATCACGGCAAGATTTTCAATATAAAGTTCACTTAACATTTTAGATCATTCCTCTGCTGTTTAAGAAATAATAGAGGATCTCAGTTCCTCTGCCATATGGGACGCATCTTTTTCTGTCCGCATAAGTATGAATATCGTGTCGTCACCTGCAAGCGTTCCCACAACATTGTCAAGCCCAAGCTTGTCAAGCTTTGCACACACTGCTTGTGCCATGCCCGTATGACATTTCACCACAACAGTGTTAAGCGCATGATCCACCGACACAACTGCGTCTGAAATTATGCCGAAAATACCATTGTTTTGCTCTGCAATATCTTTTTTGAGTGCAGGCAGGCTGTATTTATAATTGCCGTCTGAACCAATGGTCTTTACAAGGGAAAGCTCCTTTATATCCCTTGAAACTGTTGCCTGAGTGACTTTCAGACCATGCCTTTTAAGCGCTTCACGAAGTTCCTCCTGAGTGCCGATATTTTCGTCTTTGACAATCTGCATTATCAAATTCTGACGCTGATTTTTCATATGCCGTCCTCCGCTGATTCCTTCAACGGCTGCATAAGCTTTTTGTTTATTGACGAGAAAAAGCTGCCGCCGCTTATATCTATGATTTCAACAAAATACTTCGACTTTGATACTATCACAGTGTCCTCTGCCGAAAGTCTGAAAACATTATTACCGTCAACGCTGACGATTGCGTGAGAGCCACTGTTAGTGTGACACTTGACTTTCATAACGCTGTCCTCTGAAAGTATCATAGATCTTGCAAAAAGCGAGTGAGCACATATCTGTGTGAACTCTATACACTTCATTTCAGGTTCGATTATGGGTCCGCCTGCTGACATTGAATAGGCTGTTGAGCCTGTGGCTGTAGAAAGTATAACGCCGTCTGCACGAAGTGAAGAAATAAGTCTGCCGTTTTTTGACACCTCAAAATCGGCTATCTTACAATCGTCAGCTTTTGTTACTGCGACATCATTAAGCGCAGTATATGACTTATTTTCACTGCCACATTCGACATTTACATTTAACATCATTCGGCGGCTGAGGGTATATTCTCCAGAAAAAAGCTTGTCCAGCAATTCAAGCTGTGAATGTTCAAGAGAGGCCATAAAACCGAGTCTGCCACAGTTTATGCCAAGTATAGGCTTCTCAAACTCACAGCCCTTAAGAGAGCATTTGAGTATCGTTCCGTCACCACCGATCGCAATAATCATATCACACTGCTTTACACACTCGTCTTCGCTACAGAAAGTGATATCGATCTTTCCGAAAACGTGCTTATAGCATGTATCCATAAAAAGTTTTGCACCATTTTTGCGCAGCCTTTCATATGTTGCGGTCGTATACTCAAAGCAATGAGTTTTATCAAGATTTGGATAAAGATAAATTTTCATAATATTACCACTCTTGCGTTTAGTCTTTGAAGCTATCAAAAGCTTCGTTCACAAATTCTTTTATATTGAGCTGACCAAGCTTGTCAGCCGTCATGTCAGCGTTTTTAAGTAGAATAAGATATTCAAGATTGCCGTCGCCGCCCTTAACAGGTGAAATTGTTATCTTTTCAGCCGCAAGCCCCTCTGCTCGAAAACAGCCAAGAAGCTCGGTTATCACTCTCACATGGTCTTTACGATCTTTGACGATACCCTTTTTATTGAGAGCCTGCTTGCCAGCCTCAAACTGAGGTTTTATAAGAAGAACCATTTCGCCGCCATCGCAAAGACAATCGCAAAGGGATTTTATAACAAGTTTTAGAGAAATAAACGAAAGGTCACCACTTATGAACTGCACAGGTCTGTCAAAAAAATTCGCTGTCAGATATCGTGCATTCACGCCCTCACAGTTTTTCACCCTACTGTCATTGCACAAACTTTCATCAAGCTGTCCGTGACCCACGTCCACCGCATAGACAAATTCTGCGCCATGTTCAAGCATACACTGAGTAAATCCCCCAGTTGAAGCACCGATATCTGCACAAACTTTACCTGTCAAGTCAAGCCCGAAAACATCACAGGCGTGTTCAAGCTTAAGTCCGCCCCTGCCGACAAACTTCATATCGTCAGGCCTACATTTCACCACGTCGTTCTCATCAACTAATATAGAAGGCTTGACGCAGACCTTGCCGTTTACCGACACAAATCCATTTTTTATAAGCTGCTTGGCACGTTCTCGGCTTTTTACGCCGCAGTTAGTAACTATATACACATCAAGTCTTTCACTCATCTTTCAAGAAGCCCTCAACTGTATCAGCCATTTTCTCTGCTGAAAAACCAAGCTCGTCAAGTAGCACATCACATTTTCCGTGCTTCACAAAACCGTCAATAGCAAACTGTGCCACATTTGGGCAGATAGAAGCATACTTCTCTGAAATACTTCCACAGTAATAAGCTTCCTCAAAGAACAGCACAGCATCGTAGGCTGACATTATATCAACCACCTCATTGTCTATAGGAAAAATATTCACGAGCTTAATAATATCGCACTTTATATCACGATTTCTGAGTATTTCTATAGCTGTAAAAAGATCATTTGCAAGCCTGCCGTATGTAACAAGCAGAACCTTTGCGCCCTCTATATGACGATAAACGTAAGTTGAAACAGGATCAGATGTATCATACAGCGATTGATCCCTGCCCCTTGGATATCTCACAGCACAAATGCCACTGTCGTCCTCAACAGCCTTATGCAGGCACAGCCTGAGTTCGTCATAATTAGACGGAGAATATATCCTCATATTGGGCATAGAGGTAAGAAAAGAAACATCAAAAATTCCCTGATGTGTTTCACCATCATCACCGACTATACCTGCGCGGTCAACGCATATAACTGCATGACAACCTCCTATTGCCATATCATGGATAAGTTGGTCGTATGACCTTTGCAAAAACGATGAGTACACCGCAAAAACAGGTACATAGTTCATAGAAGCAAGCCCAGCACAGAAAGTAACTGCGTGTTCTTCGGCAATGCCTACATCAAAGAAGCGTTCAGGAAAACGCTTCGCAAAATACTGAAGCCCCGTGCCGTATTTCATTGCCGCAGTGACTGCACAAAGACGCTTATTCTTTTCGCCCATTTCACAAAGCTCTTTTCCCATTATAGAAGAAAAGCTGTCAGAAAGTACGACGTCGGGATTGCCCGTTTTTATCTCAAAGGAGCCAACCCCGTGAAACTCTCCTGGGTTAGCTTCTGCAGGAGCATAGCCCTTGCCTTTTATAGTATTCACATGAACAAAAACAGGCTTGTTTACTGCCTTTGCAGCCATAAGTCCCTGTTCAAGTTCTTCAAGATTGTGTCCGTCGATAGGTCCAATATAGTGAAAGCCAAGATCTTCAAACATGGTGCTGTGAAGTATCATGTTCTTGACCGCATTTTTGGAGTTACGAACGGCATTTTTCACAGGTTTACCTATAACAGGCGTCTTATCAAGCATTCTCTCTACTCTGCCCTTTGTGCGCTGATAGCTCTCTTTTGTACGCATGGAGGAAAGATATTTTGCCATTCCGCCAACATTTTTTGAGATAGACATTTCATTGTAGTTGAGGATAACGATGATATTTGTATCACTTTTGCCTGCATTGTTAAGCCCCTCGTAAAGCTCGCCACCTGTTGAAGCACCGTCACCGACTACAGCTATAGCATGGTGAGTTTTATCACCACTCAGCTTCATTGCTGTGGCGATCCCAAGCGCCGCAGAAACAGAAGTAGAGCTGTGACCGCTTATAAAAGCGTCATGCACTGACTCGTCAGGTCTGCAAAAACCCGAAATACCGTTTTCCTGTCTGAGAGTTTTAAACTCTTTGAGTCTACCCGTAAGTATTTTATGTGTATATGCCTGATGACCAACGTCCCAGACGATTTTATCTTTAGGTGATTCAAAAACTCTGTGGATAGCCATTGTAAGCTCCACAGTACCAAGATTTGACGCAAGATGACCGCCGTTTTTTGAAACCGTATCTATAAGAATTTTCCTTATATCACCGCAAAGCTCCTCACACTGTGCAATGGAAAGCTTTTTCAGGTCGGCAGGCAAATTCATTTTATAAATATCAGGCTTTTTTATTTCCGACATTATATCTAGATCTCCAATCTTTTTATCAACTTCTTCTTGTAAGCATATCAGATGTAAGCTCTGTGAGGAAAACGCTATCCTCAAAATATTTAAGATGACCCAGTGCTTGAACTGTCAGTTGTTTTGCTATCTGTTCTGACTTGTCAAGTCCAAGGAGGGATACATATGTGTTTTTATGCTGTTCGCTGTCACTGCCGATAGGCTTGCCAAGCTCCTCAAAAGTGCCTGTTACGTCAAGGATATCGTCAACTATCTGAAATGCTCTGCCCATTGCCTGAGCATAGTCTGCCGCAAAGGGGATAGCCTCAAGCTTATCTCCAAGTATAACGCCCATTACACAAGCGGCTTCAATAAGTGCGCCTGTTTTGCAGGTCTGCAAAATATTCAGTGTATCAACATCTATTTCTTTATTTTCATATTTAAGGTCTATCACCTGACCGCCTATCATGCCGTCAGTGCCTACTGCTCTTGCCAGAACAGAGATAAGCATAACAGCCTTGTCGGCAGATATAACGCCGTTCATGGCACTGTTGGCTATGACCTCAAAAGCAAGGGTATTCAGTGCGTCGCCTGCAAGGAGTGCAATATTCTCAGGAAAAGCTTTATGACATGAGGGCTTTCCACGTCTGTAATCATCATCGTCCATACAAGGCAGATCGTCGTGTATAAGAGAAAAAGTGTGTATAAGTTCAATAGAACAAGCTATCTCTGCATACTTTTCAGGCTGACGCTCACCGCACATACGGCAAAATTCAAGCATAAGCACAGGTCTGAGCCTTTTGCCCCCTGCCTGCAAAGAATACTCCATAGCCTCAACTACCTGACCCTGAAGCTCAGGCTTTGAGCGGGTAAGCTCCAGCAGTTTATTATCTATAAGCTCCACATAATAATCAAGTGTGGCTTTGTTCATATCATTCATCGCTATTATCTCCGTTCATAGCCTTTACGGAAAGCTTTGCACTTTCAAGGCTTTTTTTGCAATCGACCGACAGATCTATCCCCTCTTTATAAAGTTCCAAAGCTTTCTCAAGAGGAAGCTTGTCATTTTCAAGCTGACCAACTATATCATTAAGTCTTGTAAGATTTTCTTCAAAAGTCATTTTAAACAGCCTTTCATTTGACAAATGTTATTTTAGCAGATACACTGCCGTCTGACAGCTTTATGTTTACCTCGTCGCCAACGTTCAGCATTGATACACTGTCGACAACGCTTTCGTCTTTCTGAACGATGGCATATCCCCTGCCCAGAATATTGAACGGACTAAGCATATTCAGAGAAGAAACATAGCCGTCAAGCTTAACTGACAGCTTTTCAAGCCTGCGTTCCATGATCTGCGACAGCCTTTTTTCAAGGTCGCACACTGCTTTTTCGCTCTGCTCTAATCTCTTTTCAGGAGAATATAATTTCAAAAGCTTATCACAGCTTTCTATCTGTGACACAGCCTTATCAAGTTTAAGCTCCATAGCCTTGTCAAGCTTTCCCCTTAAAAGCCTCACAGCATTAAGTATATCCGCCTTGTCAGGGGTAGCAATCTCAGCCGCCGCTGACGGAGTTGGCGCACGCATATCTGCGGCATAGTCTGCAAGGGTGGTGTCAGTTTCGTGACCTACAGCCGATATCACAGGTGTATTGCAGGCGTAAACAGCCAGTGCCACCGCCTCGTCATTGAACACCATAAGATCTTCGCTAGAGCCACCGCCACGAGCTAATATTATGGTATCTGCACCGCTTTTATCAGCCGCCGAAAGTGCTTTGCATATAGTTTGTGCTGCCGCCGTACCCTGCACCTGCGCAGGATAAACTTCGATATTGCACACAGGATAACGCCTTTCAGCTATATGGATTATATCCTGCAAAGCCGCCGCAGTAAGCGACGTAACAACAGCTATCTTCTTTGGAACAAGGGGTATTTTCTTTTTTTTGTTCACATCAAATACGCCCATTTTTTCAAGCTTTTTCTTGGTCTGTTCGAGCTGAACGTGCATAACGCCCACACCAAGAGGTGCTATCTCCGTAGCTATTATCTGATAAACACCGTCACGCTCATAAACCTCTATATTGCCCATAACAAGCACGCTCATGCCGTCCTCAGGCACGAATTTAAGCCTTGAAACACTGCTTGAAAACATAACAGCTTTAAGTGCAGAACTGCTGTCCTTTACTGTAAAATAGGCATGACCTGATTTATAATGTATATTAAAATTGGATATCTCGCCCTTAACGGCAATGCCTTTCAGCTTAAGGTCAGACCGCAGTTTTGAAGCAAGATATCTGTTTAGCTGAGAAACAGTGATAACTGAACTCATATTTTGATCTTCCCTTTCCTGATTGCAGCATAGACCGCAACGCCCACTGCGTTATCGCTTGAAAACTCAGGCTCAGCAAAGCTGCCGTACTTTTCAAGCTTGCTTTTTATAAAGCGATTAGACATCACACCGCCTGCATATATAATAGGTATATCCTTATACTCACGGCGAAGATTAACTGTCATTTTCTCCACCGCAAGGCACACACAATCAATACAGTATGCCGCAACATCAACCACGGAACAGCTCTCGTCTATAAGCTTCATGCACTGATTTTCTATTCCAGAAAGTGAACAATAAAGCCCGTCAACTGATGCTTTTGGCTTTATTTTATGTTCGCTTTCAGACGCAAGCCTTTCAAGCTCTTTACCACATGGAAAAGACAGCCCAAGCCTTACGCCTGTTCTGTCTATGGCTTGTCCGCCTTTAAGATCACGGCTTCCGCCAATTTGAGTTATATTTATCAGCTTAGCCTTGTCAGGCTCGCACAAAAGAAGATCTGTAGTGCCACCGCTGACGTGAAAAGCCGCAAAAGGCTTATCAGAACTGAGCATATCCAGCTTTCCGCAGGAATAAAGTGCCGCAAGTATATGTCCCACCTGATGCGAAGTCTTTTCAAGGTCAGCTCCACAGGCAAGTGACACAGCTTGTGCAACATTTTCTCCAACAAGGAAGCAAGGCATATACGACCCCTCTGCACACCTTGGTGCATAAGAATACCCAACTGCACTTATGTTATACTTTTTATCAAAAAGTTGTTTCATAAGTTCTGGAAGCTGTTTAGTATGGTGAAACACAGCGTCGGATTGTCTTAGTCCTCGCTCTCCCTGCTGGACAGGAAGAAGTTTTTTGCATGACCTGACCCTCATATCCGCTGTATCAAGCAGTGCACATGAAGTGGTATAATTGCTTGTGTCTATTCCGAGTACAAAACTCACTGCTTTTCCTCTTGTTCCTTTGCAAATGAGCCAAGCACACCGTTTACAAATGAAACGTCAGGCTCGAGGGCATATTTTCCTGCAAGAGCCACAGCCTCGCTTATGGCAACGTTCACAGGAACGTTCTCCTCATATATTGCCTCGTAAATAGCAAGTCTGAGTATTGCAAGATTTATCTTAGGTATTCTTTCAACAGTTCTCTTGTTGCTGAACTTGCTGATTATGCTGTCGATCTCGTCCTGCTTTTCGCAAACATTTTCCACGAGCTTTTTAACTTCATCATTTACGATGATCTCGTTCACTTCCATGGCAGACATGAAAATATCGTCAAGCTCCTCGTCCTGTCTAAACATTTTCTCAAATATCAGCAAAAATGCTGATTCTCTTATTTCACGCCTTTTAATTGGCACAAAAACACTTCCTTCATCTTATATTTGTCTGAATCCTATTCCTTTTCTGAAAGGTCAACTCCGCATATGGTCACATTTACCTTTGCAACTGTAAGTCCAAGCATATTCTGAACTGCACTTTTTACTTTATCCTGTATCTCCTCGGCAACGGAAACCGCCTTAGCTCCACGGCAAAGTATTATACCTATAGACACTGACAGCACATCGTCAACAAGGCCTATCCTGATATTGCCGAAATTTTCCTGTCTAAACCAGAGCTGACGTGGAGTCTTCATAACAGGAGCGATACCATAAACGCCCTCTATCTCATTAACAGAATTTGTAACGATCTGTGCTATAACGTCCTGACTTATGTGCAGGCTTTTTTCTACTTTCTTTGAAACATCATTCATGTTTATCCAAGCCTCCCTTTTTAGATATAAAAAAGAAATCCTTCAATCTATACTTACAACCATTATATCATAAAAATCAATAGGTTACAAGTATTTTGAAGGACTTTTTTTATTTGCTGACAAATTTTATTCTACATCATAAATTCTGATGTTTTCATTTGCAACTGAAACTTCGCTAAGGAGGATATCTTTTATCTGTGCCGCTTCGCTTGCAACAAGCCCGTCGCTGTCGGTCTTTACAACGATATTTGCGTTGTCACCGTCAAGATAAACAACACAGTCCTCAAAGCCTGCTGCTTTCACGAGTGTCTCTACCTTGCTCTCCGACTCCATGAGCCCTGTCATGGCTGAAGCTTCTTCTTCAGCGACTTTCTTTTCTTCCTCTGTGGAATCGCCGCCGTTCATTATATTCTTTAATGTTTCTACCGCCTCGTCCCTTGAATTCATTCTGTCTATTCTTGCCTGTGCAAAATAATCTGAAGTGCTGTCAGTGCTTACGAGCTGTGCGTCGCCGTAATTCACGCTTTGACTTTTCACAACGTCCGTCGCCTTTATCTTGCCGTCTGAGGTCGATACTGCATAATTTATGTATACTGCAAGACCGAGTATCAGCGTCATTCCTGCAAGGATTATCTGCTTTTTGCCTATTATCATGGTCGGTTTTTTCATCTTTATTACCTCTTTCTGTTATTTTCTGCCCTCAACGCAGATCTTACTGCTTGATATGCCTAGAACTGTCGAAACCGCTTTAAGTACACGTTCGTTTACTTTTATATCTCCACCTCCTTCGCAAACAATGACAACGCCGCATATCTGCGGTTTTATTATTTTTCTGACCAAAGCCTCCTTTTTGCCGTCATTATCAGTTATTACTATCTCGTTTTCATATCTGTCGCTTGTTCTGTCACCATTATTGTCTGTACTTTTGGTAAGATTTTCGGCATAAACATATTCGGTAGTTCCCTCAACTGTCACCATTACCTTGCACTCGCCAACTCCCCTGACTTGAGAAAGAACATCTTTAAGTTCTTTTTCTATCTGCTTTTTGTAGCTGTCTGTATCATCAGTGGCAACGCTTTCCGTGGGAATGCTCTTGCTCTCTGCCGTATTTTTAGCAGGAAACATCTCAGAAACAAATATAAGTAATATCCCTGCAAGACCTACGGCTATCACTATCTTCGTTTTCATAGGAAGCTTTTTAAGAGCCTTTATTTTCCCCTCAACTTTACTTTTCAGCAATGTTTATTCCTCCTGAATGATAACTTGAGTATCAGGCAGATCTTCTGCAATAAGCTTTTCAACAAGCCCTCTGTCGTTTGTTTTAGTCAGATATACCCTTACCGTTGTTATCTCTATTTCATTATATTCATTTATATCTGTGGTTATGTCCACTCTGACGTTTTCTATGCCATTCTTATTCAGCTTATCCAAAAAATATTCTTCAAGCCTGCTTTCGGATTCGGACAGATAATAAAGTTTCGTCGCTTTTGAAACGCTGTCAAACTCAGGCAGATCTGCAAGCTCTGTATAGTCGCTTAGGGTGACTTTGAAGCCATGTCCCATTACAGGCGTTATGACCGCAAGTAAAAGTATCACGGCAAGCACTGATCTAAGCTGTTTTTTCAAAGTTCCCTCAGGTGTGGCAATATCCGTCATAGAAGTTATCACGCCTATAATGCAGGCAATAAATATCACTGCTTTAACTGTATTCATTTTAAGCTCCTGTGTTCATGGCTGTCATTATTACAACTGATGTGGAAATAACGAACATTATAGAATAAGCCGCAAGGATGCTCACACCAATTGATAAAACCGAGTTTATGCTTTTAAGAAGTCCACCACTGTTGCTTATGCCAAAAATATCGTTAATAGTTGCACCTATCCACACCGCAAGTTTTACTGCAAGAAGCGTAAGCAAAGGTTTCGCAACTATCACAGACATTATTATAACGCCTATCACGCCGACGCTTGTTCTTATTACGCCTATACTTCCCTTTACCGCTGAATAAGCTTCAGAGACCGAGCCGCCTATGACAGGTATAAAGCTTGAAGCCGCAAATTTAACGGCTCTTGCGGAGAGATTATCAGCCGCTGCTCCTGCAAAGCTTTGAATAGATAACAGCCCTGTAAAAAGGGTCATCACAATGCCAAGCACCCATATGACCAGCTTTTTCACCGACTCTGCAAGGCTTCTAAGGTCAAGAGATGGGTTTATTGCAGAAACAAGGGTCACTGCAAGCACTGCCGACAAAAACGGCACAAGTATCGTATCTGCCAATATACCTGCGCTTTCACATATTATCAGCATAACGCCGTAATAGCCTGCTCCTGCCGCCGCACTACCGCCTGCTGTCGCCACGCTTGAAAATATGGGTATGTAGGACATCATGAATCTGTTCATTTGTTCCATGGAAGTCTTTACAGAATAAAGACTGTCGGTGACAGTATCGCTTATAACAAGCACTGTGGTAAGGACACATATGAGCGTGAATACCTTGTCCACTGTACCCTCGGCTGACATTGACCTTACCAACACGCAGAGCATAGTGGCGGCTGTTATTTTCCCGAGCATTATAAGAGGGCTTCGCAAAGCAGCGGTAAAGCTTTCAAATATGTGCTTTATCACATCAAAAGCATTTATATTTGCGGCAGAGGACGGATCTTCCAAAGTGATGTTATTATCTTCAAGTACGTTTTTTACATCTTCATCACCCTCAAAAGACAGTCCCTCGTTTATTTCGCTTATGAGCCTGTCATAATATTCATTGTTCTGTTCATCACTGTCTGCATATACCCCCTGTGGTGCAAACATGACCGCAAGGGCTATGATGACAGTGGCAATTATTTTTTTCATACGTTAATCCTATATAAGCAATGCTTTTACTATTTCTACAAATGCTTTGAAAAGCGGCAGCGATACCGAAAGCATTGCAAGCTTTCCTGCCAAAGTGACCTGTGACGCAAGTGCGTTTTCTCCGCAGTCCTTACAATAATCAGATGCAAGCTGTACGATATAGCATATGCCAAGTGACTTGAACAGTATGGTAAGATACATATTGTCGATTCCTGACAGAGTGAAAAGGTCCTCAAAAACTGAGATAAGATCTTTCACAAATGCTACCGAATGAAAAAGCACCAGTGCCGCCGCCGCAAGCACAGCCGCATATTTTATTTCACGGCTGTCTTTCTCAATGGCTTTGCACACTATGGTTGAGAAAATACAAAAGCACGCTATTGTAAATATTTTCATTAATACAATCCAAACACTTCTTTTATCGTTTCAAATAGATTTCCAATCTGCCTTACTATCATAAGCAGAACGACAATAAGCCCTGCAAGAGTTGTCATCATTGCCTGCTCGTCACGCTCCGCTCGTTTCAGCAAGAGATTTAACACAGCAACGATAATTCCTATGGCAGCGATTTTGAAAATAAGATCTATGTCCATAAAATTTTGTTCCCTTCATTATGGTTATCCTTTGCTATGGCTATATTAGAAGAATAGCGATAAAAGCCCCGCTGAGAACGCCCAAAGCCCTACATAGCCGCACCTGTGAGGTGAAATTCTCTGAAAGTCTGCTTATCTGCTCGTCAAGTGCGGCAAGGCTCATGGAAATGTATGCAAGCTGTCCATTTGTGTCTGTTGTGCCGAGTTTTTCAAAAAAATCTATGGCGGTCTGCCTGATTTCATTGTCAAAAAGCTTTGACTTATATATATCCTCGGTTATTCTTCTGCGGACATCAGGCGAAGAGGTATCTTGCGACAAAAATGTAAAGTCAGAATAATCCTTCTGCAAGCTAAGCTTTACGATAATTTCCCCGAAAGTCATTCCACCCTCAACCATTGCTCTTGTTTCAAATATCAACCGTCTGAGTAGCTTGAGATATTTCATTTGCCGTATCTTGTCCAACGCCATTGCACAGCCCATTTGTGTGCAGGCAGATATGATCAGCACACAGCCTATTAGCTTTATCATTTCATGCTCCTGTTTTTGTAAATGATACCAGCCTGCCACACATTGTTCCTGTGCCTAGTACCGCAAGTGCGTCGAAAGCCTTGTCTTTTATGAGTTTTGAGATATAACGCCGCTTTTTAAGCTCATCAAGGCTTGAAGCATGGCATGAAGCAATAAGCTTCACTCCTGAGTTGAGCGCATACTGCAAAGCTTCGTTGTCCTCAGAAGAACCTATCTCGTCGCATATGAGTATTTGCGGTGACATGACCTTGACAGCCGTCATTATGCCCTCATATTTGTTGTAGGAATTAAACACGTCCGTCATTGCACCTATAAGATTTTGCGGCTCACCTGCCACTGTTGCGGCAAACTCGTTTCGCTCGTCTATAAGCGCAACACGCCAGCGTTCTCCAAGCTTTCTTGCAAGATCACGAAGCACTGTAGTTTTTCCTCCCGATGGCGGTGAAGCAATAAGCAGGCTCATTGGTTTGTCAGAAAAGCATTTTGCATATATCTCGTCTGAACTGCCTATCATTTCACGAGCTATCCTTATATTAAGAGAAGATATATTTTTTACCGACTCCACGGCATAACTCCTTGCAGGATCAAGAACGGCAGTTCCGCAGAAGCCTACTCTGCACCCTCCTGAAACTGTTATGTACCCTCTTGCTATCTCACGGTGAAAGCTGTGAAGAGAATTCTGAAATGCTCGCTGATAGATAGTTTCAATATCCTCTGTGGCAACTTGAACGCTATCCCCGATATTGTTCATTAGTCTGCCGTTATCATTAACGAAATACTCTTTCGAGAATATTGTAACAGACAGCCGTCTACCTCTGCGAAGTCTTATTTCCTGTATCCTGTCACGCTCTATTTCCGGCACTGACATAATCGCTCCCCTTATGCGAGGGGTGAGCAGTTCGTAAACGTATTTTATCTTGCTGACTTCTCTTATCATTTTTTCACGCTCCTTTTGACTTGTCCTATGAAATAACTATGCTGTGAGCCTGTATTTTAGTACAAGATATTTGTATTCTCCTACATACGCAGATATCCATTATTGTATTTAATTATCACGCAAAATGCTTGAAATACTGTTGTATTTGTGATATAATATTAATGCAATATGCACAAATATTGTGAAGATAAAAGAAACATACAAAACAAAGGAGAAAATTATGAACAACAGCTTAACTGAAGAACAGGTAAAAGTACTGAATATGTCACAAAGCGTGATAAATGAGGTAAGAAAGGTCATTATCGGCAAGGACGAGATAATCATAAAAGTCCTGCTGTCCATACTTGCAGGCGGTCATATCCTTATTGAGGATATTCCGGGAGTAGGAAAGACCACTCTTGCCGTGGCTCTTTCAAAGGCGCTTTCACTTGACTATAAAAGACTACAATTCACCCCTGATGTTTTGCCAACAGACGTGACAGGTTTTACCATGCTAAATAAAGAAACACACAAGTTTGAATATAAGCAGGGTGCAGCACTCACAAATCTTTTTCTTGCAGACGAGATAAACAGAACCTCAAGTAAGACGCAGTCTGCGCTTCTTGAAGTAATGGAGGAGGGCAAGGTAACTGTAGACGGTATCACACATAAAATGCCTGACCCTTATATCGTTATCGCAACGCAAAACCCGGTTGGCTCTATAGGCACGCAAATGCTCCCTGAGTCGCAAATGGACAGATTTATCGTAAGGCTCACAATGGGTTATCCTAATCTTGAAAGCGAAGTCGCAATGCTAAAATCAAAGCAAAATCTCGTGCCTGTGGATAATGTAAGGCCTGTGGTTTCTGCGGAGGATATCCTTCAGGCAAGAAAAGTTGTGGAAAATATTTATGTTTCAGATCAGGTTTTCCAGTATATCGTTATGCTTGCAAATGCAACGAGAAACAACGAATATATAAAGCTGGGTCTTTCACCTAGAGGAACTATCGCACTACTCAGAATGACAAAGGCGACAGCGCTTCTTAAGGGCAGAGATTATGTTATCCCCGATGACGTTATATACAGCTTCAAGGACGTTGTTCTTCACAGACTTGTGTTCAGCTCAAAGGCAAAGATAAACGGCTTCACAGGAGAACAGATACTCAAAGGAGTTATTTCCTCAGTTCAGGTTCCAAGAGTTAGCAAGTAACGGAGGAGCAAATGCTGGTTTTATATATAATATTATTTATCGCCTCTATCTTTTTCTATATATTATATGTGGGTAGCTTCTCTTTTTATCTCTTTGCATTTTTACTTGTTATGCCTATTATCTTATTCGTTATGCTCAAAAAAATGTCAAAGAAAATAAGCGTTGGTTTTGTGAACACTCAGAAAACCGCAGGCAGATCGTCAAAGATACCTGTTGTGCTGAGACTGCAAAACCGCTCAAAGTTGCCTGTTGCCAATATGATTATAGAGATAGAATATTACAACACTCTTGACGGCGACAAAAATACAATGAAGATAAATACTCCCCTTTATCCTGATGATGTTCAGTATCTTACTTTGCACGTTTCTGCAAAGCATTATGGCACAGTGAGAATGAACATAAAACGCTGCCGCATTGTGGATATGCTGAAGCTTTTCAAGATAAGAGTAAGTACCGACGCTGCTTCCAGACTTTTTGGCGAAAGTACGTTCACTATAGTTCCTGACTATATACCTATCGAAAACAACATTGCGAATTATGCTGAAATGGGTCTTGAAACCGATGATTATTCCAAGACATCAAAGGGCGATGATCCCTCTGAGATTTTTGATATACACGAATATCATGATGGTGACAAAATAAACAGGATACACTGGAAGCTTACTGCAAAGCAGGATAAGACCATGGTCAAGGATTACTCTCTGCCAATATCAAATTCTATCGTGCTTATGGCTGATCTCAACCTTGATACAAATACAGACGATTATATGCTCGTATATGATACTCTTGTAGAGGCTATAGCGTCTATATCCTATTATCTTATAGAAAATGACACACCTCATAAGGTAGTGTGGTATGATAAAAAGAAAGATTTGAGTGAAGTAGTAAATGTTACAGACGAAGAAAGTGCAAGGCTGCTTATAAGTCTGCTGTTGCAGGCTTCTGTTTATGATGAGCCTGACCTGTCTATGATAAATTACATCAATGAGCCTGAGAGATATAAATGCGGTCACTTGATGTATTTTTCTCCCGCATATAACAGCGATCTCAGCGGCGTTATGAACGATAACGATCTGGCATTCCGCTATTCCTATATGCTTATCACAAACAAAAAGAAAGACGACGTTATAAACGATGAGTTTGCAGAGGTCGTGAACGTTACTGCAAAACACGTTGCCGAAAGCATACAGGAAATATGTCTATAAAGGTGACAACATGAAAAAGAAAAGAATAAAAAGCAAAAACAAAGATATAGGATTTATCAGCAGCAATGGTATCTGCATTGACGGAGATATCCTTATGAATTGTGAGCGTGAACATAATTCAGGCTCATTTCTATGGTTTCAGATACTTCTGACCTTTGTGACAACCATATGCACAGCGTTTATGGCAGTATCATTCCTTGATATGGAAATATACAAGACCACGATCATATATTACTCCGCCATGCTTTCACTTGTGTTTGGTCTGATGAAATCGTCACACAAGATAATTAAGTTTTCTGCACTTGGTGTGATGATACTTCATGTAATTTACCTTGTGAGCAGGATATCTACAATAAAATACGGCTTGTTCGTTGTTATAGACAGATATCTTTCAAGGGCAAATCAACCTAACTCAACTCTTGGCGTTCAGCTTAGTGGAATTTCTACTATCGACTACCCATATCTTGCGTCAAATTTTTTCGTATTTTTTATAACTCTTGTTTGCCTTGGTGCGGCAGCAGCCTGCCTTTATAGGATAGATTTTCCACTGCTGTTCATCATTACATTTCCTGTTTTCGAGCTTGGAATGTATTGGGGCTGGGAGCCGTCAATGTGGACTGTTATTGGTCTGTTTATATGCTGGGTGACAGTGCTTGCACTGCACATAATAAACCACACAACTAACAAGGCTGGAAGAAAAAACACCTTTGCGGTGCATGAGCGAAAACGCACGTTTTATTTTACATCTGAAAAGCAAAAAGCTTGTTTCTATAACGTATTCATGAAATTCACGGCTATTTTAAGCTCGTTTGTACTTGTAGTTATAATGCTTTTCTCAGCAATAACAGGCTTTACACGTCCTGAGTCATTTGCAAAATACAGACATAATATTTCTACAGCAGTGTCAAATTTCTCTCTCACTGACCTGAGAAATGCTTTTTCAGATTATGACGGCGGATTTGATCTGTTTGGTATAAAAACAGTTGGTGGCACAAACGGAGGCATTCTTGGCAAGACAGCAGGCATTAGCTTCAACGGCTCAACAGCACTAAAAGTGGTCACTCCAAAATTCTCTAATACACTATATCTCCGTGGATATGTAGCAGGCGTTTATAACGACAATAGCTGGACTCCTGTTGACGTGAATGGCAATGAAGACACCTTTTCTAATGATTTTGAGCAAGGCAAGATATGGGTGCAGGATCTGGATTATGACCTTATCCAACGAAAATATGCGGATCTGACCCCTGCTCAAATTTCTGTATCTGTTCTCGGCGCAAGCAAGAAATTTGTGTATGCGCCATACGCTTCTTTATATTCAAGTGATGGAAACACTGACGATAAAAAAATGCGTCCTACCACTGAGTCATATGTCAAATTAAGTTCAACAAAGTATTCTCTTTACTATTTTGACCCCTCTCTTATAGAAGGAAGGCTTGAAGCCCTCCCTGAGGCTATAGCCACAGAAGTGCCTGCATTGTCTGTTAATAAGGACAGAGGTGTTGACGCTTACTCAGAGTTTGTTCACCAGAAATATATGGACGTTTCAAAGTCTGATGAGCTTGATAAGGCATATAAAGAGATACTCAACGAATATCTTGGCGTGGATATTTACCACAAGGGTGATTGGACTTATGAAGAAATAAGCACTGCAATAAAAAACTATTTCTCTGATAACTTCACTTATACCCTTGAACCGGGTGTTACTCCAAAAGGTGAAGATTTCATAGATTATTTTTTAGGTACACAAAAGGAGGGCTATTGTTCATATTTCGCAACGGCGGGTGCAGAGCTTTTAAGAATGTTTGGCTATCCGTCAAGATATGTAGAGGGATATGTGGTGCTTAATTCACAGCTCGGTGAACCTGAAGATGATTCAACATACGAGGTAAGTGTAAAGGACAAATGTGCGCACGCATGGGCTGAGGTATTTATAGACAATGCAGGTTGGTATCCTGCAGAATTCACACCAGGTTATGATAATGATAATCCTAATCTTACACAACAAGAGAAAGACCCTAAGGAAGTCACAACAACTAAAAGCACAGAAAGCAAGCCTACGACTACCACACAAAATGGCGTTCAGGGTGGCACAACTTCAGTGGTTACTAAAAAGCCTGCAAACAGTTCAAAAGCTTCAACAACAAAGAAAACAAATTCTGCAAGCAACGGACATGGTGCCGGAGTGATGTCAGGCGCTGGGAAAACTTCTGTTTCATCAAGAATAACAGAAAACAACAGCGACCATGGCTCATTTGTAGGAATTTTCATCACTCTGGGCGGACTTCTGCTTATAGGATTCGGTGTTGTAGTCCATAGAGATGTAAAAGTAAAGAAAATGCGTTCGGAACTAAGTAATGGGGACAATAGATCACGCACTGTGGCGGTATATCGCTATATGCTCAAATATTTAAAGCTTATAGGCATCGCCGACAGCAGAAATATTACAGACTTACAGCTTTGTGACAGGTTAACAGAAAAATGCCAGGAAATGCAAATCAATGATTTCTCTCATATGATAAAATATATCGGAGAACTTGCAGTCAAAGCGGAAATGAGCAACTCAGTAATATCTGATGGGGAACTCGAAACTGCACTTTCTTATTTTGAAATCGTAAAGGACAAGATCGTCCTGCCAAAGCTTTCGGGTGCTAAGCTTCTTAATGCAAAATTTGTTTACTGTCTATATTAGAGGGAAAAAGCCACGCTCGGTGTGGCTTTTTTAACCTCAATGATAATACCAAAAAGCTGATCGGTTATTTTTTTATATGAAATATATGTTTAATGCAAATATGGATATGATATTATCAGTAGGATAACTTTTTGAATTTTTTAGAAAGGAATGATCGGATTGCGAAAAATAAAAAATACAATAATATTTATTGTTACAGTTGCTATACTTACAATGTTCTGCTCTTGCTGTAAACACTCTGAGATAAAACTGGGATCCGGCAACGAAGGTGGTATATATTATAAATTTGCTGACACTCTCAGTGATATTGATGAAAACATCACAAATATAAGAACGGCTGGTTCTCAGGCTAACATGAGGCTTTTAAAGGACGGCTTTATCAACATGGGAATAGTCCAGAGCGATGTCCTGTCTGAAGCAGTGAATGGCACAGGAGATTTTAATGGTAACAAAATAAACAACGTCCGTGCAGTTGCGGCTCTTTACATGGAGTCTTTTCAGATAATCGTTCCGGCTGACTCAGATATTCAAACTCCTGCTGATCTTAAAGGCAAAAAGGTCTCTGTGGGCGAAGAAGATTCTGGCGTAGCAAAAAATGCTGAGTACATTTTAAACTCTGTAAGTCTTGACTATAACATGATAGATGTGTGCAACATGAACTATCAGAAGTCTGCTGAGGCACTTAAAAACGGCTCTATCGATGCATTTTTCGTGGTACTTGGTGCTCCATGTGATGTTATAACACAGCTTTCTGAGAAAATGGATATAAGAATATTGCCTCTTGATGACAGAACGATATCATATATGACGAATCTTTATGACGGATACTATGAAACTGTAATAAAGGCAGGAACTTATAAAGGCATTGACGAGGACGTCAAGACTGTCGGCGTAAAGGCTGTTCTTGTGGCAAGCCAAAAGATGGACAGCGACACTGTAGCAGATATCACGAAAATGCTTTTTGAGGAAAATGACCAGATAAAGAAAAGGATCTCATTTGCGAATAATGACACAAAATTTGCGACAGATAATATTCCGTGTGCTTTTCATAAAGGGGCAGTGGTATATTATAACAGCATTGGAACTGCTATAACAGAGGAGGATAAAATTTGAAAACAATAAATGTGGATATGTATCAAACTCTTGCGGTGGCAGTAGGAGTCTTGTATTTAGGGGGATTTCTCAAAAAGAAAGTCAGATTTCTTGAAACCTTCTGTATTCCCTCTCCAGTCATCGGCGGAGTTATTTTTGCTATCATATCATGTATTCTTCACGTCGCAGGAATAGTCGAATTTCAGTTTGATGAAACGCTAAAAACAGTTTGCATGGTCATGTTCTTCACTTCTGTTGGCTTTCAGGCAAACATTAAAGTTTTGAAAGCAGGAGGTAAAAGTCTTATTGTATTTTTATTATGCCTGATAGTGCTGATATTTGCGCAGAATGCGGTTGCCGTAGGACTTTCAAAGCTATTGGGAGTAAGCTCACTGGTAGGTATGTGTACAGGATCTATCCCTATGGTAGGCGGTCACGGAACGTCAGGTGCTTTTGGCACAGTGCTTGAGGACCTTGGTCAGCAAGGAGCAACAAGCCTCTGCACAGCAGCGGCTACTTTTGGATTGATTATAGGCTCTGTAATGGGCGGACCTATCGGCAGAAAGCTTATACTCAAACACGATCTGCTGAAAACAGTTATTCCTGAGGACGACTCTATACTTGTCGAGGACGAACAAAAACATCACCGTTCTGTAAGCATGTATGCACCTGCAGCTTATCAGCTTGCGATAGCAATGGGAATAGGCACGTTTGTATCATGGGTGCTTTCATATTCAGGCATGACTTTTCCTGTGTATATCGGATCAATGATCGTTGCAGCATTTATGAGAAACATCGGTGAATACAGCGGTAAAATACACATACACATGGGTGAAATAAATGATATCGGTGGTATTTGTCTTTCACTTTTTCTCGGAATAGCCATGATAACATTGAAACTTTGGCAGCTTGCCGAGCTTGCATTGCCTATGATAATCATGCTTGTTGCACAGGTGCTTCTTATGGCAATGTTCTCATACTTTATCGTATATAATGTAATGGGCAGAAACTATGATGCGGCAGTGCTTGCGGCAGGAACTTGCGGCTTCGGAATGGGTGCAACGCCAAACGCTATGGCTAATATGCAGGCTTTAACAGCAAAATTTGCCCCTTCAATAAAGGCTTATATGCTTGTTCCTATTGTTGGAAGTATGTTTGCCGATTTTATAAACAGCCTTGTTATAACAGGATTTATCAACTTTATTAATTAACGGAGGAAAAGAATATGAACAAAAAGAACAAACATCTTGACTGTTATACAGATAACCTTGCTTTTCCAGAAGTTCACGTTGAAGATGTAAAAACTGAGAATGATGAAAACGAAAATAATAGTGAATCAGGCGTAATATTCGACAACTTAGCGATACCTGAAATAAAAATAAAGTCCAAGAAAAGGAAGAAATAAAGAAAACCGATTTTCTGGTTATTTTCAGAAAATCGGTTTTTTTATTTCATATTGGAGATATATTCTCTTATCTCTTTTTCAACACGGATAACGTCCTCGTGAAGTTCCTGAGCTGACATTCTGAAAGCGCCGCTGCCCATGATTATGACCTGCTCCATGCCGTCAGATGTGGCGACCCTTACCTTATGCTCTCGGCTAAGCTTGTGAGCAGTGCGTTCGATATAAGTGTCAGCGGTTTCGGCTTCTTTGGTGTAAACTATACTGATATTGTGGTAATTTTCCACTACGCGCTCCTGCTCTTTGACCTTGTATGCGTCAAAGACGAGTATCAGCTCACATTGCTTGTATCCCTGATAGTTGCAAAGCCTGTTCACAAGCATACTTCGTGCAAGGTCAAGGCTCTCGTTGGCAGCCTTTTTCAGCTCGTCCCAAGAGAAAATTATGTTATAGCCGTCAACCAGCAAATATTCCACGCCTGAGTATATCTGCTTCGGCTTTGACGCTGACTTTACAGACTTTTCAGGTCTGCGCATCGCATAGTACTTATCACGTTCTATCTTTCCGTAAGTGCGCTCAAATATCTCCATAAGCTCTTTGTCGCTTGCTGCACGTCTTACAAAATCTTCGGCACGAGCATATGTCTGTGGCTGAGAAACCTGCCTGCGTTTGTCCTCTGGAGGTATGTGAAGCTTATCAGGAACTTCGTTCCATTTGACATTGTAACCTGCGCCATGAGAGCAAAATACAGAATCTGCCGTATTTTCAAGATCTCTGTCAGGATCATAGCCATATTCTTCAAGCACAACTTCTGTATTATGACATTCACGGTAACCGTCAAAAGTGCATATCAGCTTTCCAACGCCCTTGGTGTAGCTTATGACCTGCGACTGATATCCACGCATTTCCGCCACTGGTGCGCTTCCCTTTATAACGGAAAATTCGCCCGATACCTCCGGCTGTGAGAAAACTCCGCCCATGTTCTGTATATCTGTTATAGCACGTCCTACGTTCTGCTGTGGCACTTCAAGTGTGAAGCTGTAATAAGGCTCAAGAAGAACGGGCTTTGCGTTTCTAAGTCCCTGTCTGACGGCACGATATGTTGCTTGACGGAAGTCGCCGCCCTCTGTGTGTTTAAGGTGCGCTCTTCCAGAAACGAGCGTTATTTTCATATCTGTAATAGGAGAGCCTGTGAGAACGCCAAGATACTTTTTCTCCTGCAAATGGGTAAGAATAAGTCTTTGCCAGTTTTTGTCCAGCGCATCTTCACTGCATTCCGTTGCAAAACGCAGACCCTTGCCACGCTCCAGCGGCTCAAGCTTCAAATGCACCTCAGCATAATGCCTGAGCGGCTCATAGTGACCATAGCCGTAGACAGACTCTGCAATAGTTTCTTTGTATGCAATGCTTCCCTCGCCAAAATCAATGTCGATATCAAAGCGCCGCTTGAAGAGGCTTTTCAGTATTTCAAGCTGCACCTCGCCCATTATGCTGATATGTATTTCGCCAAGCTGTTCATTCCAATCGACGTGAAGCTGTGGATCTTCATTTTCAAGCACACGGAAATACGACAGCAGAGTGTGCATATCCAAATCACACACAGGCTCGACACGATAGGTAAGAACAGGCTCCAGCAGTGGTTTTGCAGAATCCTGCTCAAAACCAAATCCCTGCCCTGCATAGGTTTTAGTCAACCCCTCAACAGCGCAAACAACGCCAGTTACAGCGTTATCCGCATTACGATATTTTGCCCCTGAATATATTCTTATCCTGCTGACCTTTTCCGAGAAGCTTTCACCGTCAGCCGATGTGTAATCTACTAGATCTCTAACCTTAAGACAGCCACCTGTTATCTTCATAAAAGTCAGGCGTGAGCCACCGTCCTCTGAAATTTTATACACTTTTGCACCAAAAGTACCGCTGTCATATACACACGGTGCAAGCTCTGCAAGGGCGTTCATAAATTTTTCTATGCCCTGTGATTTTAAAGCTGAGCCGAAAAAGCATGGAAATACTTTTCTATGAGCCACGGAATCTGACAGTATCTTGTCAGACATTGATCCCGTTTCAAGAAACTCATTCATAATATTTTCATCAAAAAGGGCGCAATCCTCTGCGACTTCGGACTTCATACGGCAGAAATCCACAAATCCACTGCCAAGACGACCCTCTAAACTGTTCATGACGAAGGTTTTATCAGCGCCGTCCAAGTCCATTTTATTTACAAAAACAAAGGTTGGGACGTTATAACGCTTTAACAGCCTCCAAAGAGTTTGGCTATGGCTCTGCACACCGTCAGTTCCGCTTATAACAAGCACAGCAAGATCAAGCACCTGTAATGCACGCTCAGTTTCCGCTGAGAAATCGACATGACCTGGTGTGTCAAGCAAGGTGAAAGATGTGTTTTTATATTCAAATTCTGCGGGTTTTGAGAAAACAGTTATACCTCTGTTTTTTTCAATCATATCCGTGTCAAGAAAAGCGTCGCCGTGGTCTACACGTCCGACCTTTCTTATTTTGCCAGACAAATAAAGCATTGCTTCCGAAAGCGTTGTCTTGCCTGAGTCGACGTGGGCAATTATGCCTATTACTGTTTTTTTCATTTTTTCTTCCTATTTGCTAAATTTCAATGTACTCCATTTCATTCTTCATTTGCACAAATCCAAACTTTTCATATAAATGTCTGCCCATTTCTGCGATATAAAGGGTTCGTATATATGCTTTCTTCATGCTATCTAATTATAAATCATTTTCAAGAAAGTTTTGTATTTTATCATTAAGAAACATCAGAACATCCTTATGATCAGACAAAATGTCCGTTTCAAATCTTTCCTTATTTAGAAAGTATTCAACCATAATTCTATTATCATCCTGATACGATTCTAATAAACTTTCTATCGACAAGGGATAAACTCCTGTTGCACAAAAGCGTTCTTGTCTTAATGCAAACATGAGCGGCTTCAAAATATATGTCGAAATTTTTTGGTGCGTAAGTAATTCTTTTGGCTCATCTACACATATATAATGGCGAACACTCATTAAAATATTTGCTAAATTTTTCTTATAGGATAACTGTATCTTTTCATTTATATTTTCGATTTTCACCAATTGCTCACCATACAATAAAACACTATTTAGTTCAGCAATTGCATATTCTGACCAATCTTCAAATATTTTGCTTTTATATTCGTCTACGGATAAGCATTGAGTATTTATCTCCAACAAATCATAAGGGATAGATGTGTTTCTAGCACAATGCCCAACATTTTCTAAGACATATTGATTTATTGTACTAAAGATACAAAACACGTCTAAATCAGAATTATCATTTGCATCTCCTCTCGCATAACTTCCAGTCAAATAAACCATTAATAAGTATTCACCTAATCTATTTTTTAAGGCTGACACAAATTCACTCAATACTTTCTCATAATCATGATTTACTTTATTTGCTGGTATCACTCTTCTCATAAACAAGTTCCTTCATTATTTAGTCTGTTACTTCTGGGTCTCCAATTTCTTCATTTCCTAAATAAACTTTATACGCTTTTCCTTCATACAAATTCATGATCTGTCGGCGTAATTTTGAAGGATATAATGGTGTTGTATTTAATGTTTTAATATCTAACCAATCATATCCAACTTGATTTGTATCACTTTGCAAGACGGCATTTTCAAGTTTTCCAATATACTCACATAAAAACACCAAATCTACACGATGAAATTTTTCTCCATGTAAACCCTCTATAACAAACGCTAAATCTTTCACAACTACCCGCAATCCCATTTCTTCTGCCACTTCTCTACAAACTGCTTCAGGAAGAAGTTCCTCCACATCTTGTCCGCCGCCGGGCATAATATACCATTCTTCTTTTCCGTCACTTATTTTGATTGCCAACATCTTATCATCTTTAATAATTAATGCTTTTGCTGCATTTCTTACAGTTCTATCCATAATATCTCCAACGTTACTTGTATCGCTGTGGAACAGTTGTCACCACAAACATATTATCCTATACGCTAAACTGCCATGCCCTATAAAAAGCGGCATGTTTAACCAATGTGTGTAAACCACACCGCTAAGCTAACTGTCCTGATTTACTGCGCTTTCCTTGTTATCAATACCACACACTCCACGTGGCTCGGTTGTTCAACGAAAAACATACTCAACCCCTATTGTACAAGGAAATGGTGGAACGCACCTTTTCCCTTAAAATCTAGTGGTTCGAGCCTGTGATAACCTTGAATTGCTCTATAATTGTATAGGCAAACAGGGTAAAGTTCTGTTCCTTAAACTTCATTTTTAATGTCATCCCTACAAACTGGAATTTAACTAAAGTATGCCATTTAATTAGTCGGCCATGATCTCCTAAGAGCCACATAGGAGATCAAAAAGTTTGCAAGCCAGCCAACTGGTATCGCAAGCCAGACAAAGGCAATGCCGAAACGTGGTGCACAGATCAGGGCAACGGACAGACGAATCGCAAGATTCACTATGTTTGCAACGAGGAACGGACGCATAATTCCGAGGCCGCGAAGAACTCCATCGGTTGCCATCTTGATACCCATGAAGATGAAAAAGTAACCAAGCCACCTCATATAATCACCAGACACCTGATAGGCAAACGCCGTTCCGTCTTTCCCTAAGAGCAGTGAGGAGATCTGCGTATGCAGCGCTTCAATGGTCACAAACGCAATGACCGCAAAGCACAGATCCAGCACCAGTGCAACATGGTAGCCTTTTTTGATACGATCAATTTTCTTTGCACCAAGATTCTGGGAAACATACGGCGAAACCGCATTGCCGACGGATACAAAGATCAATGAAAAAACATTTTCCACCCTCATCGTTGCTGCATACCCGGCGAGTGCCTGTGTGCCGAAAGGATTTACCACTGCCTGCACGATCATCATACCGATAGACACTGTGGACTGCTGCAAAACCGATGGTACCGCAATGCGAAGCATGGAATACAGTTTCTGCCGGTCGAAACTGCTAAAGGAGCTCTTGTATTGCCGCATCCGAGACAGAAAGATCAAAAACGAAAACACAGCTGAAATTCCCTGTGCAATCAGGGTTGCAATAGCCGCACCGAACACACCGAGACCTAGCCCGGCTACCATCCAAAGATCCATTAAAATATTCAGTATGGACGAAAAAATCAGCAGTCCTAGCGGAATTTTGGATTCGCCGATTGAGGTGAACATGGTAGAAAGAATGTTATACATAAACAGAAACGGAAAGCCCACAAAATAGACCCGCAGATACAGTACTGCATCATCCAGTATGTCGGCAGGGGTTTGCAGTCCACTCATCAACGAGTTGGCGAAGAAAAAGCCAAAAACACCAAGGACTATACTTAGAAGCAAAAAGCTAATCAAGGAGGTTGACACGATTGTTTTCATTTTGCCATACTCCCTGGCTCCGAAATAACGGCTCACAAGCACACCGGCTCCGACACCGGCTCCCAGTGCCACACAAATGAACACATTGGTCAATGCTGCACATGCACCGACAGCTGCAAGTGCGGAAGAACCAACAAACTGGCCGACAATAACAGAGTCGGCCATATTGTATATTTGCTGAAAGAAACTTCCAATAATCATTGGCATTGCAAAAACCGTCAACGCTTTGAAGGGCGTATCGGTTATCAAATACTCATCTTTCGACATTATCATATTCCTCCATGGTATCTTGTATCGTGGTGTAATCGGATTCTGTGCCGACTGATTCAACTTTAATCTGGCTATCGACTTTCCAATGTAGAACGATTCATTCTCATCCAACGGAAATCACTGCTCATATCTTTCATCCACAAAAAAATAATCTATTTTCAGTTTTTGGTGTAAGAACAATATCCTGTCTTGGAAGTTTTACTACCCAATAAAATTACACTACTCTCAAACCTCAAATTTAAGATAATGACACTACTCATCAGTGCATTTTATATTTGGCAGTAATTATATTATAGCATACAAATATAAAAAGTCAACAAAATTCAGATAACGCACATATCCTTTGATTGTGTAGAATAGGTTTACAAAAATGGTGACTCTGGTCAACAGTATCTTTCTATCGTCTATGTGAATGGTATCAGAAAGCAGTGGCTCTTTTATCCTGATTACATCATTAAGACTACCGACGGAAATATTTGGATTATCGAAACTAAGGGTGGTATGCAGGCTGGTCACACCAAAAACATTGACCGTCAGGTTGAAAATAAGTTTAATGCATTTAAGGAATACGCCAAGAAGTACAACCTTCATTGGGGCTTTGTGCGTGACATTGATGAGGATTTGTACATAAATAATACAATCTACACTGAAGATATGTCAGGCGATAATTGGATTCCACTGGATGATGTGCTGAAATAAATTCTCAGCTTTGAATAAAATTAAAAATGAGCTACTGCACATAATGCAATAGCTCATTTTCGTATATTCCAAATCAACCTAATTGTTCTACAAATCTTGCAAATGCTTCTTTTCCTTGTTTATCTCTCTTAAATACTCCGGCATCTTCAAGTACCTGCTCAAAAACTCTGCCGACTTCATAACGAATAATCTCCATTGCATTATCAGCGTTAAAATCAGAATATTTTTTTAGAATTTCACTTGCCCAAATTGCATGAGATGCAATTTTATCATCTGTAGCAATCTCTTTGCCGGACAGCATTGCATCTTTTAAAAGTAATCCTGTATAATAAAACTTGACACATAAAAAACAATCAAAGTATAATAA